>JBEVNX010000178.1:0-9389 GCA_040507895.1 Binatia bacterium | reverse complement strand
ACTACATCGGCCGCAAGCGGAAGAAGATCTGAGCGAGAGAGCGGTGGCGGCGGGTGCAGGCGTGAAGGTGACTCCGATGCTGGCGCAGTACCTGCGCCTCAAGGAGCGTCATCGCGACGCCATCTTGATGTTCCGGCTCGGCGACTTCTACGAGATGTTCTTCGAGGACGCCGAGCGCGCGAGCCGTATCCTCGATCTCACGCTCACCTCCCGCAACAAGTCCGACGACACGGCGATCCCCTTGTGCGGCGTGCCGCACCATTCGGTCAAGCCGTACGTCCAGAAGCTCCTCGAGCACGGCCACAAGGTGGCGATCTGCGAGCAGGTCGAAGATCCGGCGCTCGCCAAGGGGATCGTGGAGCGCAGGGTCGTGCGCGTGATCTCGCCGGGGACGATTCTCGACGAGGAGAGCCTCGATCCGCGGGCGCCGAGCTATTTGGCCGCGGTGCGGATCGAAGGCACACGCGCGGCTCTCGCCCTCGTCGACCTCTCCACGGGCGAGCTCCGCGCGGCCGAGATCGATTCCAGCGAGGCGCTGGCGGAAGAGCTCCGGCGCCTGGCTCCGCGCGAGATGATCGTCGCCGCCGGGTCGACCGCTGCGCCGCCGCTCGGTGGCGCCGGCGGAGCGCTGCGCACGAGCGAGCTTCCCGCCAGCACGTTCTCCCGCGAGCGATTCTTCGTATGGATGGAAGCTCGTCACGGCGCCGACTCCGTCGCCCCCTGGCGCGGCCGGCCGCTCGCTGCGGCGGCGCTCGGCGCGCTTCTCGGCTATCTCGAGGAGCAACTCGTCGGCATCGAGCACTTGCGAGCTCCGGAGCACTACGAGACCCGGGAGTTCTTGGTCCTCGACGAGACGAGCCGGCGCAACCTCGAGCTGATCGAGACCGTTCGCGGCGAGCGTGCGGGCTCGCTGCTCGCCGTGCTCGATCGGACGCGCACGCCGATGGGGGCGCGCGCTCTGCGCCGCTGGCTGCTCTACCCGCTGCTCGACCTCGCGCGCATCGGCGAGCGGCTCGACGCGGTGGAGGAGCTCGCCGAGGACGCGCCGCTGCGCGACGACCTCGCCACCACCCTCGACGGCCTCGGCGATCTCGAACGGCTGGCCGCGCGGGTGGGGGCGGGCACTGCTTCGCCACGGGATCTCGTGCGCCTGCGCCAAGCGCTGGCGCGCACCGACGCCGCGCGGACCCGCCTCTCCGCCGTGCGATCGTCGCTGCTGCGCTCGGTCCACGACCAACTGCATGCGTTGCCCGAGCTGCGGGACCGGATCGCGGCGGCGCTCGTGGACGTGCCGCCGCTCTCGTCCCGGCAGGGCGACCTCATCCGTGCCGGCTACTCGGCAGAGGTCGATCAGCTCCGCGCGCTCCGCCACGACGGCAAGAGCTGGATCTCGGCGCTCGAGGCACGCGAGCGAGCGCGCACCGGGATCGCTTCGCTCAAGGTGCGTTACAACAAGGTCTTCGGCTACCACATCGAGGTCACCAACTCGAACCTCAGGCTCGTGCCGACCGACTATCAGCGCAAGCAGACGATCGCCGGCGGCGAGCGCTTCGTCACTCCGGAGCTCAAGGAGCACGAGGCCAAGGTCCTCGGCGCCGAGGAGCGGCTGTGCGCGCTCGAGGCCGAGCTGTTCGGCGGGCTTGTCGAGGAGGTGTCTCGCCATCTCCCCGCGATCGGCTCGACGGCGGGCGCGTTCGCCCAGCTCGACGCCTTACGCTCGCTGGCGGAAATCGCCGTCGACGGCCGCTACGTACGGCCCATGCTCGACCACTCGGGCGCGCTCGACGTGCGCGAAGGGCGCCACCCGGTGGTCGAGCGCACGCTGCCGCCCGGGCGCTTCGTGCCGAACGACACGGAGCTCGATCCGGAGCGCGCGCAGATCGTGATCCTCACCGGCCCGAACATGGCCGGGAAATCGACATACCTCCGCCAGAACGCGCTGATCGTGCTGATGGCGCAGATGGGCGGGTTCGTGCCCGCCTCACGCGCGACGATCGGCGTCGTCGATCGCATCTTCACGCGCGTCGGGGCGGCCGACAATCTCGCGGCCGGCGATTCGACGTTCATGGTCGAGATGAAGGAGACCGCGCACATCCTCGCTCACCTGACCCCGCGTTCGCTGGTCGTGCTCGACGAGATCGGCCGCGGTACGTCGACGTTCGACGGCATCTCGATCGCCTGGGCGGTGGCGGAACATCTGCACGTTTCCGCGGCGCGCCCGAAGACCTTGTTCGCCACGCATTTCCACGAGCTCACCGAGCTCGCCGAAACGGCGGAGCGCGTGGTGAACTGTTGCGTGGCGGTCAAGGAGTGGCAGGGGGACGTCGTCTTCCTGCGCCGTATCGTGTCGGGTCCGGCGAGTCAGAGTTACGGCATTCACGTCGCGCGCCTCGCGGGCGTGCCCGAGGGCGTGGTGATGCGCGCGCGGGAGATTCTGCGCAATCTCGAATGCGGCGAGCGGGACGAGGCGGGGGAGCCGCGGCTCGTCGCACGGGGGGCTCGGTCGGGGCAGCTCGGGCTCTTCGCGGCGCCGACGGCATCGTCGAGCGCCCTCCTGGAGGAGCTGCGCGCGATCGATCCCCTCACGCTGACCCCGATCGAGGCCATGACGGCGCTCGCGGCGCTCGTCGAACGCGCCAAGCGGGACGGGAAGGCGTGATGACTCGAAGCCGCATGCTTCCGTCCATCGCGTTCCTGCTCGCGGCGCTCGCCGCGATGATCGGCCAGTCCGCGACGGTGCTCGCTCGGGGCGCGCAGCCGACGATGGTGGAGCGCATCCGCTACATCGGTACGCACGAATACAGCCGGTTGCTCGTCGATCTCTCCGGGCCCGCCGAGTATCACATCGAGGTGGTGAGCCCGGACAGGGCTTCCGGGTCTCCTGACCGGCTGGTGATCGACTTCACGGGAGCCAAGATCGGACCGGAGGCGCGCGAGGCGCTCGAAGTGGGAGACGACGTCCTACGTCGCATCCGCACTGGACAGTACACGAACGAGACCGCGAGAGTCGTGCTCGATCTGGCCCGCAACGTCGAAGCGCACGCCTTCGTGCTTTCCGATCCCCACCGCTTGGTCGTCGATCTCAAGGGCAAGCGGCCGGGCGAGGCGACGGCGCCGCAGACAGCGAAGCCGGACGCGGCCCCCGCGCCAATCGACGGCGCACAGGTCTCCGCGACGACGAACCCGCCGGCACCGTCGGAGCCGGCCGGTGCGCCGCCCGCGCGCATCGGTCGCGCCCCCCGCCGCGCGGAGCGTCCACCCGAAGCCACCCGCACGTTTCGCGTGGTGATCGACCCCGGGCACGGCGGTAAGGATCCGGGGGCGCGGGGCTTTCGGGGGCTCGCCGAGAAGGACGTCGTGTTGAACGTCTCGAACCTTCTCGCCGCGCGCCTGCGCGGCGACGGGATCGAAGTGTTCCTCACTCGCCGCGACGACCGCTTTCTCTCGCTCGAAGAGCGGACCGCGCTCGCCAATTCGCAGGGCGCGGATCTGTTCCTCTCCGTGCACGCCAACGCGAGCTCGAACACGGCGCTGCGCGGCGTCGAGATCTACTATCTCAACAACACCGAGAATCGCGGCACGCTTCGCCTGGCGGCGATGGAGAACAACCTGCACTGGGACCCGCACGATCCCAAGCTCGCGGGCGAGATCCCGGACTTATCGTACATCCTGAGCGACCTCCGCCAGACCTACAAGGTCGAAGAATCGAAGCAGCTCGCCGAGCAGCTCCAGGGCGCGGTGGTCTCGCGGCTGGGCGCCGAGTGGGACGGCGTCGAGGATCTCGGAGTGAAGGAAGGCCCGTTCTACGTCCTGGTGGGCGCCTACATGCCCTGCGTCCTCGTCGAGGTCTCCTTCCTCACCAACTCCGTGGATGGACGGCGGCTCGGCACCACGAAATATCAGCGCGCGCTCGCCGAAGGCATCTACGAGGGCGTGCGACGTTACATCGCGCAGACCAAGCTCGCCAAGACCCTGTGAAATCCCCGGGGCTCTCGCCGCCGGCGGCGATTGACGGTACTGTGACCGCTTTGCGATGAACCTCGCCAATCCAGAGACCGCGCTCGCCTTTTCCCTGGACGAGATCGCCTTCCCGCGCCCCGACGGGCGCCAGGACGACCTCGGGCTCGTCTCCAAGGCGGTGGTCCAGCGCGCCCGCACACGGCTCGAGGACTGGAACGCGGCCGGGGCCAGCGGAGCGCAGGTCGTGACGGCCTTTACCGAGGTCATGGACCGCACGGTCGGCTTCCTGCACGCCGCGGCGGTGGCGGACTTCAGCCGACGCAACGCGCGAGTGAACCAGAAGTGCGCCGTGCTCGCGCAAGGCGGATACGGTCGCGGCGAGCTGAATCCATTCTCCGACGTCGACCTGCTGTTCCTCTATCCCTGGAAGGTGAACCCGTTCGTCGAGAGCGTGGCCGAGAAGATCCTCTACAGCCTGTGGGATACCGGATTGCAAGTGGGCCACGCGGTGCGCAGCGTGCCCGAGTGCGCTCGGCTGGCCGCGCGCGACTTCAAGGTGAAAACCGCGCTCCTCGATGCTCGTTTCCTGTGCGGCGACTCCGAGCTGGCGATGGACTTCGACCGCATCGTCGAGACCGACATCGTGCGGCGCAACCCCGACCGCTTCCTCAAGGAAGCCGTGGCGCAGACCGCCGAGCGCCACCGGCAGTACGGCAGCTCGGTGTTCCTGCTCGAGCCGCACGTCAAGGAAGGCGAGGGCGGCTTGCGCGACCTACACGGCGCGCTGTGGATGGCGCGCGTGAAGTTCAAGGTGCGCTCGCTGCGCGAGATCGTTCAGAAGGGCGTGGTCCCGCAGAGCGAGCTCGACCTCGTGCTCGCGTCGCAGGACTTCCTGTGGAAGGTGCGCAACACGCTGCACTTCCTCACTGCCAGCCACCACGACCAGCTCACCTTCGAGCACCAGGAGCGGGTTGCGGCCACGCTCGGCTATCACGACGCCGACGAGCGGCGGGCGGTCGAGGAGTTTCTGCGGGACTACTACCTGCACGCGGCCCGCATCCGCCGCTTCGGGCAGCTGGTGACCGACCGCTGCCTCGAGACCAACCGCTCCTATCACCGCATCGGCCGCATCTTCAGCCGCCGCATCCGCCCGGGCCTACGGATCCAGGGGGGCGAGATCGTCATCGACGACCCGACGATCCTTCAAGATCCCGCCAACGCCGTCGGCGTCTTCGTCGAGTCACAGCGCCACGGCGTCGAGATCGGCAGCCGCGCGCGCGAGCTGCTGGTCGGGACGGCCCCGGCGATCGAAGCCGCGCGCGCCGAGCCCAGTGTCGTGCAGGGCTTCCTCGAGGTCCTGCGCGGCCGCGCGCGGATCGCCCCCACGCTGCGAACCATGCACGACATCGGAGTGCTCGGCGCCATCGTGCCGGAGTTCGGTCAGCTCCGCTGTATGGTGATCCGCGATTTCTACCACATCTATACGGTCGACGAGCACACGCTGCGCGGCATCATGGAGCTCGAGGCGCTCGGCGCGGGTGACCAGCGCGCGAGCTGCCCACTGCTCACCCAGGTGATGCACGAGATCGAGCGGCCGCAGGTCCTCTACCTTGCCATGTTGCTGCACGACATCGGCAAGGGGCACGGCCACGGCCACTCGGACCGCGGCGCGCGGCTCGCCGAGGGCGTGGCGCGGCGCATGAGGTTCGACGACGACGAGGTGGCACAGGTCGAGCGGCTGGTGCGCCATCACCTGTTGATGTCGCACGTCGCTCAGCACCGCGATCTGCACGACGACCGGGTCATCGTCGACTTCGCCAAGCACGTGGGCAGCGTCGAGGTGCTGAAGAAGCTCTACGTCATGACGTTCGCGGACATGCGGTCGGTGGCCCCGAACGTGTGGAACAACTGGCGCGACCTACTCCTCGGTGAGCTCTACATGCGGGCGCTCGAGCTCTTCGAGAAGGGCGAGCTGCTCGAAGAGGCGCGCGAGGCGCGGGTCGAGCGCGTCAAGGATCGCCTGCGCCGCGCTCTCGCCGATCGCGAGCCGCTGCGGAATGCGGTCGAGCACACGCTGGCGACGATGCCGGGAAGCTACTTCCTCACCACTCCCGAGCAGAGCTTTCCGCATCACGTCGAGCTGCTGCACGACTTTCGCAACGGCGGCGGCGCGCTGGTCACCTCGATCCGTCACTTTCCCGACCGCGAGTTCAGCGAGTTCACCGTGTGTGCAGCGGATCGGCCCGGCCTCTTCTCGATGATCGCCGGCGTGCTCGCCGCGCACGGCATGAACATCGTCGGCGCGCAGATCACCACCAGCCAGGACGGAGTTGCGCTCGACGTCTTCCGGCTGTCACACGCCGAGTCGACGGATCGCGTGCTCGACGAGGAGCGCTGGCAGCGCGTGCGCGAGACGCTCGAAGGCGTGCTCGCGGGCCGGGTGTCCGTGGAGCAGCTGGTGGAGCGCTCGCAGCGGCCGACCGTGCTGTCGCGCCGTACGATGCCGACCATCCCGACGTCGGTGACGTTCGACCTTCAGGACTCAGACTATTACAGCCTGATCGAGGTATCCGCCCAGGACCAGATCGGTCTCTTGTTCACGATCACCAACACGCTCTATCGCCAGGGCTGTCTCATCCACCTCGCCAAGATCTCCACCGTGCTCCACCACGTCTACGACGTGTTCTACGTGACCGATTCGAGCGGGAGGAAGATCCAGGACTGGAGGCGCATGGAGGAACTCTGCGAAGCGGTGAGAGCGCGCGTCGACGCGGACAAGAGGTGAGCAGCGTGTCCGCGCCGGGAGCGCCGACGCACGCCGCGAGCGCGCTCGATCGCAGCGTCGACGGCTATTTGGCGTACTTGGCGACCAATCGAGGGCTGTCGCGGAACACCCTGGATGCGTACGGCCGCGATCTCGCCGCGCTGCTTTCGTTCTTGTCGTCGCGCGGGCGGCGCGATCCGCGTGCCGTCGCCGCCGAGGATCTCGTCGACTACCTCGGCTGGCTGCGCGATCGGTGCCAGAAGCCGGCGAGCGTCGCGCGCAGCTTGTCCGCGGCCCGCGGCTGGCTCCGCTTTCTCGAGGCGAACGGCTCGGTCGAGAAGAGCCCAGCCGCGCGCGTTCGATCCGCGCGGCTTCCTCGCCGGCTTCCCCGGCCGTGGACGCGCGAGGACGTGCGCCGGCTGCTCGAGGCGTCCTTCGACGGCCCGACGGGAGCGCGCGATCGCGCCATGCTCGAGACGCTCTACGGAGCGGGGCTCCGCGTGTCGGAGCTGGTCGGGCTGCGGCTCTCGCAGCTGAACCTCGACGGCGGATACGTGGTGGTGATCGGCAAGGGCAACAAGGAGCGCCCCGTGCCGGTCGGCATGCCTGCCCGCGAGGCGCTACGCGCGTATCTCGACGGACCGCGCGCAGCGTTGCTCGCCGGGAGCGCGAGCCCGCACGTGTTCGTCACCAGGCGCGGCCGCGCGATGTCCCGCCAGGGCTTCTGGAAGCTGCTCGGCCGCCGCGCGCTGGCGCTCGGCCTCCCCGAAGTGAGCCCGCACCGGCTGCGCCACTCGTTCGCCACGCACCTCCTTGAGGGCGGCGCGGATCTCCGTGCGGTGCAAGCGATGCTCGGCCACTCCGACATCGCCACCACGCAGATCTATACCGACGTGGCGCGCTCCCGGCTGCGCGAGCTCCATCGCCGCTTTCACCCGCGCTCGACGCGCCGTCGCGCACCGATTGATTCGCGAGCGAAGTGAGTCGGCCCAGTCGCGTTGCGGACGTTTTGGACGGGTGTTACAAGTCGCGCACGTGCGCGAGCAGCTGCTGCAGATCTCGCTGTGGATCCTCCCGGTGCTCGTCGCCGTGGTCTTTCATGAGGTCGCGCACGGTTACGTCGCCAACTGGCTCGGTGACGACACGGCGAGGCGGGCCGGACGGCTCACGCTGAACCCGTTGCCGCACATCGATCCGATCGGAAGCGTGGTGCTGCCGCTGCTGCTGCTCGTTACCAACACCGGGTTTCTGTTCGGTTGGGCGAAGCCGGTGCCGGTCGACTTCGCACGGCTTCGCCAGCCCAAGCGCGACATGGTGCTGGTCGCCGCGGCCGGCCCGCTCACCAACTTCGCGCTCGCCACCGCCGGGGCGCTGCTGTTTCGTGCCATCACGGCCCACGCGACCCACGGCCAAGATGCGCTGTTCGAGCGGCTGTTGTTCCCGGTGGCGATGATCGCGCAGCGCATCGTGTTGATGAACGTGTTTCTCGGCGTCTTCAATCTGATCCCGATTCCTCCGCTCGACGGCGGGCGCGTGCTGGCCGGCTTGCTGCCGATCGATTTGGCGCGCCGGTTCGCCCGCATCGAGCCGTTCGGCTTCCTGATCCTGCTACTCTTGCTCATGTCCCACACGCTCGGATTGCTCGTCCGCCGCCCGATTCAACTGCTTCTCGACGTCTTGCTTTGATGACCTCACAGACCCTGCTCAGCGGATTTCGCCCGACCGGTCGCCTCCATCTCGGCCACCTCCACGGCACGCTCAAGAACTGGGTGCGGCTGCAGGCGAGCTATCGATCGTTCTTCTTCGTCGCCGACTGGCACGCGCTGACGACCTCGTTCGAGGAGACCGGCGGCATCGCGCAGAACACGCGGGACATGGTCGCGGACTGGCTCGCGGTCGGTCTCGATCCCGAGCGATCGGTGATCTTCCGCCAGTCGGCGATGCTCGAGCATGCCGAGCTGTTCCTGATCTTCGCGATGATCACGCCGACGCCGTGGCTGCTGCGCAATCCCACCGTCAAGGAGCAGGCGCGCGAGCTCGGCCTCGTCGAATCCGACGACGAGTCGGAGATGACGAAGATCAACTTCGGCCACTTGGGCTACCCGGTTCTGCAGGCGGCCGACATCCTCATGTACAAGGCGAATCTGGTGCCGGTGGGCGCCGACCAGGTGCCGCACGTCGAGTTCACGCGCGAGCTGGCCCGGCGCTTCAACCATCTCTACCGGCCGGTGTTCCCCGAGCCGGAGGCGCTGCTCAGCGAGGTGCCGAAGATCGCGGGCCTCGACGGGCGGAAGATGAGCAAGAGCTACAACAACGCGGTGTTCCTCTCCGAGCCGATCGCCGACGTCGAGGCGAAGCTCGGCAAGATGATGACCGATCCTCGCCGCGCGCGTCGCACGGACCCCGGCGATCCCAAGGATTGCCCCGCGTACCAGAGCTTGCACAAGATCTACTGCACGCCGGAGGAGCTCGCCTACGTCGACAAGGGCTGCAAGAGCGCCTCGATCGGCTGCCTGGAGTGCAAGAAGATCATGATCCGCCACGTGGTCGAAGACCTGAAGCCGATCCAGGAGCGCCGGCGCGAGATCGACGCGCGCCCCTCGCTGGTCGCCGACGTGCTCGACGATGGCAATCGCCGCGCCCACGCCGTCGCCGGCGAGACGAT
>JBEVNX010000165.1:0-5437 GCA_040507895.1 Binatia bacterium | reverse complement strand
CGTCAAGCGCGGGCTTGTGCAGCTCGCTCTTCGATCCATTTCACCAGGTCACGGTGGTTCGCCAGCCCTTCGGCGGGAATCGGCGGATAGGCGTACGGCCGGCGTAGACGCCGCAAGTGGTTGCGGCGCAGCGCATCGTTGCGGGCGGCTGCTTCCTCCATTCGAGCGGCGAGGCGCGGCCGGCGCGCCGCGGCCCGCACGAGGCCGCTGATGGCCTGCTCGGCGAAGTCGAGAGTCTGGCACGTCAGCAACCAGTCGACGCCCGCTTCGATCGCCAGGACGGCCGCCTCCCCGGCCGCGAAGCGATCGCTGATCGCCTTCATCTCGAGATCGTCGGAGAACAGCACGCCGCGGAAGCGCAGTCGCTCGCGCAAGACGTCGGTGAGGATCGGCCGTGACAGCGTGGCCGGGCGCTCGGCGTCGAGCTCGGTGAAGACCACGTGCGCCGTCATGAGCGCCTCGATGCCGCCCTGGATCGAGCGACGAAACGGGAACAGCTCGACGCGATCGAGCTCGGCCGCGCTGCGGCGCACGATCGGCAGATCGAGATGCGAATCGACCTGGGTGTCGCCGTGTCCTGGAAAATGCTTGCCGACCGCAACCACCCCCGTGCGCTGCAGGCCGTGGACGAGCGAGATGCCGAGCCGCGAGACGGTCCGCGGGTGCGCGCCGAATGAGCGGTCGCCGATCACGGGATTGCTTGGGTTCGAGGCGACGTCGAGCACGGGGGCGAAATCGATGTCGATGCCGACGCTGCGCAGCTCCTCCCCCATCGCGACCCCCTGACGGTACGCGAGGTGCGGCGACCTCGCGCGACCGACCACGGCCGCTGGCGGGAATTGGGTGAACGGCTCGCCCAGCCGCGACACCCGCCCGCCCTCGTGATCGATGCCGACCAGGATTGGCCGGTCGGGAGAGATCGCATGGAGCTCGGCGGTCAGCGCCATGAGCGCGCCGAGGTCACCGACGTTGCGGTCGAACAGGATCACGCCCGCCACCGCGTGGGCTTTCAGGAACGACCGCGTGGCGCGGTCGAGCGTCGGTCCGGGCACACCGACCATGAAGAGCTTACCCGCTCGCGCGCGCGTCGGTTCCGCCACCTGTCCCTCCAACCGCTGAGTCGTCTCGTCCGTCCATCAAGATGAAAGCGCGCGCGAAAAGCAAGGCGGTCGGCTGCTCTCGCGGCGGGCGCAGTTCCTATGATAGCTGAAGCCGCTCGGAGGCCATGTCGGGACGCTACATCGTGGTGGAGGGACCCATCGCCGTCGGCAAGACGAGCTTGGCGGAGCGGCTCGCCGAGGCACTCGGCGCCCGGCTCGTGCTGGAGGAAGGCGAAGAGAACCCCTTCTTGCGAAAATTCTACGAGGCTCCCGAAAAATACGCGTTCGCCACCCAGATCTTCTTCCTGCTCTCCCGCTATCGCCAGCAATCCCAGCTCGCGCAGCGCGATCTCTTCGAGCAAGCGGTGGTCGCGGACTACTTTTTCCCCAAAGACCAGATCTTCGCGCGTCTCAACCTCGACACCGACGAGTACGCGCTCTACCACCAGATCTACCGGCTGCTCGACGCGCGCGCGGTCCGTCCGGATCTCGTCGTCTACCTCGAGGCTCGCGGCGACGTGCTGGCGCGGCGAATGCGCCGGCGCGACCGCGACTACGAGCGGCGAATCGCACCCGCCTACCTCGAGCGCGTCGCCGAAGCCTACCGCCAGTTCTTCTACCACTATAGCGAGAGCCCGCTCCTCGTCGTGCAAAGCTCCGAGATCGACTTCGTCGCGCAGCCGGCCGATCTCGACGCGCTCCTCAAGGAGATCCGTACGATGAAGAAAGGCGTGCAACACTACGTGCCGCTCGGATCCCGGGCGTCGCGCTAGTCCACTAACTTTGGTCGATCGGTTCATCACGCGAGCGGGCCTGCGCCTCCACGTTGTCGATCACGGCGGCCGCGGCCCGGCGGTGGTGTTGCTGCACGGGGGATCGGCGCATGCCCGGTGGTGGGACTTCGTGGTGCCGCATCTCGGTTCGGGATTCCGCGCGTACGCCCTCGATCTCCGTGGCCACGGCGAGAGCGGCTGGGCTCCCGGCGGCGCGTACCGGATCGCCGACTATGCGGAAGACGTCGCGCACGTCATGGCCGAGCTCGGCCTCGAGAAGCCGGCGCTGATCGGTCACTCGCTAGGCTCGTTCGTGGCCTTGCGCCACGGCGTAGACAATCCTCGAAGCCTCTCTGCCCTCGTGATGGTCGACGGGCGGGCGTCGCTCGGCGCCGTCAGCTCACGCTACCTGCGGCTGCTCGGCATGCTCGCGCCGGCGAGCTACGACACGCTGGAGGCGGCGGTCGCCAGCTTCCGTCCTTTGCCCCAGGACACGATCGCCACGCCCGCCGTTCTCGCGCACGTCGCCCGGCACGGCATGCGGCGAGAGCAAGGTCGCTGGACGACGAAGTTCGACCGCAGCTCGCTCGGTGCGCACGAGGCGTTCGACGTGCGCGACCGGCTGCGCGAACTCGAATTCCCCGTGCTGTTCGTCCGCGGCGAGCACAGCACGATGGTGAGCCGGGCAGCCATCGCCAAGCTGGCCGCGGCTTGCCGGCAAGGTCGATCGATCGAGATCCCCAGCGCATTCCATCACCTGACGATCGATCGGCCGGACCTCCTCGGAACGACGATTCGCGCGTTTCTCGAGGGGGTCGGAGGAGGTGCGCGCCAGCGATGATACGCCGCGACGCTATCGCGCGGCGCGCCGATTGCGCAAGCTTGGCCTGGTCGCGGCTCGAGCATACTCTAAGGCGTTGCCGAGCCATTGCATGATCAAGGTTTCGCAGGGTTGCCTCGGCGAGGCAGAGCTGGCCGCGGTGCGCGAGGTGTTCGCGACGGGTTATTTCGGCCACAGCGCTCCCGTGGTGGCCTTCGAACGGGCCCTCGGCGAGTACCTGGGCGCCGCGCACGTCGTGGCCGTGAACACCGGCACCTCCGCGCTCCACCTCGCCCTCGATGCCCTCCGCATCGGTCCGGGCGACGAGGTCGTCGTCCCGTCGATCACCTACCTCGCCTCCTTCCAAGCGATCTCGGCGACCGGCGCGCGACCGGTTCCGTGCGAGGTCGATCCCCGCACCCTCAACGTGGACGTCGCGGACGTCGAGCGCCGGATCACGGCCCGTACGCGCGCCTTGATGCCCGTGCACTACGCGGGCGCCGCCTGCGATCTCGAGGCGCTCGCGGCGCTCGCCGCGAAGCACCGCCTCCACGTCGTCGAGGACGCCGCGCATGCCCTCGGCGCGACATGCGGAGGACGGCGCGTCGGCGGCGGCGAGATCGCCTGCTTCAGCTTCGACTCGATCAAGAACATCACCTGCGGCGAGGGCGGTGCGATCGCGTGTCGCGACGGCGAGCTCGCGGAGCGCATGCGCGAAGCGCGGCACCTGGGAGTACGCCGCGCCTCCACCGATGGCGCACCCGGCGCGCCGCGAGGCCTGGCGTTCGACGTGGTCGCGCAAGGGTTTCGCTATCACATGGGCGCGATCAACGCCGCCATCGGGCTCGTACAGCTCGGCAAGCTCGAGGAGTTCGTCGAGCGCCGCCGCGCGATCTGCCGACGATACGACGACGCCTTCCGGCCGCTCGGCATGGTGCGACCGCTCGAGGTCGACTACCGCGAGGCGGCGCCGCACATCTACGTCGTCCGCGTGATCGGAGGTCGGCGCCACGCGCTCATGAGCCTCTTGAAGGATGCCGACATCGAGACCGCCATCCACTACGCGCCGAACCACCTGCACGCGTACTACCGGCGCGGAGGGGTGTCGCTACCGGTGAGTGAAGCCGCTTTCCAAGAGGTTCTCACGCTGCCGCTCCATTGCGCGCTTTCCGACGCGGACGTCGAGCGGGTGATCGGCGTGGTGCGCCGCTTCTAGAGCCCGGCGACCCGCGATGCGCATCGAGCGAGAAGATTTTCTGCTCCATTCCGCGGACGACGTCTATCCCCTCGTCCGCGATCGCCTCCACGAGCTGCTGCCGCATCTTCCCGGCATCGAATCGGTCGAGGTTCTCTCTCGGAGGCCCATGTCGAAGGGAAGGACGCGCGTCCAGAGTCGTTGGAGGATCCGGCCTCCGGCACTACTCGGCCGTTTGCTGCCCGCCGCCGCGTTCGTTTGGGATGAGGAAGCGCTGTGGATCGACAAAAGCTACTGCGTGCAGTCGACCCTCCGCGGATACGGCTACGAATCGCGCGCCAAGACGTTCTACGAGCCGGCGAGCGATTGGACGCGCGTGCGCATCGAAGCGGACGTCCGCTTCCGACCGTCGTCGATCGACGTGCCCCCCGAGAATCTCGAGAAGATCGCCGTTTCGGCCGAGCAAGCGCTGCGAGAAGCGATTGAACCGAACATGACGGCTCTGCTCGACGCGATCCGCGAACGCCTCGGCGGCTGAGGGACGCCGGCCCCGCGTCAGATCGGGCGCACCGCGATGCCCCGCTCGGCGAGATGCCGCTTGGCTTCGCCGATCGTGAACTCGCGGTAGTGGAAGATCGAGGCCGCTAGCACGGCGTCGGCGCCGGCTGCGAGCCCGTCGTAGAGGTGCTCGAGGGATCCAACACCGCCCGAAGCGACGACCGGTACGCGCACGGCGGCGGCGATCGCGGCCGTCAGCGAGAGGTCGTAGCCAAGCTTGGTTCCGTCGCGGTCCATGCTGGTGAGGAGGATCTCTCCCGCGCCGTAACTTTCCATTCGGCGCGTCCAGTCGATCGCGTCGAGCCCCGTCGGCGTACGCCCGCCGTGGGTGAAGACCTCCCAGCTGCCACCGACCCGCTTGGCATCCACCGCGACCACGATGCACTGCGTGCCGAACCGCTCGGCGGCTTCGCGCACGAGCTCCGGCCGACCCACCGCGGCGGTATTGATCGAGACCTTGTCGGCTCCCGCGTTGAGCAGCGCGCGGATGTCGCCGAGCTCGCGGACCCCTCCCCCGACCGTGAGCGGTATGAACACCGTCTCCGCCGTGCGCCGCACGACGTCGAGGAGAATCGATCGCCTTTCGTGCGAGGCCGCGATGTCGAGGAAGGTGAGCTCGTCGGCGCCCTCGGTGTCGTAGCGGGCGGCGATCTCGACCGGATCGCCCGCGTCCCGCAACTCGACGAAATTCACCCCTTTGACGACGCGCCCGTCCTTCACGTCGAGGCAGGGAATGATGCGTTTGGCGAGCATGGCTCGTCGGCGGCTAGCGAGCCGCGGCAATCGCCTCGGAGAGCCGGACCGTCCCCGTGTAAAGCGCTCGACCGATGATCGTGGCGATGATTCCGCTGGCCTGCTCGGCGCGGAGCGCCCGCACGTCGTCGAGCGAGGCCACTCCGCCCGAAGCGATCACCGGCATCTGGGCTGCGACCGCGAGCGCAGCGGTCGAAGCGACGTTCACGCCCTGGCCCGTGCCATCGCGGGCGATGTC
>JBEVNX010000129.1:0-12036 GCA_040507895.1 Binatia bacterium | reverse complement strand
CTCGGGGCTCGAGAACACGAACGTCGAGGTGCGATAGACCGGCGGGCGCGCCGAGCCGACGGAGAGGTGCGGGTCGAACCCGCGAGTCAGCACCGCCGTCTCCGGCCGGACACGGTACGTGACCTTCTTCATGCCTCCCATTATAGTCGGTCGCTCGTCGTTTCCGATGGCTGTCATCTCGCGATATGTTCCGGTCGACCTCGACGGTCGGCGCGTCGTGGTCATCGGCGGCTCCATCGCCGGCCTGGCGGCCGCGCTGGCTCTCGCCGAGCGCGACGCCGAGGTTCTCGTCCTCGAAGCCGATCCCGACCCCGATGCCGAGTCGCCCGAAGACGCTTTCGCCGGCTGGTCCCGCCGGCGGGTGCCGCAGAGCCGCCACTCGCACGTGTTTCTCGCGAGGCTCTGCAACCTGTTGCGGCGAGGATATCCGGATCTCTACGCCGAGCTCCTGGCGCAGGGCGCTCGGGAGCTTCGCCTGCTCGATTTTCCGCCGCCGAGCCTCGGACGACTCGTAGCGGAGCCGGGCGACGACGAGCTGGTGACGATCGGCTGTCGGCGCACGACATTCGAGTGGGTGCTGCGACGCTACGTGCAAGAGGTGCCGAGAATCGAGATCGTGTGCGGGGCCATGGTGGAGGGGCTGCTCGCCCGCGCCGGCAAGGTACCCTCGGTACGCGGCGTCCGCGTCACCTCCGGCGGGAAGAGCCGCTCGATCGCCGCCGACCTGGTCGTCGACGCTTCCGGCCGAGGATCGCGCGCGGGCGACTGGCTCGAGGCCATCGGCGCGCCCCGGCCCTACGAGCGGCGCTCGCCCTCCGCGGTGCTCTATTACACACGCTTCTACCGTCGCCGCCCCGATCGCGACTTCCCAGCTCCGGGTGGCGAGCCGACGATGGGCGATTTCGGCTGGATCAAGTTCGCCGTCTTTCCCGCCGACAACCGAGCGTATTCGATCACCTTCGCCTCGCACCTTTCGATTCCTCGTCTCAAGGTGCTGAGCCACGCGGACGCGTTCGAGACGATGGCTCGCGCGTTGCCGGGCATCGCGCCGTTCGTCGATCCGCAGATCGCCGATCCCCTTCCGGTGCTCGGCCGCGAGGTGCTCGGCATGGGCGGTCTCGAGAACTGCCTGCGCCGCTTCGTCGATCGTTCGGGAGAGCCGCTCGCGGCGGGCTTTTTCGCGGTCGGTGACGCCGCTTATCACACCAATCCGCTCTACGGCCGCGGCACGAGCCAGGCGTTCATGCACGCGGGCCTCCTGGGTGAGGCGCTCGACGCGGCAGCCGGCGACGTCGCCGCCGCTGCCGGCTTCCTCGATCGCGCGGCGCGCGAGGAGATCGAGCCTTTCTACCGTGCATCGGTTGGCGCCGATCACGTGGCGTCACGAAAGGTCGGGGCCGAGCCGGCCCGGCCGCTAGGACGGCTCCTCGACTCGTTCTTCGACGACGGCGTGATGCCCGCGACCCGCGTCGACCCGGTCGTGTACCGTGCCTTCGTCCGTATGATGAACATGCTGGAGACGCCGAACGAGGCGTTCTTCAAGCCGGAGGTCGCGGTTCGTGCGCTCGCCGTGTGGGCGCGCGGGCCGAGCTTTCGGCGGCGCCACGAGCCGACCGTGCCCGACCGCGAGCGCACGATCGCGGCGCTCGAGGCCGCCGCGCGAGGCGACGCGCGCCGCGCAGCACGGGCGTAGAGGTTCCACGGAGGCGGGGCGAGCGGATCAGGGCTCGGTCAGGAGAGGACCCTCGAAGATGCGGCGGGCGAGATGCGGCGCCAGCGCCGCGTTGATCCCCTCGTAGTCTTCCCACTTCTTGGTGGCCGCGAAGCGGACGCGAAGCGCCAGCCGTCGCTGCTCCGCCGCGCTCGCCTGCGCGAAGGTTTCCTCGATGTCCTTGACGGAGAACACGCCGGCCGCATCCACGCCGAGCCCACGCTCCACGCCCGTCGACTCCCATAGGTTGGTCTCGCGCACGAACGCGCCGGCGACGGCACCATTCGACAGCGCTGCGGGCTTGACGTCGATCAGCACGGGGAACTTCCGCCGGCCCCGCTCGGCGATCTCCGCGAGCGCGCGCGGCTCGGCGGCGAGAATCTCCCGGGCCGACGTCTCGTAGATTCGAAAGAGGTAGTCCACCTTGAGAAGCGCCGTCGCGTTGTTGATGTAGTAGGAGGCGCGGGGATCGACCCCGGTGCCGGCGAAGGCCGGATCTTCCGCGATCTCGAGCTCGCCGCCTGGGCGAAGGATAAGCGCGCCGCCCTTTCCGGCCGGACCGTCCGGCCGGCGGGACACCTCGACGACGAAATTCCGCCCCGACAAGACCATGCGACCGAGAATCGTCATCCAGCGATGGTCGAGAAGGCCGCCGATGTTGTCGATGTTGCGGATGCTCACGTAGCGAACGCCACGCCGGAGCAAGCGGCCGAGCGTGCCGGAGGAGATCAATTGGTGCAGGAACTCGCCGTGGCCGCCCGGCTTTCCGATCGCCAGATCGCGGCCTGCAAACGCCCTCGACAGCTCGAGCGCGCTCGCGACGTCGCGCTCGGAAGCGAAGTTCTTGCGCGCCCGCTCGACGTCCTCCACCGTGGCCACGACCTGCGGATCGAGGCTCTGGCGAAACGTCATCACGTCGTCCGGCGGGATCTTGCCGGTACGGCCGACGTGCTGCTCGATCTCGACGGCGTTGGACTGGCTCACAAGCACGACGATCGGACAAGCGGTACGGGATTCGGCCGACAAGCGCTCGACGTTGGCGAGAAAGAGATCGAGAAACGAAAGCACGCGACCATCGAGCTCGACGACCGGCACGAGCGCCTTGCTCTTGAGCTCCGTGCGGCCCGCGCGCTCGAGCAGCCGGCGCGCCCCGGAAGGCATCTCCGCGAGATTCATGCGCGTGCTGGCACCCGCCGCGAGAACGCCGTAGGCGACTTCACCACGGCGAAGCGCGTCAAGGCCGGCACCACTGGCTTCCCGGCGCTCCGTGACCTCGAGCTTCTCGATCTCGCCGACGTCTTCGCGCCGGCTCGGGCGAAACTCGCCGCGCAGGCGAGCCTGCGCGAGCTGATTTCGCAAGTATGCTTCGCCGAGCGCGCCGAGCGCGCCGAGCTCGCGCGGTGTGGTCATCGCGCGAGCGGCTCGGCCTCCGCGGCACCGAGAGCCGGGAAGCGGTAGCGCTCGATCGTCGCTCCTTCGACCGCGTCCGCCACCCACCTCGCGACGTCCAGGCCCGATTCGAGCGCCTCGATGCGGTCCAGCCGCGCGCGAGTGGTCGGATGGCGCGGCACGAATAGCGAGCAGCAATCCTGGTCCGGCTCGATCGAGATCTCGAACGTGCCGAGGCGGCGGGCCTCGTCGCTCACTTCGAGCTTGTCCATGCCGATCAGCGGGCGGAACAGCGGCAGGGTGGCGGCGCGCTCCACGACTGCGAGATTGGCGAGCGTCTGCGAGGCAACCTGTCCGAGGCAATCGCCGGTGACCAGCGCCTCGGCCCCGATCCGCCGTGCGATCTCCGAGGCGATGCGCAGCATGAACCTGCGGTAGAGAACCACCCTCGGCGGCGGCGCCACTCGAGTCACGATCTCCTTCTGCACTTCGCCGAACGGCACGAGCACGAGGCGTGCATCCAGTTGGTATGTGGTCAGCCGGCGGACGATCTCGCGAGTCTTCTGCTGACTCGAGCGGTCGAGGTAGGGCACGCTGTGGAAATGGACGAAGCTCACGCGGCAACCACGCCGCATCATGCGCGCCGCCGCTACCGGCGAGTCGATCCCCCCCGACAGCAGCGCCACGACGTGCCCCGAGACGCCGATTGGAAGGCCACCCGCTCCCGGGACTTTCTCCACGGAGTAGAGCGCTTCGCCGGGGAGGATCTCGATCGTGACGGTGAGCTCGGCGGCGTCGAGATCGACACGCGCGCCGGTCCCCTCCTTGACGACGGCGCCGACTCGCGCGCTCACCTCGGGTGAAGTCAGGGGAAACTGCTTGTCGGCGCGCCGCGTGACGACGCGGAAGGATTCGAAGCGGCGCGCCGCGAGGTCTGCGAGCACCGCGTGCGCGAGCGAGCTCGAGTCGGTCGGCGCAGCCCCGGCGAGCGCCACGCTCTTGGCGAGGGAGAAGTTGGCGACGCCGAACACGCGCGCGAGCCGCTCGCGCGCCGCGGGCCACACAGACTCGTCGCGCACCACGAGGACGATACGTCCGTGCAGGTCGGCGATGCGGCCGACGGGCAAGTCGGCGGTCGCGCGGCGCAGGTTGTCGACGAGCTGGCCCGCGAACCGCGCGCGGTTGCCCCGCTTCAGCGTGATCTCATGGTAGCGGCAGACGATCAGCGGCATCGATCGTTTGGAAATACCACGCGCGCCTGCCGTGTTGACAGTCGCAGACCTCGCCTCTATGAACTCGCATGCTCGGCGACTCGCCACGCCGGGACTCGCGCGCCGGCGGGTTCCTGAGTCGGTTGGGCCTCTGGACGAGCCTCGTCGTCGTGGTGGCGGTTGCCTATCTCGTCTGGGTGAAGTTCGAGTGGTCGCGGCCGACGGCGCGGATGCGTCAACCGCTGCAGTATCTCGGCCGTCAAGCGGAGATCGCGCTCGACGTGGCCGATCGCGGTACAGGCCTGGCATCGGTCGAGGTCTCGATCGACGCGGCGGGCACGCGGTACCAAGTGCTCTCCGAAACCTACCCAACCGCGAGTTGGCGCGGCAGCGGCGTCTACGAGAAGGCGTTCACGTTGCCGGTCGCTCCACGCGACGCGAAGATTCCGGAAGGGCCGGCCACGCTCGTCGTCTCGGCCAAGGACGGCTCCTGGTTGAACCTCTTCCGCTCGACGCCCCCGGTGCTCACGCTCCCGTTCCAGATCGACTACACGCCCCCCAACGTGGAGGCTCTGACCACCCAGCACTACATGCGGCTCGGCGGCAGCGACGTGGTCGTCTACAAGGTCTCGAGGGACGCGGTGCGCAGCGGTGTCGCGGTCGAGCGGTACGTCTTCCCGGGTGCCAAAGGCCTGCTTCCGGATCCCGACACCGCCGTAGCGCTGTTCGCGGTGCCGCAGGACCTCACGGTCGGCGCGCGGCCGAAGATCTTCGCCGAGGACGCCGCCGGCAATCGGCGCGAGACGGACTTCTGGGTGTCGATCAAACCTCGCCAGTTCGCCGAGCGCACGTTGGACGTCGACGACGCGTTCCTCAAGAGGAAAGTGCCCGAGTTGCTCGAGCTCAATCACCTGCCGCCGACCGACGATCTGGTCGCGGGCTATCTAGAGATCAACCGCACGCTGCGGCAGAAGAGTGAGGAGACGATTCGCAAGGTGTGCAGCCAATCGGAGCCACGTGTCCTCTGGACCGAGGTCTTCCTGCGACAGCCGGATTCCGCACCGCTGTCGAGCTTCGCTGATCGGCGTACCTACAAGCACGACGACAAGATCATCGACTCGCAGACACACCTAGGCTTCGACCTCGCCTCGCTCCGTCAAAGCCCGGTCGTCGCGGAGAACAACGGCAAGGTGGCGTTCGCCGAGAACCTGGGCATCTATGGAAATGCGGTGATCCTCGATCACGGGCTCGGGTTGTTTTCGCTTTACGGGCACCTGAGCTCGATCAGCGTGGCGGTAGGTCAAGCGGTTCAGCGCGGCGATTCGATCGGCCGCACGGGCGAAACCGGCCTCGCCGCCGGCGACCACTTGCACTTCAGCATGATGGTCGACGGGATCCACGTGGATCCCGTGGAATGGTGGGATCCGAAGTGGGTGGCCAACCACGTGACGGAGAAGATCCGCTCCTTCGAGCATCCCTCTACGGAGGCGACGGCGCCGGCCGGCACATCGGCCGGGTCCGCTGCGGCCGATGGTACCGGCCGCCGCTCCCGTCGGCATCGGTGACATGGCGGACGAGCGCGAATCGCGGCTGCGTCGCGGAAGCGACGTACTGAAGCGCCTCGGCATCTCCGCCGAGGATGCTTCGATCGAGCAGCTCGAAGGCGCGCTCGACTCCGATCCTGAAACGGCACTCGCCGTCGCCGAGCGCTGCGGCGCTCTCCGCTCGGTCGAGAGCGCGACCTTGCTCGCGCGCATCGAGCGCGAAGGTCGACAGGACAAGCTGCTGCGCCGGGAGGCGCGTCGATCGCTCTACCGCTTGAAGCAGAAGGGCATCGAGCCGAATCCGCAAGCCGCGCCTGAAGTGCCCGGTCCCCGGCCGGCGCTCGGCGGCCCCGACGCCGAAGGGCTTCTTTCCTTCGGCGATGCGGCAGGAGACCGCCTCGTGTGGATTCTCAAGCCGCGGCCCGGAGGCGGGCTTCTGCATCTCAGCACCGTGGTCAACGAGCCCGCGGGCCTGAAGGAAGCCGTGCTGGCGGAGGTCAGGCGCAAGAGTATTCGGGGGCTGCGGGAAGAGCTCCGCGCCCGCCATGGGCTTCGCCTGATCGAGGTCGATTGGCGCTACTGCGACTGGATCAGCGCGGAGGGATACGAGCGCGCGCGCCAGCGCGGCGCAGTGTCCGAATCCGTCGCACGCTACCCCCAGCTCCGCCTGCAGCTCTTCGCGTTCGCGTCGAAGCCGTTCGCCACAGTTCTGCGTCCTTCTGCCGCAGACGCTGGCGCGCAATTGCCGAGCTCCGCGTCCCTCTACGAGGAACCCGAGCTGCAACATTGGATTCTCGGCGAGGAGATGCTCGGCCCGTATCTCGCGCGCTACCGGGAGATCCGCAACAGCCCGATCGTGCTCGACCGCCCCGCGCAGCTCGCACGCCTCGAGGAGATCGTGCAGGACGCGCTCGGCGAGCTCTTCGCCGGCGAGGGAGCGGCGAGTTGGCGTCGACGCCTCGACGAGACCGCCTTCTTCTTCGACGCGACCGGCAGGCCCGCCGCCGCGCAACGAGCCGCGGCCGTCGTCGCCGAGCTCGGCCTGCGGAACACCGGACGCGGCATCCCGTTCTGTGAAGAGCTCGTGCGCCGGTCGTTCGGCATATTCTTCGCCCGAGAGGCCGAGCGCGAGCGCGAGGAGAAGGCGGGCTCGGTACTCGTCACGCCGGACGACATTCGCGCCGAGCAGGCGCGGGCCCGCGGCCGCACACGCGGCCGCTGAGCCCGATCAGATCTTGATGAAGATCTTCCGCCGGTAGAGCAGCGTGCTCGCGCCGAACCACAGCAGCGTGTAGCACGCCGCGAACAGCAGCGAAGCACCGGCGGGCGTCGCCCAGTGGACGAACAGCACGCGGCAGATCCGGTCGCGGACGTTCATGCCGTGGATCGTCACGCGCTCGAGCACCTCGCCGACGGCCGTGGACAGCACGTACACCGCGATCGGATTCACGCCGAAGACGACGAGGGGCAAGACCGGCTGACGAATCCGCCGGACGTCGATCAACCAGTAGCAGAACCCCAGCGTCACCATCGCCATGCCCCCGGTGAAAAGCACATAGGAGCTGGTCCAGAGGTTCTTGTTGATCGGCATCCAGCGGTCGAACGCGAGGCCGGCCGCCAGCATCACCACCCCCGCAACGACGAGCCCGGCCGTCTTGTCTTCGGGACGCCGCTCCGAGCGCAGCCAGTGGCCGGTCAGCACCCCGAGCAGCGTCGTGGCGACGGCAGGCGCGGTCGAAAGCAAGCCCTCGGGGTCCCAGCTCTCGCGGTGCAGATGGCTTTCTCCGATCAGGTACCGATCGAGGTACGCTGCAAGATTGTATTCGGGATCGCTCCAGCCCGGCCGGCGCCCGGCGACGGGCACCAGGTCCAGCACGAGCCAGTAGCCGATCAGCAGGCTGGCGAACAGCATCGCCTGCGAGCGCGGCCCGCTCCACAGATACAGCAGCGAGGCCGCCAAATAGCAGAGCGCGATCCGCTGCAGAACTCCCGGAATCCGCAACCTCCAGAGCCCGTCGGAATCCATCAGCGCATTGAGCGAGAGCCCGAGCAGGAGGAGGAGAGCCGTGCGGCGCAAGATGCGCAACGCCGTCTCCCGGCCGGGGCGACCGCCGGAGGCGTCGCCGAAGGAGAACGTCACCGCCACGCCCACGATGAAGAGGAAGAAGGGAAACACCAGGTCCGCGAGCGTCCAGCCGTTCCACTCGGCGTGCATGAGTGGCTCGTAGACGTGATCCCAGCTCCCCGGATTGTTGACGAGGATCATGCCGGCGATCGTCAGACCGCGGAATGCATCGAGAGATACCAATCGCGCCTCGGTCTTCGGCGCGGGTAGACCCTCCGGAAGATCCAAACGGGGACGAGCTACAGCGTGATCACCATGCCGTCCCGGGCGCATTCCTCTTTCACCCGATCGAGCTTGCAGAGCACCTCTCGCCCGAGGTGGGAAAGTACCACGCGCCTTGCGCCGATCCTGGATCGGTTTCGCTCGAACTGTGGATAGTTGATGTGGAAGTCGACCTCGGTCTCCCAGTAACAGCACTCGCAGAGGAAGAGATCCACGTCGGTCGTGCGGCGCACGAATTCCTCGGTCCAGCCGGAGTCTCCCGAGTAGAGGATCGTCTTGCCGTCGAGTCGGACCTTGAGGCCGAGCGAAGGCTCCTGCTCCTGGTGCGGTACGGCGAATGGCTCGATTCGCACAGCCCCGATGGCGACGCTACGATCCGCGACGAGTGTCTCGTAGCGCACGGGGAAAGTCGTTCCACGAAAGGATGCCTCCTTGTACATCGCCCGGAAGAGATCGCACACGCGCTGCTCCGTGCCGTGCGGGCCGGCGATCATGAGCTCTCGCTCGCGCGGTCGCTCGTACAAATACTCCAGGATCACGAAGGGAATGCCGCCGAAATGGTCTCCGTGGAGGTGGCTGAGTAGGATGAAGTCGACGTCGTCGGAAGCCTCGCCCGCGTCCTTCAAGCCCGCAAGCACGGTCGGTCCCGCATCCATGAGGAACGTGCCCGAGGGGCCGCGCACGAGATAAGAGCTTTGCCGGCGGCCGCCGCTGCCGAAGGCGTCGCCGGCACCAAGCACCGTGACTTGGACGCCCCCCTTAAAGGCCTTCCCCGACGTCGGCGTAATGCCGCCCGGCCGCGGCACGTGAGGGAGGACCGACGGCTTTCGTCCGATTTTCGCCGCGCGACGGGGCATGTCCGCTGAACATAGTTACGGTGATTGCGGCAGCCCATGCAAACCGCGGCCGGGCGTTTCGCCGATGCGGGGGCAGCGGTCTCGCCCCGGGCCCTATCGCAGGAGCTCGGCGAGCGCCTCGTTCGCGCTCAGGGGCCGGGTGTGGCCGGCGGAGCGATGGGTGGCGGCTTCGGGTGCGGCGCCGGCGCCGATTGTGCCGCGCCGGCGGGCGGCCCCTCCGGCACGGCCGATGCGGCTCCGCCTTGAAGGCCACGGCTGCGACGAGTCGGCTCGCTCGTCGCTTCCTGAAGCTCGTTGAATCGGCGCGTGAGCTGGTCGAAGCCGTCGGCCAGGGCGTCGAGGCGAGCAGACAGCTGGTCGCGCTGCTCTCTCGCCTCCTTCAGCGAGCCGATCGTGCTCACCATCTCGTGATAGTGCGGCGAGAGCTGCAGTAGGTACTCTCCGCCCGCGAAAGCGAGATAGAGAACCGCGCTGATCACGCTCGCCAGTACACCCAGTATGAACCCGTAGACGAACCGCATCGCTCCCTCCGCCGGGGCGAGCTCTCCTTCAGCCCCTACCCGCAAGTTTCCAGAGCTCGCGTACGACCACAACCATTGCCGCGATCGACGTCTGCCGTCTGCGGGCAAACTCGTCGATCAGGCCTCGCAGCCGTGCGAGCTCCGCCTCGTGAACCTGCAGAAAGCTCTCGACTCGAGCGGCGACGTCGCGCTGGGGCAGGGTGAAAATCGTCGCCGTGATGCGCCGCCGAGCGGCCGACAAGTCCTCGCGCAAGGCTTCGGCGGCGCGCTTCTCCCAGCGATCCTCGCTCGGCATGGCGGCGAACCAGAGATCGAGGCCTGCAAAGTCCAGGATCTCGCCGACCTTGCGGTAGAGGACGGCCGCGTCATCGAGCGGAATCTCGCGATCCTCCGCGACGCGCACCACCTGCAGCGCGTCGCGCAGCCGCTCGAGCGCAACGAGCGCGCGGGCCTGACCGCGGTCGACGCCGAGGCGCTCGAGGGCCGCCGTCGACCCCTCGGTCTCGGCATCGTCTGCTTCTGGCCGGTCGGCGAGCTCGGTGAGCGCCGCGCGCCACCGAGAAATCCGCTCGCTCAAGTCCGCGCCTCGACGCAGCACGGTGAGCAACACCTTGCAGGCCGATTCCACGGCCGCCTCCCAACGCAGGCACAGGTCGTAGCCGTCCGCCGTCGAGATTGGCGCGGCGCTCGCGCCCGAGCCGCCCGCATCGGCGATCGCGTCGAACACCCGGTCGGCCTCCGTGATCGTCACCACGGCCACGAAGGCCGCCACCGCCGTTGCGACATCGTCCGCGGTGTCGCGCAGCATGCGCAGCGCGAACGCCGAGCCCATGCGATCCACCACCTGATTGCCGAGCTCCGCGGCGATGATCTCGCGCCGCAGGCGGTGCTCCCGTACGGCATCCGGAAAGCGCTGCGCGACGCGGGCGGGAAAGTAGGCGAACAGGTATCTCTCGAAGACAGGATCGTCGATCCAGTGGGAGGCGAGCAGCCTTCGCTGGAGCTGGAGCTTGGAGTATGCGGCCAGCACCGCGAGCTCGGGCCGGGTCAGGCCGCGGGACGCGCCGCGTCGGTGGCGGAGCCCCTCGTGGTCCGGCAAGAACTCGAGCGCGCGATCCAGCGAGCCCTCGCGCTCGAGCTCGGCGATCTGCTCGACGAATTCCGATTGCCGCGTGCGGCTGCGCCGCTCGTCGAGCGAGAGCATGAGAGCCTGCCGCGCGTTGTGAGCGAGAACGTGAGTGATGACCTCCTCCTTGCTCTCGTCGAGGAGGCGGTTTCGCTGCGCGAGCGAGAGCTTGCCGGACTCGAGGAGCGGCCGGAAGAGAATCTTGAGATTCACTTCGTGGTCGGAAAGGTCGACGCCGCCGGAGTTGTCGACGGCGTCGGTGTTGATGCGCCCGCCGCGCAGCGCGAACTCCACGCGCGCTCGTTGCGTGAGCCCGAGGTTGCCCCCTTCGCCGACGACGCTCGCGCCGATCTCGGCCGCGCTTCTTTGCACGGCGTCGTTGGCGTGGTCGCCGACCTCCGCGTCGCTCTCGCTGCTCGCTCGTACGTAGGTCCCGATCCCGCCGTTGAACAGGAGATCGGTCTTCATCGTCAGGATCGCGCGGATGAGCCCTTCGCCGTGCAGGCGCTTGGCTTCGACGCCGAGCAGCACCCGGGCTTCGTCCGAGAGCGAGACGGCCTTGGCGCTGCGCGCAACGATCATGCCCCCGGCCGACAGGCGTGAGCGGTCGTAGTCGTTCCAGGCCGAGCCCGGCAAGCGAAACAGCCGCTCGCGCTCGCGAAACGAAAGCTCCGGGTCGGGGTCGGGGTCGAGGAAGATGTGGGCGTGATTGAAGGCGGCGCGCAGGCGGATCCGTCGCGACAGCAGCATGCCGTTTCCAAACACGTCGCCGCTCATGTCGCCGATGCCGACGACATCGAAGGGCGTTTGGCCGATGTCCTTACCGAGGTCGCGAAAATGGCGCTCGACGCATTTCCAAGCGCCGCGCGCGGTGATGCCTTCGCGCTTGTGGTTGTAACCCTGCGAGCCCCCGGAGGCGAAGGCATCGCCCAGCCAGAAGCCGCCCTCGGCGGCGATTGAGTTGGCGAGGTCCGAAAAGGTTGCGGTTCCCTTGTCGGGGGCGACGACGAGATACGGGTCATCATCGTCATAGCGTACGACGCCCGCCGGAGGAACGACCTCGCCTCGCACGATGTTGTCGGTGAGCTCGAGGAGACCCCGGACCAGCGTCGCATAGCACTCGCGGGCCTCGGCAACGCCGCCCTCGCCGGAGCCCGGACGCTTGACGATGAAGCCGCCCTTGGACCCCACGGGCACGATCACGGCGTTCTTCACCATTTGGGTCTTCATCAGGCCCAGGATCTCGGCGCGGAAATCGTCTGGCCGGTCGCTCCAGCGGATCCCGCCTCGCGCCACCTTGCCACCCCGCAAGTGAACGCCGTCCATTCGC
>JBEVNX010000124.1:0-14538 GCA_040507895.1 Binatia bacterium | reverse complement strand
CGGCCGCATGCGTGTTGTTGTGGAGCGCTTCGGCCACGACGGGGGAAAAGGCTCCGGTCGATCGGTTGATGGCATCGAGCGTCTGCGTGGTCGGTGAGGTGCCGGGAGGATCGTTCGAGAGCTCCGGGTTCGCTGTCGGCGCGGGAGACACCGTGATGACAACGGCGCACGACATCGGCGCCGCGACCAACCTCCGCGTCAAGCTACGCGACGGCCGGGTCTTCCCCGCGCGCCTGGAGCGCATCGGCAATGAACACGCCGACATCGCGCTCCTCGGTGTGAGCGGCGCCACGCTGCCGCCGGTCACGTTCGGGAGCCTCCGCGAGGTGCACACCGGCGATGACGTGCTCACGATCGGATGTCCGCTCGGCTTCGATTTCTCGGTCAGCAGCGGCGTGGTGAGCTCGATTCGCGAGAGCGACCTCGGCTACCCGATGATCCAGACAGACGTCCCGGTGAATCCGGGCTCGAGCGGGGGACCACTGTTCGATGCTCGCGGCCGGGTGGTCGGCATCATCAAGAGCAGCGCGGCTGGGCGCGAGCGAATCCACTTCGCGCTACCGGCGGACCTCGGCGCGGCCCTAGTCGAAAAAGTCGGCCGCGAGCGGCGGGCCTACGAGCTCTTCAACCAGGCGGTTCTCGAGCCTCGCCTCGAGGACAAGGTATCGCTCTACCGGCGAGCGTTGGAGCTCGATCCGACGTTGTTCGAGGCGCACTACAATCTCGCGCTGGCGCTCGAAAAGCTCGGCGACGTGGTCGGGGCCGCCGCCCAGTACCGCGAGACAGTGCGGCTCCGCCCGGCGTATGCTCCGGCGTGGTTGAACCTGGGCGCAGGACTCTACGCGCAACAGCGGTACCGAGACGCGATCGCCGTCTACCGCGAGGCGCTGAGCCATGATCCCGGCTCCGCCCCGATACGCAACAACCTCGCGGAAGCGTACCGGGCTGCCGGCGATCGCGAGAAGGCCCGCCACGAATTCGAAGCGCTGCTCCGCAAGAATCCCGACTACGCCCCTGCGCACTACGGGCTCGCGGTGTTGCTCGACGACGAGCGGGGCGATCGGCGGCTCGCCGCCGATCACTACCGGCGCTACCTGGCCTTGGCGCCGCAAGCACCGGACGCGGCCCAGGTTCGACAATGGCTGCAACAAGCGGAGCGCGCGGGCCCCAAGCAATGAACGGCGGCCAGGTCAGCAAGGTCGGGCGCTACGAGACCCTCGCGAAGGTCGGCCAAGGCGCCATGGGAGTCGTCTACCGCGCGCAGGATCCGACGATCCGCCGCGTCGTCGCGCTCAAGGTGCTGCCCGCCGATCCGGAACCCGCCAAGCAGGCGAGTGCCGCACAAGGTCGGTCCACCGCGGGGCTGTTCGAGCGCGAGGCGCAAGCGGCCGGCGCGCTGCTGCATCCGAACATCGTCACCCTCTACGACGCGGGACGAGACGGTAGCTGGTACTACCTGGCGATGGAGTTCATCGAGGGCGACACGTTCGCCGTCGAGATCGCCCGCGAGGGCAAGGTCGAGCCTGCACGCGCCGCCAACGTCGTCGCCGTCGTCGCCGAAGCCCTGGACTTTGCTCACGAGCGCGGCGTGGTGCATCGTGACATCAAACCCGCCAACCTGATGATCCTTGCGGACCAGACGGTGAAGGTCGCCGACTTCGGGATCGCGCGCCTATCGTCGACGGCCTCGACCTTGACGAGCGACCTGATGATCGGGACGCCGCACTACATGTCGCCCGAGCAGGTGAGCGGCGGCCAGATCGATGGCCGCTCCGATCTCTTCTCGCTCGGCGTCGTTCTCTACGAGGCGCTCACGGGGCGGAAACCCTTCCAGGCCGAAACGCTGGCTGCGGTGCTTCATTCGATCATGAGCTCCTCGCCGCCACCGGCACACGACGTCGACTCGACCATCTCGCCCGAGCTTTCGGCCATCGTCGCGCGCGCAATGGCACGCAACCCCGCCGACCGCTATGCGCGTGGCCGCGATATGGCCGCCGACTTGCGCCGCTTCCTCGCCTCGGCGCAAGGCGACCTAGGCCCCGCGGCCTTCGCCAAGCCTCGCCGGCGGCCTTGGCTCGTTCCCGCCGTCAGTACCGCACTCGTGCTCGCGGTCGGGGCCGCATTCGTCGCCGTGCGCGGCATCGGCGGCACGGGCGATCCCGGGGCTCGTCCGCCTGCCAAAGCGACGGCCATCGGCTACTTGGAGTTCGTCTCCGAGCCGCCTGACGCGGAGATCTTCGTCGACGGCAACGTCATCGGCCGCACGCCGTACACTTCCGAGGTGACGGCCGGAAAACACGAGATCGAGTTTCGCAAGCCGGGCTACTACCCGGCGAGCCAGAGCACGAACGTGGGACCGAACCAGCGCGTGGTAATCGAGCTGCCGATGCTGGCCCGCAAGGAGGGTTGACGATGGCTTCGATGAAGTCGTGGACTGTGCGGATCGCGGCGGCGCTGCTCGCGGTGGCCGCGCCCGCACACGCCAAGCTCTCCAAGGGCGATCCCGCGCCTCCGTTCGAGCTCAGCGCAGTCAGCGGGGCCTCCGTCTCTTCGCAGACACTGGCCCAGGGCGGGCTGGCGATCCTCACGTTCGTGTCTCTCGACTCCAAGCCGTCGCGCGAGCTGGCCATCAACCTCGCCGCCCTCGCCAGGCAGCGCGAGAAGGGCATGACCGTGGTGGCGGTGGCGGCGGATCCTGCCGACAAGCTGAAGGAGTTCACGGCGCAGCAAGGGATCGGCTACGAGGTGTGCGCCGATCCCTCGAAGGAAACGCTCCGGCGCTACGGCGCGGAGAACGTCGTGCCGATCACCTACCTGATCGCGCCGGGAGGGACGATCGCCGAGGTCATTCCGGGCGGCGGCGCGGGCGTGCAGCAGGTGCTGATCGCCGTCGCCGACAAGGAATTCGCGCGTGGCAACGCCGCTTCGGCGGGCGAGCTGTACGCTCAGGTCGCCAAGAGCGACCCGGCGAACGTTCCGGCGAGAGCGGGGCTTGGGTTCTCGCTCGCCAAGGAGGGCAAGCTCGAGCGCGCCGAGCAAGAGTTCAAGAGCCTCGAGAGCGTGGGCTCGGAGGGCGCCGCGGCGGCATCCGAAGGCATCGCCGAGGTGCGGCTGCGCAAGGGAGATCTCGACGGCGCGCTCAAACAGATCGCCAAGGTGCCTACGGACTCGGGATTCGCGCACGTGGTGCGCGGCGAAGTCGCCGCGCGACGCGGCGATCTCGCCGAAGCGAGCAATCAGTTCGAGGCCGCCACGGTCGCCAAGACGACCACGCTCACCTGGCAGAGGGGCGTGGCGTTCAACAATCTCGCCAACGTGTCGCAACAAACCGGGGACACCGCACGCGCCTTGGAAGCCTACGACAAGGCGATCGGCAGCGAACCCTTCCTGGTGGAAGCGCGCAGCAACAAGGGCGCGACGTTGCAGAAGGCCGGCCGTATCGAGGAAGCCGGAAAGACATTAGCGGCGGCCGAAGCGATCGCGCCGACGGACCAGCTGGTGAGCACGTTGCTGCGGCGAATCGAAGAACAGGAGCGAGCGAAAATCGACGTGGAACGGCAGAAATTGCAGAACCAGCTGGTCAACGAACTGGTCGAAGCCTACCGCGCCGGCAAGGCGCCGCCCGCTCCCGCCGATGACTGGTCGCCGCGCGCTCTGGCGGTCTCGTTCCTCGATTTCCGCAACCGGTTGGGTCCGCTTTCCCGTGAAGGGCTCGACGAAGCGTTCCTGTCGAGCCTCACGCGTCGATTGCAAGAATCCGGACGCGTTAAAGTGGTTGAGCGCGAGATCATCGACAAGCTTCTCTCCGAGCTGAAGCTCGGCTCCTCCGAGATCGCCGATCCGACCACGCGCTTGAAGCTGGGACGGGTGCTGGCGGCTTCGGTTATCGGCACCGGGGGCTTCTATCCGAACGAAGCCAAGAGCGAGCTGCAGCTGCGATTGATCGACACCGAGACCACGGACATCCGCTCGACGCTCTCGGGAAACCTCGTCAGTCCGAGCGAAGTGGCGACCTTCGCCGATCAGATCGCGGAGAAGATCCTCAAGGCGCTCAAGTCCGACTACCCCCTGAGGGGCAAGATTGCTTCCGTGGAGGGGGACGAGGTCATCGTCGGCATCGGCCGCAAGCACGGCGCTCAACGAGGATCTCGCTTCCGCGTCGTCGAGGACGGCGAAGCGGTGGAGGTCGACGGAGAGGTGATCGGCCACAAGCAGAAGACGATCGGCACGCTCGAAGTGACCCGAGTCGAGGATGCCTTCGCGTACGCCAAGGCCGTCGACGGCTTGGGCTTCCGCAAGGGCCAGCATCTCGTCGAAGCGGCATCGCAGTGAGCGCGACGGCAACGGACGGAGGGCTCTGGTGAGCAGCGCGCGGGGCCGATTCGCCGCCGGGCTGGCAGCAGCCGTGTGGATCGGCGGCTGCGCCAGCGCTCCGCCCCCCGCGCCCCCGCCCGCTTCCGCGCCCCCGCCCGCGGCGGTGGCGCCGCCGAGCGTACGGCGCCAGACGGTTGCCGTGTTCCCGTTCGCCAACCACGGCTTGGCGGGCCACGAGCGGCTCGACTTCCTACAAGAGTGGCTACCCGATTCACTCGCGGCCGCGTTGCAGAGCTCCGGCGAGCTGCGCGTCGTGGAGCGACGCGAGCTGGTGAAAATTCTCGAAGAACAGAAGCTCGGCGCTTCGGCGCTGGCCTCGAAAGAAGGGCGGCTGCGCCTCGGTAAGATCGCCGGAGCGCAGACGCTCGTGTTCGGCGACTTCGCCGCCATCGGCGACGTGCTGCAGGTGAACGCGCGGATCGTCGACGTCGAAACCGGCGTGATCCTCAAGTCCGCCTCGTCTCACGGCAGCGTCGGCTCGGCGCGCGCTCTGGGGGAAGAGGTCTCGCAGCGCCTCGCGCGAGACCTCGGCATCACGATGGCGCGTAGCGCTCACGCTTCCGGGCTCACCGACGATCGGGCGCTGACCGAAGCCGAGCTCTTCTACCAGGGGCTCGACCTCGAGAGACAGGGGCAGACCGACGCCGCCATCGAGCGATACCGGCAAGCGTTGGAGATCGATCCGAACGACGGCGAAGCGCGGGCTCGATTACGGAAGTTGCTCGCCGGTTCCCGCTGAGGGTATGTAGGCGCCCCCGGGTCGAAGCGCATGGATAGGATAGCCCTATATGCCCGTAGCGACATCGGGCTCGTGCGCACCAACAACGAGGACAGCTATTTCACCGACGTCGAGCGCGGGCTCGCGATCGTGGCCGACGGAATGGGGGGGCACGCGGCCGGCGAGGTGGCGAGCAAGATCACGGTCGACACGATGTCCGAATGCGTGAAGGCGCCGAATTCGTTCTGGCCCTTCGGCCGCGCCACGCGCGAGCGGGAATGCATCGTGCAGGCGATTCGCCTCGCCAATCGACGCGTGCGCGAAGCGGCCGCGCAGGATACCGCGCTCGCGGGCATGGGAACGACGGTCGTCGCGCTGTGGATCCGCGGCCGCCGGGCCCACGTGGCGCACGTCGGCGACAGCCGCATGTATCGCTATCGCAAGGGGGGCCTCGTGCAGCTCACGCGCGACCATTCCTGGACCTCCGAAGAATCCGCGATGCGCAACGTACTGACGCGCGCCGTCGGCGCGGAGGACGGCGTCGAGGTCGACCATCGTGTGCTCGAGGTGGCGAACGGAGACGTGTTCTTGCTGTGCTCGGACGGCTTGACGCGGCCCGTTCCGGACGAGACGATCGTCAGCACGCTGAGTGAGTTCCGGAGCGGCGAGGAGGCCAGCGAGCGCCTGATCGATCTGGCCAAGCACAACGGTGCCCCCGACAACGTCACGGTCGTGCTCGCGTACTGCTGAAGCTCATGGCCGCGAATCCTCACTTCGAGATCCAGGGCGGGGCGAACCCGCAGCGGTTCGAGCTCGGCGAGGCGGCCGGCGACGTCGTCATCGGGCGGTCCTCGGACTGCCAGTGGGCGATCCCCTCGAGCGGCGTGTCGCGCAAGCACGCGCGCATCAGCCGTCAGGGGATGGACGTGACGGTCGAAGACCTCGGCAGCTCCAACGGTACGTTCGTCAACGGCGAGCGGCTGGGCGCGCCGCGCCTGCTGCACCACCAAGACCTCGTCCGATTAGGGTCGGTCGAGATCCGCTACCTGGCGCCGCAGCCTGAGCCCGGCGCCGACGCCACGATCGCTGTGAAGCCGGCGGCCGCACCGGCGCCGTCCCCGACGCCGACGACACCCATTTCGCTTCCGCCGGTCGCGCCCGAACCGCCGCCGCCGAGCGAGCGCTCCGCGGGAACGGGTAGCACCACCCGTTCAGTCGCGCCGCCGCGCGCCCCTGTGCCTCCGCCGCCGAGCACGCCTGCCGCCGACATCGTGCCACCGCCGCCCGCCGCCCGGAGCCCCGCGGCCCCACGAGAGCCCGTCCCCGCTCCCGCGTGGCTTGCGGCGTCGGACGACGGCACCGAGCCGACCCTCGTCGAGCTGGTCGCCATCGCGGCGGGCAGCTTCCTCTTGGTGTTCGCCGTCGGCGCTTTGCTGCTCCGCTTCGTCTTCTGAGACGGGCTCCAAGCCCGCATCCCTCACGAAAGCGCGGCGGCGGCGATCTCCGCGGCCGAGAGCGCCACGAAGCGCGTTTTGCCGATCGATTCGAGGCACACGAACTTGATCTTGCCGCCGGACGCCTTCTTGTCTGCTTCGATCGCCAGCGCGATCTGCTCCTTCTGCAGGTCCGGCGGCACTTGTGTGGGCACGCCGAGGGCGCCCAACAGTCGCTCCAGGCGGTCGACGTCCGCACGCGACAGCGAGACGGCCGCGCGCGACAACCGCGCTGCGCAAAGCATACCGATGCCCACCGCCTCGCCGTGAAGCAGCCGGCGGTACTCGGTGAGCGTCTCGATGGCGTGGCCGATGGTGTGGCCGAAGTTGAGGATCGCTCGGTACCCTCCTTCGGTCTCGTCCGACTCGACGACGTCGGCCTTGAGCCGGCAGCAACGCGAGACGACGGCGACGAGCAGCGCGGGATCCTGTCGAAGCAATCCGTCGACGTTTCGCTCGAGCCTCTCGAACAGCTCCGCGTCGAGAATCGCGCCGTACTTGACGACCTCGGCGAGCCCGGCGATGTATTCGCGGCGCGGCAGCGTGCGCAGCGTATCCACGTCGATGGCGACCAGCCGCGGCTGGTGAAAGGCACCGATCAGGTTCTTTCCGGCCGCGTGGTTGATCGCGGTCTTGCCGCCAATCGCCGCATCCACCTGGGCGAGCAAGGTCGTCGGCACCTGCACGAGCGGCACGCCGCGAAGAACCGTCGCCGCCGCGAACCCGGCGAGATCGCCGACCACTCCGCCGCCCACCGCCACCACCGGCGACGACCTCTCGATCTGCGCCTCGATGAGGCGATCGTAGAGGAGCGCCAGCCACGCCAGGTTCTTGTGCTGCTCGCCCTCGGGGATCTGGATCTCGGTCACGGCGAATCCCGAGGCGCGCAACGCCTCGCTCACGCGCGACGCATAGAGCGGCGCCACCCGTGAATCGCTCACCACGGCCGCGCGGATCGCCTTCGGCCCGACGGCTTCTCGCACCCGGTCGCCGACGCGGGCGAGCCACCCGGCGCCGACGACGATCGGATACGACCGGTCGCCGAGCGAGACGTGCATCTCTTCCATCACACGCCTCTCGCCTTCGCCGCGGCGCCGCTCACGACGGGGGCAGCGACGCGGCCGCTTCGCCCCGCGCCTCGATCCGCGGCGCGCGCCCTCCGCGGAGCGGCGCGGAGCCATCCGAGATCCGCGTCGGCTCGGCGCGCTGCTCGACGAGCGCCGTGTTCAACAGATCCCAGTCGACCGCCTTCGACCAGCCTTTGGCGCCGAGCAGCCGCATCGCCTCCGCCACGTAGTTGAGCCCCGTCTGGTAGACGTCGGGATGCACCTCGACGTAGATCTCGCCGCCGCGCGCGCCGAGCTTCACCGGCTGATAGACGAACTCGCCTGGGGTGCCCAGCGGCACCATCGCAAACAAGAGCTCGATGTCCTCCGGATAAAGCCGCACGCAGCCGTGCGTCACCTGCATGCCGATACCCCACGGGATGTTGGTGCCGTGGATGCCGTAGAGCGGGAGGTCGAGGCGCAGGCGGTAGTGTCCGAGAGGATTCTCCGGATCGCCACCGGGAATCATGGTGCGCGCGTCGCCGCGCTCGCGGACGTGCTCCTCCTGGATGCTCGCCGGAATGATCCACGGCGGATCTACGGCCTTGTCCACGACCTTGAAGCGCTCGATCGGCGTTCGCCAGTCGATGCGTCCGAGTCCGACGGGATAGGTGATCACCCTCCCGGGGATCGATGGGGGGAAGTAGTAGATGCGCATCTCCGGAACGTTGATCACCAGACCCTGAGGGTCGGCCTCCGGGAGCACCCACCACGTCGGGAAATCGAGATCTTGGCCGATGGGCGGCGCGAGCAGGTCGAGATCGGGAAGCGCCAGCGCCACCTGATTGATCCCGAGGCCGAGGTGGCGGGCGGCCTCATAGAGAGTCTGCTTTGGTGGAACCACGTACGACGTGGGCTCGCCGATCACCGTGGCGGGGTCGGCCGGATCGACCGAGAACGGGTGCGCCACCACGGGCCTCGGTAGGAAGTCGGCCTCGTCCCATTGGAACCCCGGCATCGCGCTCAAACGCTCTTCCCGGCTCGGCGGAGCCTCCAGATCGACGAGCGGCGGCGCCGGCCCGTCGTAAACCTCGACCTTCGAGTCCCGTGCGGCCTCGGCTTCAGGAACGCACGCGCGATTTCGCAGCAAGTAGCCGCGCTCACAGGTCCACAAGCCGTGCTCGACTACGACCGCGTGCGGAGGGAGATCCGGCTTGCGCTCGATCGGCGGTTTCGCCGATGCGCCACACGCGGACAGGGTTGCGATCGTGAAGGCTGCGACGAGAAAGAGCGGTTCCTGCTTCATCGAGGGTAGCCCACGGAGCTCACGGAACCACTCGGGCGACCCGATGGCGCTGCAATGCCCCGGATACTGCGATCATGGCCGAATCCGGCGGCGCTCGCAAACCAAGCCGTGTAAGGACTGCCGTGCGGCCGTCGCAATCTCGCCGGCGTTCGTGCAGAAATCACAGGCCGTGAGCCACGCCCGCCGGTCGATCGCGCTGTTCTACGCGTCCGCGTGGCTCTGCGCCTCGGTCGTCGCGGGCGCCGAGATCACCGTGCGCGCCGATCCCCCGGTGCTCACGTGGTCGGCGTTCCGAAGCGTCGAGTCGCTCGCCGAGTCGGAGGACGCGCACATCGCGGCGGAGATATCCTTCCCCCGGCCGCTGCGCATGGAGAGCGCCGACGGTGTGTACCGCTTGCCCGCGTTCACGATCACCGTAGCGCCCGAGCCCGCCCGAACGAGGGTCCGCCGATCGGCCCAGCGCTCCGCGGCGCTGCTTCGACACGAGCAGGGCCACTACGACATCGTGGTGCTCGCGGCGCGGGCCCTCGGGCGCGAGCTCGCGTCGATCACCGCTTCATCCGCAAGCGACCTGTCGCGTGCCGTGGAAGACTGCGTCGCCAAGCACACGGAGAGGGCTGCGCGCTCGAGCGAGGCATACGATCGAGAGACCGACCACGGCAGAAGTCTCAGCGAGCAAACGCGATGGAGTGCGCGCATCGCCGCGGCTTTGACCGCAGAGACGGTCGGGGAGCTCCTAGGCATGCCGCTTTGAGTGGCAAGCTATCGCCCCGAGGTGCGAGTGGCTGCCGCCTGGGTACGCAGCCACTCGGCGATCTTGCGGCTCACCTCCTCCACCGTCTTGCCGGAGGTGTCGATCGTCCAATCCGCGTCGGCATAGGGCTCGGCACGCTCCGCCAACAGCTCCCGGACCTTCGCCGCTCGGTCCGACGTGGCCGCGAGCAAGGGACGGTCGTCGCCGCCGCCCACTCGCGCGAGGAGGGTATCGGCGTCGGCGGTCAGGCAGACGATCCACCCGGCGGCACGCATCGAGGCGCGATTGCGCGCATCGACCACCGTGCCGCCTCCGGTGGAAACGATTGCACCGTCGAGGGTGCCGAGGCTCGCCAGCGTCTGGCTTTCGCGCCTGCGGAACTCGGGCTCGCCGAATCGAGCGAAGATCGCCGCGACGGTCAGGCCGGACGTCCGTTCGATCTCCTCGTCGAGGTCGACGAAGCGACGGCCGAGGAGCCTCGCGAGCGCGGCGCCGACCGCCGTCTTCCCCGAGCCCATGAATCCCGTGAGGAAGACGCTGCGCACCGGTCAGTAGGAGCGAACTTGCTCGAGGTAGCCCTCGAAATTGCGCCGGATCTCGACCAGCGAGTCGCCGCCGAACTTCTCGAGGAACGCGCGGGCAATCTCGAACGCGACGACGCCCTCGGCGATGACGGCGGCTGCCGGGATCGCGCAGACGTCCGATCGTTCGATGGTCGCCATGGTCTCGGTCTTCGAGCGAAGGTCCACCGAATGGAGCGGGCTCATCAGCGTGGAGAGCGGCTTGAACGCCACGCGGACAGTGAGCGCAGCGCCGCTCGTCATGCCGCCTTCGGTTCCGCCGGCGTTGTTGGAGCGGCGTACGAACGCCTTGCTCGCCTCGTCGAAGAAGATCTCGTCGTGCACCTGCGAGCCCGCCAACCGCGCCATGCGGAAGCCGAGGCCGACTTCGACCCCTTTGGCCGATTGTAGGCTGAGCAGCGCTCCGCCGAGGCGTCCGTCGATCTTGCGGTCGTAGTGCGCGTGACTGCCGAGCCCCGGAGGGAGGCCGGTCGCCACCACCTCGACCACGCCACCGAGCGTGTCGCCGCGCTCCTTGCACTGGTCGATCGCGGCAACGATGCGCTCTTCGGCGCGCGCGTCCGCCATGCGCACCGTGGAGCTTTCCGCCCGCTCGAAGATCTCCAGAGGCGACAGCTCCGAGTGGTCCGCCGCGATGCCGCCGATCTCTGCCACCCAGCCCAGAACGCGCACCCCGAACGGCGCGATCAGCTGCTTGCAGAAAGCCCCGACGGCGACGCGTGCCGTGGTCTCACGCGCGCTGGCCCGCTCGAGCACGTTGCGCACGTCGTCGTGGTTGTACTTGAGAACGCCCGTGAGGTCGGCGTGCCCCGGCCGCGGCCGTGTCACGGCGAGGCGCGGATCACGGTCGGCGGGATCGGGCGACATCTTGTTCTGCCAGTTCTTCCAATCGCGGTTCTCGACCACCAGAGTGACGGGGGAGCCCAGCGTCTCTCCCCAGCGGACGCCGGACCGAATCGTCACCTCGTCCTTCTCGATCTTCATCCGCCCACCCCGCCCGTAGCCTTGCTGGCGGCGCCACAGGTCGTGGTTGATGGCCGCGACGTCGATCGCAAAGCCAGCTGGGCAGCCCTCGAGGATGGCCGTGAGGCACGGCCCGTGCGACTCACCGGCGGTGAAGAAGCGCAGCATGGCGAACCCTAGCGTCTACCCGAACCGACCGACCAAGACAAATTCCGACGAAAAAAGGGGGGGCAGGCGCCCCCGCCTGCCCCCTCGAACCTACCCGACGTGTCGGAAGCCTACTTCTTCCAGCTCTTTTCCTCCACCGCAGGCTCGTTGCGATGCTCCCACAGCTGCAGCGCGGTCGGCTGAGTCGCAATCGTCGCACCGCCTCCTTCCACCACTCGCGGGGTCAGAAAGATCAGCAGTTCCTCTCGGACGTTGTTGCGCAACATACGTTTGAAAAGCCAGCTGAGCCCGGGGATGCTCCGGAACCAGGGAATCCCGTTCTCCTGGTCGAGGCTGTTGTCGCGGAACACGCCGCCGAGCACCAGCGTCTCGCCGCCCTTGATCAGCACCGTCGTCGACGCCTCGCGGTCGATCGTGCTCGGGATGTTGTCGGGCGGAGTGGTCGCACCCGGTGTGCTTGACACGACTCGGAGCTGCATGAGCACGAACCCGTCGGCCGATACCTGGGGCACGACTTGCAGGATGATGCCCGTCGTGATGTCCTGGAACGCCACGGCCTGCGCGCCGCCGCCGCTGCCGATGATGGTTCCGGCGCTGGGCAGCCGCACGCGCTGGATGAGCACGCTGGCGATGCAGGCGATCTGATTGTTGGCGGTCGTCACCTTCGGCCGCGAGATCACCTTGGCCTTGCCCTCGTTTTCGAGAGCTGTGATTCGCGCAGAGAGCTGCTTGGAGCCGTCGATCGAGCCGAGAGCCAGGTCGAACGTGGAGCCGCTTCCCGCGGCGACCGTGCTCGCCGGGAAATCGGCGATGAACGGCACCGGCATGATGGGCACCCCTTGGGAATTCGTGAAACCGGTGGCCGCGGTTGATGGAGCCGCTCCGGCATTGAGCCCATTGGGTCCGAGGCTGTTACCCCCGAGCAAGATGCTCGACGGAAACTCCTTACCCGTCTGATTGCCGAACTGCGGGGCGTAGGCCGACTGGTAGCCCCACTGGATACCGAGGTCGCGGGCGAAGGTGTCCGTCGCCTCGACGATGTTGGACTCGATCAGCACCTGCGGCGTCGGCACGTCGAGCTTGGCGATCAGGTCGCGCGCCGCATCGATGCCGCGCTGGATGTCGCGGACGATGACCGTGTTGCTGCGGGCATCCACCCGGACCTTGCCGCGCTCGGACAGCACGTCCTTCACTTGGTCCGTGATCTTGTCGCCTTGGTCGGTCTGGCTTTGCGTGGCGGTGTTCTGACAGACCTGCTGCTGTCCACCACCGAGCTGGCCACTGCTCGTCAGAGCCGGCAGCGTCTCCTTACCGGTCACCTTCATGTAGTTGACGTGAATGTAGGCCGTCTTGAGCGGCTCGAGCTCTTTGGCGGCCTGCTCTGCGGCGAGCTGCGCCTCGCGCTCTTCCTTCAGGCGGGTAATCGTGGACACGCGCCGCACGTTCCCGACTTTCACGCTATCGAGGCGATTCGCCTGGAGCACGATGTCGAGAGCCTGATCCCACGGCACGTCGACGAGGCGCACGGTGATGCGGCCCTTGACGTCGTCCGTGGCGACGATGTTCTCGCCTCCGACCTCGGAGAGGATGCGGAGCACGTTCAGGATGTCGGCGTCCTTGAAGTCGAGAGAGATCTTCTGACCCGAATAGGTGCGCGTGGTCGCGCGCCCGCCTTCACCGCTGGGCCTGTCGGGCGTCGGCGGCTCGACGCCCGCCATCTCCATCCGCGGTCCGCCGCCTTGCGCAACCATCGCCTCGCCACCTTCCGCGTAGAGAACCTGCGATCTCGCCGGAGCCGCGGAGCCGCTGCGCTCGCCGAGGAACGCCACGACCATCGTCTTGAGATCGTTGACCGTGTACTTCGGAGCCGGCCCCTTCAGATCCACGGTGATCCGCAGCCTGCCGTCTTGCTTGGCGGCCCGAACTCGCGAGACCCGCGGATCGTCAGACGCGGTCCGCTCGATGGCTGTCAGATCGCCCGGCACCGGGCCGTGCGCATCGATCACCAGGCGGCTCGGCTTCGACAGCGTGAAGTGCTCGACCTTGTCGGGAACGCGCGAGAGCTTGATGAAGAGACCCGTCTGGCCTTCGTCTTCTACGAGCTTGATTCCCTTGACCCGAAGGTCCGCGTCCTCGGCTTCGGCGACCGGGGCCGGAGGCGGCGCTGGCGCGGGGGCCGCCTCCGAGGCGACCGCGGGCTCCGGAGGCGGCGGACTCGCCTTCTTCGCGCAACCCGCGACCAACAACACCAGACCGAGCGCCAACCCGTAACCGCCCCAAGGTCTCCGTCCGCTCATGGCCTCTTCTCCCCTTCTGGTTTGAGCCTGAGTACGATCTCGCTTTTCTTCTTTTCTCCGTAAAAATCAACAAATTCCTCTTCGACGACTACTCGCTCCGGATCGATGAGCCTCACCACCCCACCCTGGTTGCCGATCCGGGTGCCGACCCCGACGGTGAACCCGAGGCCGGTATCGTCCTCGACCATCGCTTTGGGATTCTGCGTATCGTAGATCACCGCGACGAGCTTGAGCGCTCCTACGTCGTATTGCTCCAGGGGCGTCCGTGGGGTTTCGACCGGCTTCGGCCGAAGCGTGAGAGTGAACGGTCGGAACGGGTCGCGCAATCCCGCTGAGGGCGTCGCTCCGGGAACCGGAGCAGCGGTGGGCATCGGTGCGGTGCCGACCGTCGGCCGGGGTGTCGGTGCGGCCTCTGGGGCGTCCGCGGCGCGTGTGGACTGTGCGGCGGCGAGCGCTGCTAGCGCACACAGAACGATGCTTCGCTTGGCGCTCAGTGCCGCACCTTCATGGCGCGCTCGGCGGCGATCCGTGCGCGCTCCTCTTCCGACAGGAAGCGGAAGGTGACAGCGTTGCAGTTCGTGCTGAGCAGCACCCGGCCCTCCGTGACTACCGGGGTTTTCATGCTGATGTCTTTCACGTTCACGATGCGGTTCAGCTTGCCGACCTTGCTAAAGAATTCGTCGAGCTGGGAGTAGGTGCCCTTCATCAACATCTCGACCGGGAACTCGGCATAGAAGTCCTGGAGCAGCTCCGGCTTCTGGCGGAAGTGCAGGATGTCGAGGCCGGATTCACGAGCCAGCGACGATACGGTCGAAAACTGATGCGGTTTCTTCTTCTG
>JBEVNX010000109.1:0-11360 GCA_040507895.1 Binatia bacterium | reverse complement strand
GGGGCGGCGAGCACGTCGTGCTGCCGGACCCTCAGGCGCCGCCGTCGCCCGTGCCGCCGTTGACGCCGATGCTCGATCCGACCGTCGCGCTCGCCTTCCTCGCCGCGCACACCGAGTCCGTCCGCTTGGGAACCGGCATCATCATCCTGCCGCAGCGCAATCCCTTGGTTCTCGCCAAGGAGCTGGCGTCCCTAGACGTGCTCTCCGGAGGCCGGCTCATCTTCGGCATCGGCGTCGGGTACCTGAAGCCGGAGTTCGACGCCCTCGGCGTGTCATTCGCGCACAAGGGAGCGCGCACCGAGGAGTACCTGCGCGCGATGGTCGCGATCTGGACGATGGATCAGCCGCGTTTCGAGGGCCGGTTCGCTTCGTTCGCAGGCGTGCAGGCGCGGCCGCGGCCGGCGCAGAAGCCGCATCCCGAGATCGTCTTCGGCGGCCACACACCCGAGGCGTATTCGCGCGCGGCCCGGCTCGCCAAGGGCTGGTACGGCTTTGCGCTCGACGTGGAGAGCACGAAGAAGTCGATCGCCGGCTTGCGGGCGGCCTGCGCCAAGCAAAGCCGGCGATTCGAGGAGCTCGAGATCAGCGTCACGCCCTCGCCGGAGCGCGAGCGCCTGGTCCTCGATCGGGCCGCCGCGGAGCGCTATGCCGAGGCCGGCGTGCAGCGACTGATCCTCTACGCACCGCGCGCGAGAGACGAGGCGAGCTTGCTCGGACTGATCGGCGAAGTGAAGAGCGAGCTGATCGGCAAGGTCTGACCGCGACGCCTATAGAAGCTTGAGCAGGAAAAGCACGGCCGCGAGCAAGCCGCCGATCACGATTCCGGCCACCAGCCATCCGAAAGGCGTTGCCGACGCGGAAACCTTTCGTCCCGCGGGGGACGTCGCAAGCTCGTAGGGCGGCGGACTTCGGGAGGCATGGCCTCGAGGTTCGCGTATTCCTCGCCGTTGACGACGATCCGCGTCTTGGTGTGCACCTTGAGGGAGGACTCGCCGCCCGCGCCGAAGCTCGCCATCGCGCGCTCGTAGATTCTCGGTCGTGGGGCGGCATCTCGTCGACGCCCGTGTATTCCTTTCCGTTGAAGGTGATCTTCATCACATCTCAATGTTAGGGAGGTAGGCGCTCGCGATGCAATTCGCCGGCTTTCGCCATCCCGAGTCGTGTGCTACCTCGAAGCCTATCGCCGAGCGCGACGCTCGACGCCCAGAAAGGTCGCACATGAAGCAAGAAGTTCTGAGAATCTTCCTCGCCGCGCTCGGATTCGGGCTGTACCTAGGCCTGCCCGGGGTGGGCTCACCCCGGGCGGAGGCAGCGATTGCGGCATTGGACCGGACCACTCCGCGGGCGGAGGATGGCGAAGAAGCCGGCTCGGACGACTCGGGCGGCGAAGAAAACGAAGGGGACGGAGAGGGGGAAGAGTCGGAAGAAGATTCCGACTGACGGGTCCGATGGGGGCTCTCAGCCCCATTCGGCGCTAGCGCGCGCACCGACTCCGATGGCGTTTGCCAGCGCGCGCTGGATGACGCTGATGCGCTCGACCTGGCCGCGCGCCGCGAAGCGCTCGTAGAAGCCCTCCTCGCGGAACTCGGGAACCATGCGTGCCCACGGCTCGATCAGGTTCTCGAAGGCCCGCTGCCGCTCCACCGCTTCGAAGGTCCTCGCTCCGCGCGCGCTGCGCAGATAGTCGCCGAGCACGCGGATCATCGCCATCAGCGTCACGTCGGTGCTGACGTGGTAGCGGGGGTTGTCCCATGGCTCGGCGAAGACCTTGCGCACCGCGCGCAGGAAATCGCGCATCACCTCGTAAATCGCCTTGGCGTTGGGCTCGGCGCCGAGAAGCTTCTCGTTCTTCTCGGCGAGCCGGACGAGCTCGCGGAAGAGGCTCGCCTGGCGGATCCAGCGCTCGGTACGCCGCCGCCGGCCGAGCATGTCCACCTTGCGGTGGAGCGGGGAGTCGGTCTCGCCGTAGCCGAGCGCCACCGCCTTGGCCGCGGCCTTCTCGACCGGTGTGGAGCGCTGCAGCCGGTCGTAGAGGGCGATCAGATGCGAGCGGTTGAGGCGCGTCGGTGTCGAATTGATGATCACGAACATCTCGACCGCGAAATCGGCCTGGGACTTGTCGAAGATCACGCACGGCACGTCGACCTTCTCGAGTGTGTCGGGCTGGCGCCGCCCGAGCACCTCGAGGCCGGCGAGGCGGTGCTGGCCATCGATCACCAAAAAGGGCTCCTGCGGGTCGTGCAGGTTGCCCATCAGCTGGGACGCGCCGCTGGTGTCGAACGCGAGCTTTTCCGGCGTGTAGAGGAGGATGGCGCCCGGGATCAGCGGCTGCCCCATCGGGTCGGCGTAGAACTCGGCGATCTGCCGCACCTTCCGCGCGTACGGCCGGCGCTGGAAGAACTCGCGCCCGGACTGCACCTTGCGGAAGAATGCGACGACGGATTCGTCGGCCTCCGCCTCGGCATCTTCCTCGCCCTCGTAGGCCTTGCCGACGAATTGGACCTTGCGGAGCAGGTCCGACGCTCGATAGGCCGCTAGATAGAAGACGCTATCCTTCTGCTTCAGCCGGATCGCGAGCATGGCCTTCTCGTGCGATCGGACCGGCTATGGCCGCTCGGTCGAGAGAGCAGCTTCGAGCGCGGTAGGGAACGGCGACTTTTTCTCCACCGGGGCCTGCTGACGGGTGGAGACCTTGACCAACGCCTCGCTTGCCAGCCGCTTGAGCCGCGGGTCGGTCTGTTCCTCGCTGAAACGCGCCAGGTCCTGGCGGAGCGACTCGTCCGCCAGCTCGCCGAGGGCGTAGATGCCCGCGCCGCGGATCTCCGGATTCATGTCCTGGCTCACGTACTGAAGGAGCGGCCGACTGGCGCGTGGATCGCCGATCTTGCCGAGCGTCATCACGATGCGCTGGCGGAGCTTGTCCCGGGTACCGACCGTGAAGAGCTTCTGGATGAGGAAGGGTGTCGAATCCGCGGCGTGGAGCTTGCCAAGGTAGTCGACCGCTTTGGCCTCGACTCGCGGATCGGGGTCGTTGACCGCCTGGATCAGGTAGTCGATGGCTTTCGGATCGTTCGACTCGCCGAGCGACTTGACGGCGTCGAGCCGCTTGGCCGGATCGTCCGCATCGAGGCGACGCACCCAGTCGCTGAGGTTCGATCCGCTCTGTGCCTTCTTGTATCGTGCCTCGGGCGAATTGTCGCCCGCGGAGCTGATGACGTCGGCCGTTCCCATGCCGCGACCGCTGTACTGAAACTGCGCCAAAGCCGCGGGCGCCGGCCATAGGAAGGCGAGCAGCAACCAGGGGACGCTCGGGCGAAACCGCATAGCGGGGGGTCTCCAGGGGAGGTAGATGCCCGATCGATTGCCGGAATTCAACTCGAATCCGGGTATACTGCGAGCCGTCATGAGCCGCCGTCTGCTGGGGCAGGCCGCTCTGGCGGTCCTTCTGATCGCTCCAAGAGCTCCTGCGGGCGAAGTCCGCCTGCCGCTCATGGTGGAGCCGCCCGTGATCCGCGAGGCACTGCTGCGCGATCTCTACAACGACCCGAACCAACGCGCGGTTTTCTGGGGCCAGCCCGGGGAGTGCAGCTTCTTCTATCTCGAGGACCCAGAGGTTGGGGGGGAGGTCGGCCGGCTGCGGGTGATGTCGCGGGGAGAGGCCCGCCTCGGCACCGACCTCGGGGCGACGTGCCTATCGCCCCTCGCGTGGGGCGGCTTCATCGAGCTGTTCGGGCGGCCCCGTCTCGAGGGCTGGCTCCTGCGTTTCGACATCGTCGATTCGAATCTGCTGGACATGAACAAGGAGAAGGCGTTTCTCGCCGGGCAGCTCTGGGATCGCATCAAGGAGAGCGTGCAACCGCGGTTCGGCGCCGTGACGATCGACGTCGGCGGGCCGTTTCGCGACTTGCGAGAATTCCTGAGCGCGGTGGTCGCGCCGGCGCACGCCGAAGAGGCGCGCCGGGCGATCGACTCGCTCCGCCCCGTCTCGGTGAGCGCGATGCCCAGGGGAATCGTGGTCGAGGCGGCGCTCGACGTGGCCGAGGCCACGAGCGCGCCGGCGCCCGAGGCGACGGAGCCGCCGCTGACCGAGGCCGAGATCCGGGCTTTCACCGAGCGCGCCAACCAGTGGGACGCCTTCGTCACCTTCGTCACCAAGACGCTCGGCGCGCGGACGCTCAAAGCTGCGACGCGCCAGGCGCTGCTCGAAACGTTGATCGACGCCCGCTATCAGGTCGCCGACGCGCTCGCCGCGCCGTCGCGGCGGGAAGACCCCGTGCGAGCGTTGTTCCTCAAGAGCTGGGAACGGCTGCGCCCGGTCGCGGACGACATCGCGCGCGAGCTGCCGGGGGCTGAGGCAGTGCAGCTAATCACGTTTCTCGCCGCCGGCGACGCGCTGGCGGTGCTCGACCAGGCTGGGCCCGCATTCGGTATCGAGGTGTCGGCCGACGGCCTGCGGCGGATGGCGCGGATGATCGCACCGACGGTAACCGGCGACCCCTTGGAATATAGCCCGGACGTCGATCCCGTCCTGCGCCGCCTGCTTGGGTTCGGAGCGCCGCTCTCGAGCGCCGATCTACCTCAGGCGGAGCCGCTCACTCGTTCCGAGATGCCGGCGAGGGGGTGGGGGTACTTTCTCGGGTTTGGCGCGGCCTGGGCGGCCGCCGAGGTGGACCACTCGCGAGATTGGACGCGGTGGGTGCTCGACGACCGCACCGAGGTGACGGCGTATCTGCAGCGCGTCGACGATCTGCTGGGTCGAGTCGCCGGCGCGGTGGCGGCTCGGGCGAAGCTCGCGCCTGCGCGGAGCGATCTCTTCCGCCGGCTCGTGCCGGCGACCGCCTGGCAGGAGAGCTGCTGGCGGCAGTTTCACACGGAGAAAGGCAAGGTGACCTATCTGCGCTCGAGCCGCGGATCGGTCGGGATGCTGCAGGTGAACGAGCGCGTTTGGCGGGGATTCTATGAGATCGAGAAGCTCCGCTGGAACGTCGCCTACAACGTCGGGGCCGGCTGCGACGTGCTGCTCCACTACCTCGCGATGGTGGAGGAGCAAGCCGACGAGTCGAAGGTCGCGCCGGCGCCCGTCACGGCGCGCGCGACCTACGCGGGGTACAACGGCGGACCCGCCGAGCTCCGTCGCTATCTCGAGGGGAAGGGGCGCGGGGAAGGCGTGGGGCGACTCGTGGACAAGATGTTCGGCCCCAAGTTCGACGCTATCGGAAAGGACGCTCAGTCGCAGATCGGCTCGTGCTTGGTCGGCGGCCCCGCCTAACCTCGGTCCGAAAATTCGCCTGGATCACGTGGGCGCAGGCGTGACTTCGGCCCACACTCGCTGCGCGCGGCGCGGCGCTCGACGCCGATGCGATCCACACGAATTTCGAACCGAGGGGCCTCGCGGAGCCTTCGCCTCGGCCCCAAAACTGGACGCGACGCCCTGGTTTGCGAATAATCGCAGTCCCCGAGGAGGCCCCGATGCGTGGATTGATGATGGATCGGCCGCTCTTGCTCACGCACTTCCTCGAGCGCGCCGAGAAGCTCTACCCGAACCGCGAGATTGCGACGCGCACCGCGACCGGCGTGCGGCGCACGACGTATGCGCAGATCGCCGGCCGCGCCCGACGACTGGCCTCGGGGCTTTCCGAGCTCGGCGTCGTCGCCGGCGAGCGCGTCGGCACGTTCGCCTGGAACCATGACCGTCACCTCGAGCTCTACTTCGCGATTCCCGGCTCCGGACGCGTGCTGCACACGCTGAACATCCGGCTCTTCGCAGAGCAGATCGCGTTCATCGCCAATCACGCCGAGGACCGCGTGATCTTCGTCGACGACGTGCTCGTACCGCTGCTCGAGAAGGTGGCGCCCGAGCTTCGCCACGTGCGGGCGTACGTGGTGATGGGAGACGCGCCGACGACGAGCACTTCTCTCGCGCCGCTCATCAGTTACGAGGATCTCGTCTCGCAGGGCGACACCGCCTATCGCTTCCCGACGTTCGACGAGAACGAGGCCGCGGCGATGTGTTACACCTCGGGGACGACGGGCAACCCGAAGGGGGTCCTCTACAGCCACCGGGCCCTCTACCTGCAGTCGATGGCGCACGCGATGGCGGACGGCTTCGCGCTCTGCGAGCGCGACTGCGTGCTGGCGATCGTGCCGATGTTCCACGCCAACGCCTGGTGCATGCCGTACGCCTGCACGATGGTCGGCGCGAAGCAGGTCTATCCCGGGCAGTACCTGCAAGCCGCCGACGTGGCGGAGCTGCTCGAGAAAGAGCGGGTGACGCTGTCGGGCGGCGTGCCGACGATCTGGACGAGCGTCCTCGATCACCTCGACCAAAAGCCGCGCAACATATCGGCGCTGACGCGCGTCCTGTGCGGCGGCTCGGCGGTGCCTCTCGGCTTGATCGATCGCTTCGACAGGCGCGGCATTCGACTGATGCAAGGCTGGGGCATGACCGAGACGTCGCCTCTGGTGTCGCTCGGGCGAGTGAAAGTCGGGCTCGAGCATCTAGGGCGCGACGACCGGCTGCGGGTGCTCGCCAAGCAAGGCCTCACGGTGCCGTGCACGGAGCTCCGCATCGTCGGCGATGACGGCAACGAGTGCCCTTGGGACGGCAAGAGCGCCGGCGAGATCGAGGTGCGCGGCCCCTGGGTGGTGCGCGAGTACTACCAGGACCCCCGCAGCCCGCAGTCGTTTCACGACGGCTGGTTCAAGACCGGAGACATCGCCGCCGTCGATGCGGAGGGCTACATCCAGATCCAGGACCGCGCCAAGGACGTCATCAAGACCGGCGGAGAGTGGGTGTCGAGCGTCGAGCTCGAGAACGCCATCATGGGTCATCCGAAGGTGCTCGAGGCGGCGGTGATCGGCGTCCATCACCCGAAGTGGGAAGAGCGCCCGCTCGCTTGCGTCGTGCCTCGCGAGGAGTTTCGTGACCGGCTCACCAAGGAGGAGATCCTCGATCACCTCCGCCCGCTGTTCGCCAAGTGGTGGCTACCCGACGACGTGGTGTTCATCGAGGCGATCCCCAAGACCAGCGTGGGCAAGTTCTCGAAGAAGGAGCTGCGCGAGCGCTTCAAGGACCACCCGCTCGCCTGAGACGAGGGACTGGGCTCAGCGAGCGGCGTCGAGGCGCTTGGCGGCCTGCGTGGGGATCCATCCCGGCGGGCGGTTGCCGGTCTCCGATTCGATCTTGTACCAGAGGCCGCTTGGGTCCTTGTCTACGACGTGAACCTCGACGCCGGCCTTCAGCGTGGCGAGCTTGCGCGAGCTCATGTCCGGTTGCTCACGCACGACCACGGGATCGACGAGCTTGAAGGTGCCGACGCGAAACCGCTGCCCGCGAGCCGCCGCGCCTCCACCGCCGCCCCGGAACGGGTCCGCGTAGGAGCGCCGCACGTATCCATCCTCGTGGCCGGTTGTGGAATGCACCTTGTACCACTGATCCAGCACTTCGACGACCTGGATCAACGTGCGGGGCCGCAGCCGGCGGATGATTTGCGCCTCTGCGCTCGGCTCGGCGTACAGGCCGGCAGGCCGGTTGATGACGAACTCGCCCGGTTGGCTCCTCGACGAATCGCTCTCGGGGACCTGCGCTCGCGCGCTCGGCGCCAGGAAGATGAAAAGCACTAGACTGATCGAAGCAATCCGCGCGCGCGGTCGGAGCACCATCCGCCACTGAATTAGGCGCTGCAGGAACCCTCGTCAATCCTCGGCTCCGGCGACGCTTCCGAGCTTGACGCTCGGTACTCTCCCGCACTAGCATTCGAGGTCCAGCGTCACGAGAGACGCTGCCGCGCAGGAGGTTCCGCCATGGTTCTCGAGAGAACAATCGGGAAGGCCGGAACGGTCGCGGTCGGCGAGTTCACGCCGGACGGCAAGCTCGTCGCCTACAAGTCGAACGAGGCGTTTTCGGCCGAGTTGGCGATGCTGTCGTCGCAGTTCGCGGCGACGGTCCGGATGTTTCTCAGCACGATGGCCGCGTCGTTCTCCCATCTCAGCGGGCTGCATCTCGTGCCGTATCATGGGTTCATCTTCTCCGGGGGCGACATGTCGTCGGTGATCCGGCAGGACCACTGGGCGATCGTTCGCACGGCGCAGTCCGAGTTCATGCCGCAGCCGGGTGCCACGGACCGGGGGCTTCAAGAGCTCGCCGGCCTGCCCGGCGTCCGCTTGGCTGCGTACTACGCGAGCGAGGTCGGCGAGATCGAGTGCAAGCAGGCGCTGGGCCTCAGCCCCGCGGTGCGCGCGACCGCGACGGAGTTCGTCACCTCGACGACGGCGGCGCTCGGCGGCCTGGCGACTGCGTTCGAGCATCTCTCCAAGACGAGATGGACGCCCGTGAAGAGCTGGCTGTACGCCGGGGGTGACTGGGTGATCGCGGCGAGCTCGTGTTGCTGGCTCCTAGCCGAGGCCGGCGAGGCGGAGACGCACGAGCTTCATCGCGCCGTCATGCGCTGAGACGCGCACCGTGGCGACGCGGGTCGTTTCTTCTACGGCGGGAGGCACGCCATGAGAGTCAGTCGAAGGTTCAAGAGGCTCCTGGCAGCGTTCAGTCTTGAGGAGCGGACGAACGCCGTGATCAACTTCGCGCGGCGCATCGCCGAGGTGAACGAGGGCGAGGTGACGCTGCTGCACGCCGTACCGACTCAATCCTATCGGCTCCACCGGGCGGTCTACCGGCCGGAGGAGGCCGGCGGAGCCAATGAGGAGCACGCCGAGACCGTCGCGCGCCAGATGCTCGAGAACCTCGCCAGGGAGCATCTCGGCAAGGTGCCGTGGCGAGTGATGACGCCGCACACGTCGAATCCCGCGACCGCCATTCTCGACGCGCAGCGCGAGATCGACGCGGATCTGATCGTCGTGTCGAAGTCGACTGCGAGCGAGATCTCCGCGCGCCTTCAAGGCGGGCTTCATGAGAAGCTCATTCGCAGCAGCCCCTGCGCCGTCTGGGGAGCTTCGTCGCTGCCCGAATTTGCCTCGCAAGAATCGATGAAGAACGTGCTGGCGCCGGTCGCGTTCGACCGCGCTTCGGCCGCGGTCGCGCGGCTCGCGGGCTCGATCGCCGAGGCGCAACGCGGGCGGGTGCGTCTGCAGCACGTCATTCTGACCGAGCCTTCGAACCTCGAAGTGAACCGGGAGGTCTACGGCTTCACACCGGACGAGCCGGTGAGCATCGCCCGGGCGGAGCGTGCGGCGAAAGAGCGCCTCGATCGCTTCGCGGCCGAGCACCTCGGGGAGATTCCGCACGAGACGGCCGTCGTCGTGGCCTACGACCGGGCGAGCGGAGTCCTCGAAGAGGAGAAGAGCTGGAAGCCCGACGTGATCACCATGGGGACCGCTGGCCGACGGGACATCGAGCGGTTCCCACTGAGTGGCTTCTTCCAGCTCGTGCTCGGCAGCACGGCGGAAACCGTGGCGCGCCGCTCGCGGGCGTCGGTGGTGACGTTGCGGCTCCGCGCCTAGTTCGTATAGATCGGCGCCATGGACACCAGGCTTTCGGGAAAGGTCGCGGTCGTCACCGGGGCGGGCCGCGTCGGAGGGATCGGTGAAGCGATCGCGCGCGCACTGGCCGCCGAGGGGGCGAAGGTCGTCCTGTCGGACATCGGCCGCTCGTTCGAGCGCTTCCCCGACTATCAGGTCGCGGCGCGAAGCGAGATCGATACGATTCGCGCCGATCTCGTGAAGAAGGGGAGCGAGGCCGAGGTCGTTTTCGCCGACGTCTCGAAGGAGGACGACGTCGCGACGCTCGTGAGGCGCACCGTCGAGTGCTTCGGCCGCCTGGACGTCATGGTCAACAACGCCGGCATCGGGCTCGGCCTGGTGCCGATCACCGAGCTCACGGTCGAGGCCTGGCGCCAGAATCTCGACGTGATGGCGCTCGGCACTATGCTCGGCATCCGCGAGTCGGCGCGGCAGATGATTCGCCAGGGCGAAGGTGGCGCGATCGTCAACGTCGCGAGCCAGGCGGGAAAGACCGGATGGCCGCTGCTCGGGGCGTACTGCGCGGCCAAGTTCGCGATCGTGGGCCTGACGCAGGTGGCGGCGAAGGAGCTCGGGCGGCACAACATCACCGTGAACTCCGTCTGCCCGGGCACCGTCGAGACCCCGCTTCTCGATCTACGGGGCGGACTCTGGGAAGCTTACACCAAGCTCTCCGGTCAGAGCGTGGAGGAGCTGAAGAAGTCGATCCTGCCGCAGATCCCGCTCGGCCGCTTCCAGAAGCCCCAAGACGTCGCAGACCTCGTGCTCTTCCTCGCCTCCGAGCAGGGACGGTACATCACCGGCTCGGCAATCAACACCACCGGCGGGCAAGAGATGCACTAAAGGTAAAGGTCAGGGACGCAGCGAAACGGAGCCCATGAGGGTCGCCGCTGTGCACGGCGAAGAGTCCGGACCCAGGCGACCCTCACGGGCTTCGCTTCGCTGCCGAGGTGCCTAGAGGTTGTAGAACCGCGCTGCGTTCTGCTCGCGGATGTTCGCCCAGGCCTGCGGGGGAAGCCCGGCGCACGCGTGCTCGATCTCGCGCACCAGGCCGGGATAGGTGCAATCGAAGTGCGGGAAGTCGGACCCCCAAAGGATCGTCCGCTCCGCGCCGAGCTCGACCATCGCCGCCACCGTCCGCTCGTCGGGGTCGAGCGAGAGGAAGCACTGCTCGAGAAAGTACTCGCTCGGCTTTCTCTTCAGCCACGGCACGTACGGTCCCATCTTCTCGAAGTGGCCATCCATGCGATCGAGCCAGTAGCCGAGCCAGCCCACGCCGGACTCGAGGAAGCCGACCCGAAGGCGCGGGAACTTGGCGAGCACGCCGCCGCAGACGACGTCCATCGCCGCGGCCATGAGCTCGAAGGTGTGACAGACCATGTGGAAGAAGAACGGGTTCTTGTAGCGGTCGCCGCCAAGCGTGGGCATGCGCGTGCCGAAGCTCGAGTGGATCGCGACGGGAATGGCGAGCGCTTCGGCCTCTTGCCAGAATGGATCGTAAGCGGGGTCGCAGAGGCGGCGGCCGTTGAATGGATTCGGCCTCACGAACACCGCCTTGAAGCCGAGGTCTTTCACCACGCGGCGCATTTCTCGAACCGCCTCGTCTACGCCCTGGATGGGCATCGGCGCGACGGCGAACAGCCGGCGCGGATCGGTACGGCAAAAGTCGGCCATCCAGTCGTCGTAGGCGCGGCAAGCCGCGGCAGCGACCGTGGGGTCGCGGATGTCGCCGTAGAGCAGCCAGAGCGTGGGGTAGAGCACCGCCACGTCGATGCCTTCCTCGTCCATGAGCGCGAGCCGCGCCTGAGGATCGAACGCCGAGCGCGGTACGTCGCTCCAGCGCGCCCGGCGTGAGATTTCCTCGTCGGCCAAACCACCGGGGATGC
>JBEVNX010000066.1:0-31516 GCA_040507895.1 Binatia bacterium | reverse complement strand
TCGGGCCGCCGCCGGCGCGCGAGAGCTATCTGGCGGTCGACAAGGTGATAGCCGCCGCGCGCCAAACGGGCGCGGACGCCATCCACCCTGGATACGGCTTCCTCTCGGAAAACCCTGCCTTCGCACGTGCTTGCGCCGCGGCGGGCGTGAAGTTCATCGGCCCGAGCCCCGAGACGCTCGAAGCTTCGGGAGACAAGGTCCGGGCGCGGCAGATGGCAGCCAAGGCGGGAGCCCCCGTCTTGCCGGCGCTCGAGTCGGTGTCCCCGGGATCGCGCGAGGCGCAGCGCGCGGCAGCCACGCTGGGTCTGCCGCTGCTCGTCAAGGCGGCGGGCGGCGGCGGCGGCAAGGGAATGCGCGTGGTGCGCGAGGAGGCCGAGCTACCCGCCGCGCTCGCGGCGGCGGAGCGCGAGGCAACGGCAGCGTTCGGCGACGGCCGCGTGTTCCTCGAGCGCCTGGTCGAGCGGCCCCGCCACGTCGAGGTTCAGATCCTCGCGGATGGCCACGGCCACCGCATCCACCTCGGCGAGCGTGAATGCTCGCTGCAGCGCCGGCATCAGAAAGTCGTCGAGGAAGCTCCGTCGGCAGCGGTCGACGACGAGCTTCGGCGGAAGATCACCGATGCGGCGCTGGTGGTGGCGCACGCCCTCGACTATGCGAATGCGGGCACGGTCGAGTTCCTTCTCGCACCTGACCGGAGCTTCTACTTCCTCGAGGTCAATCCGCGGCTCCAGGTGGAGCACCCGGTGACCGAAATGGTGACCGGCGTCGACCTCGTGCAGCAGCAGATCCTCGTGGCGGCTGGAGCAAGCCTCGGGATTCGACAGGAAAACGTCCAGCTCCGCGGCCACGCGATCGAGTGCAGGCTCTACGCGGAGGACCCCGCGAACAAATTCCTCCCGCAGGCCGGCGACATCGTTGCCGTCTCCGAGCCCTCCGGCCCCGGCGTGCGCGTCGACTCTGCGCTCTGGGCGGGGGGGCGGGTCACCATCGACTACGATCCGATGCTCGCGAAAGTGATCGCCTACGGTGCGGATCGAGAGGTCGCCCGCCGCCGCATGATCGCCGCGCTCGAGGAGTTCCTGATCATCGGTCCACCGAACAACCTGACCTTCCTTCGCTCGCTGATGGAGCTTCGCGAGTTCCGCGAGGCTGCCATCGACACACAGCTGATCGAGCGCATGGCCGCCGACGGCTTCGGCGAGTCTCGACATCGCGAGCTGGCGGCCGTGCTGGCCGCGTATCTAGTGGCGGGCGGGCCCCCGACGCTCACCGCCGCTGCCGCTACCCCCGCCGGGCTCCCCGGCCCGTGGGAGACCCTCGGTGCCTGGCGCCCGGGCAGCGGAGGCCGGCGGGCATGAAGGTCCAACTCTTCCATCGCGGCGAGGCCATCGAGGTCGATGTCGAAGGCTCCGGCGGCGTGAAGGCTGCCCAGATCGGCGAGCGGCGAGCGGATATCGTGCCGATCACGATCGATTCGTCGGGCGGCGCCGTGCGTGTCGACGGTCGTCCCGTCCGCTTTTTGTACGAGAGGACCGGTGCCCGGCTCCGCGTCGCCGTCGGCGGCGAATGCTTCGACTTCGACCTGAGCGGCGGAGGAAAGTCGAAGCGTGCCGCTGCCGCGCACGGGAATCCCGAGACGCGCGCTCCGATGCCGGGCAAAGTGCTGCAGGTGAGCGCGCGAGCGGGCGACGAGGTGAAGCCCGGCGATCCCTTGTTGATCCTCGAGGCGATGAAGATGGAGAACGTCCTCTCCGCAGAGATCGCCGGCACGATCCGCGACGTTCACGTCAAGCCCGGCGACATGGTCGAACCCGGCAAGCTCCTCGTGCTCGTCGAGCCAAAAACCTGAGCGACGCAAACGCCGTTAGTCGAGGAGGCGGAAGCGCAAGTGCCGAATTTTTATGTGTCGGCTTCCTCGCAACTAGCTAATCTCACGATGTAAATACGCAGTTTGACAGGTGCCTCCGAAGCCTCTATCGTGCAGGGGTTTTCGCAGTCGTGCTGGGGGTACCGCGTGCAGCGGGAGAAAACAAACTACGTCATCCAGTCCGTCGCTCACGCCCTGGACGTTCTCGAACAATTCTGCGCCGAGCTCGACGAGCTCGGCGTGACGGAGCTCAGCAAGCGGCTGAAGCTCCACAAGAACAACGTCTTCCGCTTGCTCGCCACGCTCGAGTCGCGCGGCTACATCGAGCAGAACAAGGCGACCGAGAACTATCGCCTCGGTATTCGCTGCCTCCAGCTCGGTCAGACCTACGTGAACCAGATGGGGCTCCTCCGCCAGGCACGGCCGATCCTCGAGGAGGTCGCGAGGCTCAGTCGCGAGAACACCTACGTCGCCGTGGCCCGCCGGTCGGCCGTCGTGCCGCTCGCGGTCGTGGAGTCGAACCTTCCCGTTCGCATCACCTCCGGCGTCGGCGAAGCGCTGCCGATGCATTCCACGGCCGTCGGCAAGGTATTCCTCGCCTACGAATCCGAGGAGGGGCTGCGCCACCTTCTCGGGAGCAGCCTCGAAAAGTTCACGGACGAGACGATCAGCGACTTGAGCGACCTGAACGAGCACCTGAAGGGCGTGGTCGAGCGCGGCTTCGCGGTCGACGCCGGCGAGCACCTGAGCGACGTGCGCGCGGTGGCGGCGCCGGTGCGCGACTATACCCGCAACGTGGTCGGCGCGCTTTCGGTGGCCGGCCCTGCCTACCGTTTGTCCCGGGAGCGGATCGAGAAGGAGATCGTTCCCCTGGTCGTCAAGGCGGGAAAGGACCTCTCGCTCCGGCTCGGCTTCCACGAATAAGCCGACCGCCGAGCGCCCTTCGCACTCGGTCGCCAATTGATTCGGTGGGGGAAACGCGCTAATCGCAACTAATTTTGGCGCAGCCGCGCCGATAATCCGCCACAGGGAGGAGTCACGCGGTGAAGATTCTCGTGCCCGCCAAACGGGTTCCCGATCCCAATTCGACGATCAAGGTGAAGCCCGACGGCTCGGGCATCGTCACCGATGGCCTCAAGTGGGTGATCAACCCGTTCGACGAGATCGCAATCGAGGAGGCGCTGCGCATCAAGGAGAAGCTCGGCGGCGGCGAGGTGGTGCTGATCGGCATCGGGTCCAAGGCGTCGTCGGAGCAGCTCCGCACCGGGCTCGCCATGGGAGCGGACCGGGCCATCCTCGTCGTCAGCGAGGATGCGCTCGATTCCTTGGGCGTCGCTCGGGTGCTTCACAAACTCGTCACGGACGAGAAGGCCGACGTCGTGCTCATGGGCAAGCAGGCGATCGACGCCGACTCGAACCAGGCCGGCCAAATGCTCGCCGACCTATTGAGCTGGCCGCAGGCGACGTTCGCCTCGAAGGTGGAACTGGCCGCCGATCAGAAGAGCGCGCAGGTGACTCGCGAGGTGGACGGCGGCCTCGAGGTGCTCTCTATGCCGTTGCCCGCGGTGATCACAGCGGACCTGCGGCTGAACGAGCCGCGCTACGCATCGCTGCCCGGGATCATGAAGGCCCGCAAGAAAGAGCTGAAGGAGATCCCGATCGGCGACCTCGGCGTGGATACGACCCCGCGACTCAAGGTGCTCAAGATGGAGCCACCGCTGAAGCGACAGGGCGGGCGCAAGGTCGCGAGCGTGCAGGAGCTGGTCCAGCTGCTTCACTCCGAGGCCAAGGTCATCTGAGGCTCCCCGCAAGCAGGAGACGAATCGATGGGTGACGTTCTGGTTTTCGCAGAGCACGTCAAAGGCAAGCTGCCGAAGACGACGCTCGCCGCGATCGAGGCCGGCCGGCAGGCGGCGAGCCGCATCGGCGGAGCGTGCCACGCGGTGGTGCTCGGCAAGGGCGTCGACGCGCTCGGCACCGAGACCGCGAGCTATGGAGTGAGGAAGGTCTTCGTCGTCGATGGGGACGCGCTCGAGCACTACGTGGCGGATGCCTACACCGAGGTGCTCGCGGACGTGATGAAGCAGAAGACAATCGACCTATTGGTCGCCACGTCGACCGCGATCGGCAAGGACCTGCTCCCTCGGGTCGCGGCGCGACTCGGCGCGGGTATGGCGTCGGACGTCGTCCACTTCAACGAGGACGGAACGCTGACGCGGCCGATGTATGCAGGCAACGTCATCGCTACCGTGAAGCTCGAAGGCTCACCACGCGTCGCATCGATACGGGCCACCGCGTTCGACGCCGCGAAGAAGGAGGGCGCTGGCGAGGTCGAGAAGCTCTCCATCAGCCTCGACCCGGCCAAGGGGAAGGCCAAGTTCGTGGCCTTCAACGAGACGAAGTCCGACCGCCCGGTGCTGACCGAAGCCTCGATCGTCGTATCGGGCGGGCGCGGCCTCAAGAACGGCGAGAACTTCACGACGTACCTCGAGCCCCTCTGCGAGGTGCTGGGCGCCGCGATGGGCGCAAGCCGCGCCGCGGTGGACGCGGGCTTCGTGCCGAACGACTTGCAAGTCGGCCAGACCGGGAAAGTCGTGGCCCCCACGCTCTACATCGCCGTCGGTATCTCGGGAGCGATCCAGCACCTCGCCGGCATGAAAGATTCGAAGACGATCGTCGCCGTGAACAAGGACCCCGAGGCGCCGATCTTCCAAGTGGCCGACTACGGTCTCGTCGCGGACCTCTTCAAGGCGGTGCCGGAGCTGACCGAAGAGGTGAAGAAGCTCAAGCACTAGCCGCTCTAGCCCTTCCTCCGCGGCGGGCAGCTGGCTCTGCGCGGTGCTCTGGAACGCGATCTTTCGCACGAGCTGACGGTGATCGAGCGCAATCGCGTCGGCGAAACGTCACTCGCCGTCGGGCACGCGGGCGGATGGAAACGCTCTCTTCTTGCTAAATCAGCGCAGAGATCCGCTCGTCGCGCCCGAGCAGCTCCTTACCCAAGAGTTCGAAACCGACCTGGGTGGTGAGCATGGCATGCCGGGCCGCCGCGTTGAGATCGCGCCAGACGCGCTGCAGCGGGTTGGCCTCGGCGAACGTAGACGCCCCGTGAGCGTCTACGAGGTCACCGACGGCGCGCCTGAGCTGGCGGCACACCCAAGCCGCCTCGGTGCGCACGCGCACCCGCTCGTCATAGGGCATGCGCTCTCCCGCCCGGGCCGCTTGATCGATGCGGTCCGCCGCATCGAGCGCGAGTAGGCGAGCGGCCTCGATCTGCACCGCGGCCTCGCCGACCTGGATCTGAAAGCCGACCGACTCGCTCTGTGAAGCATACGACGTGTAGCTGATGGCCCTCTTCGGCGCCTTCTCGCGCACGATCGAAAGCGCCGCCCGCGCGAGCCCGATCTGCGATCCGACGAGGATGAGAATCAGAACCGGGCCGAGCGCAGATTGATACAGCGCCTCGTCCACGTGCTCGGTGGGGACCTTTCCCTCGAGAGCCGAGAGTGCCTCCAAGACGCGATGGTCCGGTACGAAGACCTTCTCCAGCACGAGCGTGTTGCTGCAGGTTCCCCGCATGCCGGTCACGAACCAAGTGTCCTCGATCCGTCCCGCCGACAAGGGAACGAGACCGAAAGCGGGAGCGCGGCGCTCCCCCGGAGATCCTGTCAGCGGGAAGCCTAAAAACGCCCAGTCGGCATGGTAGGAACCCGAGAGCCACGGCCAACGACCGCTGATCTCCCAGCCGCCGTCTACACGCCTGACGTCATCGGTCGGAGCCTGCGAGCCGACAACGCGCGCGCGGGGGTTCTCGCCCCAGACCTCCTGCTGGGCGCGGTCGGCGAACATACCGGCGACCACCTCTGCCGCGTTGATGTTCTGCGCCACCCAGCCCGTCGAGCCGCAGGCTTCGCCGAGCGCCGCGCTCACCTCGAGCTGCGTGCGGATGGGCGCCTCCAGGCCCCCGAACCGTTCTGGAATGCCGAGGCTCAGTAGCCCGGCCTCGGCGAGCGCGTCGATGTTCTCTTCAGGGATTCGGCGCTCGCGGTCGGTCGCGGCCGCATTGCGGGACAGCAGCGGGTGCAAGGCCCTGGCGCGCTCGACGAGAATGGCGCAGGTGCTTCTCGCAGTGGACGCCGACACGCGGCGTGCGGCGCGCATCGACGGCGCACGGCCCCTCCGTTCCGCACTGTCTCGCACCATGTTCAAATCCTTTCTCCCCGGCTTTCGTCTCCGGGGCGGCGACACTTTAAGAGTCAATATTTTATATATCAAGGAAGAGCGTCGCGCCGCTAATCCTTGACACCTCAAAGATTCAGGTCTAAACGGTGTGCGACGGCGGGTCCAGGAGCAAGCATGCGCATCGTCTGCATCGGCGGCGGTCCGGCTGGACTGTACCTCGCTCTGCTGATGAAGAAGCGCGATCCCTCGCACGAGCTGACGGTGATCGAGCGCAATCGCCCCGGCGACACCTACGGCTGGGGCGTGGTGTTCTCCGACCAGACCCTCTCGTCGCTGCGCAGGGCCGATCCGAAGACGGCTGATCAGATCCTCGATGCGTTCAACCATTGGGACGACATCGAGGTGCATTTCAGGGGCCGCACGATCCGATCTTCGGGACACGGCTTCTGCGGCATCGGGCGTCGCCAGCTGCTCGAGATCTTGCAGCGGCGTTGCACCGAGCTCGGCGTTCGCCTGCGCTTCGAGACCGAGGTTGTCGATGACGCGCAGATCGACGCCGATCTGATCGTCGCCGCGGACGGTCTCAACAGCCGGATCCGCGCCCGCTACGCGTCGACTTTCCGGCCCAACGTCGATCTACGTCAGTGCCGCTTCGTCTGGCTTGGAACCCGCCGCCGCTTCGATGCCTTCACGTTTGCCTTCGAGAAGACGCCGCACGGCTGGTTCCAGGCTCACGCCTACCGTTTCGACGGCGACACCTCCACGTTCATCGTCGAAACCCCGGAGACCGTGTGGCACGCGGCGGGCCTGTCCGAGATGGGCAAGGACGAAAGCATCGCGTTCTGTGAGCGGCTGTTCGCCAAAGTGCTCGACGGCAGCCCGCTGATGTCGAACGCGGACCACCTGCGCGGCTCGGCGCAGTGGATCCGCTTTCCGCGCGTCGTGTGCCGTACCTGGATCCACCCGCACGGCGGTGCCGACGGCCGCACGCCGGTGGTTTTGATGGGCGATGCCGCGCACACGGCGCATTTCTCCGTCGGGTCTGGCACCAAGCTCGCGTTCGAGGACGCGATCGATCTCGCCGAGACCCTCGCTGCGGAGCCCTGCGACCGGGACGCCGCGCTGCAGGCCTACGAGGCGCGCCGCAGCATCGAGGTGCTGAAGATCCAAAATGCCGCACGCAACTCGACCGAGTGGTTCGAGAGCGTGGAGCGGCACGCCCTGCTCGAGCCCGAACAGTTTGCCTATTCGCTGCTGACGCGCTCGCAGAGGATCTCGCACGAGAATCTCCGCCAGCGCGACGCCGCTTACGTCGGCGGCCTCGAGCAATGGATTGCCGAGCGCGCTGGGCTGCGTCCAGGCGTCCCGGTGCCTCCGATGTTCACGCCGTTCCGGCTGCGTGGCCTCACGCTGAAGAATCGGGTCGTCGTATCGCCGATGGCGCAGTACAGCGCCATCGACGGACTGCCGACCGACCACCACTTGGTGCACCTCGGTGCTCGCGCGCTCGGCGGCGCCGCACTGGTGGTCACCGAGATGACCTGCCCGACGCCCGACGCGCGCATCACTCCCGCCTGCACGGGCTTGTGGAACGACGCGCAGGCGGCGGTGTGGAAGCGCATCGTCGACTTCGTGCACGGCGGCACGACCGCGAAGATCGCGCTGCAGCTCGGCCATGCGGGCGCGAAGGGCTCGACGCGCGTGCCCTGGCAGGGTGAAGACCTTCCGCTCGAGGGGGGCAACTGGCCGCTGATCTCAGCGTCACCTCAGCAGTACGCGTATGGAGTGAGCGACTGGTCGCGCGCGATGACGCGCGCCGACATGGACCGCGTGACCGCCGACTTCGTCGCCGCGACGCGACGCGGGATCGAGGCCGGGTTCGACTGGCTCGAGCTCCATTGCGCGCACGGCTACCTGTTGTCTTCGTTTCTGTCGCCGCTGACAAACCAGCGCACGGACGCGTACGGCGGTACGATCGAGAACCGCCTGCGCTGGCCGCTCGAAGTATTCGCCGCGATGCGCGCGGTTTGGCCGGCCGAGCGGCCGATGTCGGTACGTATCTCGGCTCACGACTGGGTGGACGGGGGCAACACGTTGGCCGACGCGATCTCGATCGCCCGCGCGTTCAAGGCCGCGGGTGCCGACTTGATCGACGTCTCGTCCGGCCAGGTCAGCAAGCTACAGGCGCCCGTCTACGGCCGCATGTATCAGACCCCCTTCGCCGAGGCCGTGCGCAACGAGGTCGGCATTGCCACGATGGCGGTGGGCGCGATCTACGAGGCAGACCACGTCAATAGCATCGTCGCCTCCGGCCGCGCGGACTTGTGCGCGCTCGCTCGGCCGCATCTCGCCAACCCGGCCTGGACGCTTCTCGAAGCGGCGAAGATCGGCCACACGAGCGGCATCGGCGCCGACTGGCCGCAGCAATACGTCGCGGGCAAGGAGCAACTCGAGCGGAACCTCGAGCGCGAGCGCTCCTTGGCCGCGCAGAACGCGGGCCTGTCGCCGCTCGAGCAGGCGAATCTCGCCCAGGGGGTCTGAGGGATGAAGGGGCTCCATGCGGTGATCACCGGCGGGGGCAGCGGCATCGGCGCGGAGATCGCGCGCGCTCTGGCGAGCGAGGGTGCGCGCGTGACGATCATCGGCCGCTCGATCGAGCGGCTGCAGGCGCTGCGACTCGCGAGCGCGCAGTGCGTCGCCGCCGACGTCTCCGACCCCGAATCGGTGCGCGCCGGATTCCGTCGCGCCGTCGATGCGCTCGGTCCAGTCGACGTTCTCGTCAACAACGCCGGGCAGGTCGAGTCGCAGCCATTCGGACGCACGACGCTCGACCTCTGGCAGCGCATGCTCGCCGTCAACCTGACCGGCGCGTTCCTGTGCACGCAAGAGGTGCTCGGCGGCATGGTCGAGCGCGGGTTCGGCCGCGTCGTCAACGTCGCCAGCACCGCTGCGCTCAAGGGCTACGCCTACGTCACGGCCTACTGCGCCGCCAAGCACGGCGTGCTCGGTCTGACACGCGCGCTCGCGCTCGAGGTCGCCCGCCGGGGAGTTACCGTCAACGCGGTGTGCCCCGGTTACACCGAGACGGAGTTCATCGAGCGCGCCATCGCGCAGATCAGCGCCAAGACCGGCCGTAGCGTCGAACAGGCACGCGCCGAGTTGGTCGCCGTCAACCCGCAGGGACGCCTCGTGCAACCCGACGAGATCGCGCAGGCGGTCGTGTGGCTGTGCCGGCGCGAATCGGCATCGATCACCGGGCAGGCGATCGCCGTGGCCGGAGGAGAGGTCTCGTGAGGCTCTCGCGATGAGCGCCGTTCCCGGCGTGATCAGCGATCTCGAATCGCGGGTGATCGACGACCACCACCAAGCGGTGAAGCTGTGGTTGCGGCTCCTCGCTTGCACGACGCGCGTCGAGGCGGTCGTTCGCAGTCGCTTGCGCAGCGAGTTCGGCACCACGCTGCCGCGCTTCGACCTGCTCGCGCAGCTCGAACGCGAGCCCAAAGGCTTGACGATGGGAGAGCTCTCCCAGCGCTTGATGGTGACCGGCGGGAATGTCACCGGCATCACCGACCAGCTCGAAGCCGAGGGTCTCGTGAAGCGCACGCCCCATCCGGCGGATCGGCGCGTCTACGCCGTGCAGTTGACGGCGCAGGGCCGCCGCCAGTTCCTGCGCATGGCCGCCGTTCACGAGCAATGGGTGATCGAGCTGTTCGCGGGCTGGAGCGCCGACGAGAAGCGCCGCGTCTACGCCATGCTCGCGGACCTGAAGCGCCACCTAGCCCGCGTCGACGGGGCACCGGGCAAGCGCAGAAAGAGGGAGCCAGCATGACGATGGACGCGCACCTCGCACCCGGCAACCGGTCGGCGGCCGCCGACCTCAACCCGCGGCACTTCGCCTTCGCCGTCGAGGGCAGGGTCGGCGTGGTCACGCTCGACCGCTCGGAGCGCAAGAACCCGCTGACGTTCGATTCTTATGCCGAGCTGCGCGACCTCTTCCGTCTGCTCACGCGAGCCGACGATGTCCGCGCGGTCGTCGTGCAAGGCGCGGGCGGAAACTTCTGTTCGGGAGGAGACGTTCACGAGATCATCGGGCCACTGACGAAGATGGCGATGCCCGATCTGCTGGCGTTCACGCGCATGACCGGCGACGTCATCAAGGCCATGCGCGCGTGCCCGCAGCCGATCGTCGCCGCGATCGACGGCGTGTGCGCCGGGGCCGGCGCCATTCTCGCGATGGCGTCCGACGTGCGGGTCGGCTCCGCGCGCAGCAAGGTCGCGTTCCTGTTCTCGCGCGTCGGTTTGGCCGGCTGCGACATGGGCGCGTGCGCGATGCTACCGAGGATCATCGGCCAAGGCCGCGCGTCGGAACTTCTCTACACCGGGCGCGCGATGAGCGGCGAGGAAGCGCTCGCGTGGGGCTTCTACAACCGCCTCGCCGATCCCGAAGCCCTCGGTGCCAGCGCCGTCTCTTGGGCCGCCGAGCTCGCCGAGGGTCCGAGCTTCGCTCACGCGATGACGAAGCGCATGCTCCACCAGGAGTGGGCGATGGGCATCGACGAGGCGATCGAGTCGGAAGCGCAGTCGCAGGCGATCTGCATGATGACGCAGGATTTTCACCGCGCCTATCAAGCGTTCGCGGCGAAGGCCCGGCCGGTGTTCGAGGGGGACTAGGATGGCTTGTGACAGACGCGACGGGAACGGAATCGGCTAACGCCTTCCGTGGAATCGAGAAGCGCACACGTCGACACCTTCGCGCGCGATCACCTGCCGCCGCACGAACAGTGGCCCGAGCTCCGCTTCGATCTTCCCGAGCTGCGGTTTCCGCCGCTCCTGAACTGCGCCACCGAACTGCTCGACCGCCGGGTGGCGCTAGGCCAAGGCGACCGGCCGTGCCTGCTCGGCCAGACCGAGCGCTGGACGTACGCCGAGCTTCGAGCGCGGGCGAACCGCATCGCGCACGTCCTCGTCGACGACATGGGCCTGGTCCCTGGCAACCGCGTGCTGCTGCGCGGCCCGAACTCCCCGATGCTCGCCGCGTGCTGGTTCGGGGTCGTCAAGGCGGGCGGCATCGTGGTCGGAAGCATGCCGCTTTTGCGCGCCAAGGAGCTCGCCCAGATCATCAACAAGGCAGAAGTCAGCCACGCGCTCTGCGACTCCCGGCTGGCCGAGGAGCTGGTGCTCGCGCGACCGAGCTGCGCAACGCTGAGGGAGGTCGAGCACTTTCACGGCGCCACGCTCGAGGCGCTTGCGGCGACCAAGCCGGGAGAGTTCGAGAATGTCCCGACGGCCGCCGACGACACCTGCCTGATCGCCTTCACCTCGGGCACCACCGGTACGCCGAAGGGCACGCTGCATTTTCACCGCGACGTGATGGCGGCCTGCGCGTGCTGGCCAGCGCACGTCCTGCGTGCACGGCAGCACGACGTCTTCATCGGCAGCCCGCCGCTGGCGTTTACGTTCGGCCTCGGCGGGCTGCTGCTGTTTCCCATGGCAGCCGGCGCGGCGAGCGTCCTCGTCGAGCAAGCGACACCCGACGAGCTGCCGGCGGCGATCGCGCGCTACGGCGCGACGATCTGCGTGAGCGCACCGACTGCGTACCGCGCGATGGCAGTCCACGGGGCGGCGTCCGATTTTTCGTCGTTGCGCAAGTGCGTCAGTGCCGGCGAGGCGCTGTCCGCGGCGACACGCAAGCTCTGGAAGGAGCTGACGCGCATCGAGATCATCGACGGCATCGGCGCGACCGAGATGTTTCACATCTTCATTTCGCACACGGAGGAGGACGTGAAGCCGGGCGCGACCGGCAAGCCCGTGCCGGGCTACACGGCCTGCGTCATCGACGACGATCTCCGGCCCTTGGCCCCGGGCAACGTCGGCCGGTTGGCCGTGAAGGGTCCGACCGGTTGCCGCTACCTCGCAGACGCGCGCCAGCGCGAGTACGTGCAAGGGGGCTGGAATGTGACCGGCGACGCGTATCTCGTCGACGAGGACGGTTGGTTCGTCTACCAGGCGCGCGTCGACGACATGATCGTGTCGGGCGGCTACAACATCGCGGGGCCCGAAGTGGAGAGCACGCTCTCGCTGCACCCGGCGGTGGCGGAGTGCGGCGTCGTCGGCGTACCCGACGAAGAGCGGGGTCAGTGCGTCAAGGCTTTCGTGGTGCCGCGCGCCGGCGTCGAGCCCAGTGCCGAGCTGGTCAAGGAGCTGCAAGACTTCGTCAAACAGAGTATCGCCCCCTACAAGTACCCGCGGGCGATCGAATTCGTCGACGCACTGCCCCGTACCGAGACCGGCAAGCTGCAGCGCTTCTCGCTCCGCAAGGGTAGTGCGGCCTGAGGAAGGGTGCGTTCGACCCGTCGCCCGACAAGGAGATCTCATGCAAGTCCTGCTTCCCCCCGGGTGGCCTCGCCCGCGAGGCTTTGCGAACGGCGTGACCGCGCACGGCCGGATGGTGTTCGTGGCCGGCATGGTCGGCTGCGACGCCGCCGGCCGCTTCGCGAGCGATGATTTCGCCGAGCAAGCGCGCCAAGCGCTGCGCAACGTCGTCGACGTGCTGGCCACGGGCGATGCCGGTCCCCAGCACGTCGTCCGCATGACGTGGTACGTGACCGACATGCGCGCGTACCTCGCGTCACGCGCGGCCATCGGCGCGGCATTTCGAGAGACGATCGGCCACTACGCGATCGCGATGACGGCGGTCGAGGTCTCGGCGCTCGTCGAAGACCGCGCCAAGGTCGAGATCGAGGTCACCGCCGTCGTGCCGGAATGAATTCCAGGGACGCAGCTGTGATCTTCTCGCATCGCCACTCCCCATGAGGGTCGAGTACCACTGGCTCCGCGCCGGGCCCTGTAGAATAAGTAGGGGTGGAATCGGGTAGGTTCCCCGTCCCGTTCTCGGGGAGGAGGTCCACCATGTCGAACGTCCTGCAGATCGAGAAGAGCGAATCGATCGCTACCCTGACGCTGAGTCGCCCCAAAGCCATGAATGCGCTGTCGACGGAGCTGCGCACGGACTTGATCGAAGCATTCCGGCGCTTTTCCGAGGACGACGACGTGGGCGTAGTGATCCTCACCGGAGCCGGGAAGGCGTTCTGCGCGGGCGTCGATTTGAAGGAGCTCGGCGGCGAAGCTGGCGACCGCTCCGGCGCCTCAACAATCGGTGCGGGAAATCCGGTGGCGGCGATGGAAGCGTGCCCGAAGCCGATCATCGGCGCGATCAACGGTTTCGCGATCACCGGGGGGTTCGAGCTCGCGCTCGGGTGTGATCTGCTGATCGCCTCGTCCGTGGCCCTCTTCGCCGATACCCATTCGCGGGTCGGCGTGTTGCCAGGCTGGGGGCTCAGCCAAAAGCTGCCGCGGCTGATCGGCATTGCGCGCGCGAAGGAGCTGTCTCTCACCGGGAACTTCTTGAGCGCGGCGCGAGCGCAGGAGTGGGGCCTCGTCAATCGCATGGTCGCGCCCGACGACCTCATGCCGACGTGTCGAGCGCTGGCTCACGACATACTCTCCTGCGAGCCGAAGACGATGCGAGCGTACAAGTCGCTGATCGATCGTGGGTTCGCTCTGCCGTTTGCCGAAGCGATCGCTCTCGAGCGCGAGGCGAGCCGCGAGCACGCGAAGCAGGTCAAAGCCGCGGACGTCGCCGCACGCCGCCGCGCCATCCAAGAACGGGGGCGTCGGCAGGGCGGCTCCTGAGGAGCGGCTCGCCGCTTTTCGCTGACTTTCGCGCGCGGCCGCTTTGCTTCCGAGCGGTCCGGCCGTTTCCGGCGAGCGGAATCGGGCGCCTCCTCGAGCTTCGCGGAGCGACGGCCCTACGCTCGTGGTCTTCGCGCCCCCGCGCGGACCGGAACGCCGCTTGCTTTTCTTTTCGCGCATGCGGCTCGGAAAGACTCCCCTCCTCCTACTGCTCACCCTATCGATCACCACGGCTCGGGATGCTCATGCAGCGCCCAAGAAGCCGACCCCCACTCCGAAGCCTACGATCATGGCGACGCCTACCGCGACGGTCACGCGAACCCCCACTCCAGCCCCGACTCGCACGCCCACCCCGCAGGCTGGCGCGGCGAGCATCGCGATCACGGATCCCATCGCAGGGGCGGTCATCAGGTCCAACCGGCTCAACGTACGGGGCACGTTTCAAGGACCGCCCAACACTGGCGTCACGGTCAACGACCGCGTTGCATACGCTTCAGGCGGACAATTCATGCTCAACTCCCTGCCTCTCGCGGCGGGATCGAACGTGATCACGGCGATCGCGACGACGCCTACGGGTCAATCCGCAAGGACGACCGTGACCGTGAGCGCCACGGGCGATCCGCCCGACCTCGTCCTCAACGCCGACGTCACCAGCGGCGCGAGCCCGCTCGTCGTCACCTTCACCTACGACTTCCGATCGGGCCAGGCAATCCAGAAGCTGGCGATCGATTTCGACGGCGACGGCCGAGACGACTTCTCGAGCAGGAAGCCGCCGATGGCCATGCAGAATGCCTACACGCATTCCGGCCTCTCTGTGGCCACGTTGACGATCACGGACCGCCTCGGTCAGGTCTACAAGGCGGCCGTCGGCATCGAAGTGCACGCTTGGGACGTCCGAGACTCGCTTTTTCGCAGCGTCTGGGATGCCATGACCGAGGCACTGGCGCGCGGCGACGTCGAGGCCGCGCTGCAGCCGTTGAACGCGCGAGCGCGAGAAAGGTATGCGCCGATCTTCAACGAGCTCGTCGCCGACCTGCCGTGGATCGTCTCGTCGTATTCCGTTCCCCAGTTCGTCTCCGAGGGACCCGGTTACCTCGAGTACGCAGTCGCCCGGTTGATCGACGGCGAGACCAAGATCTTCTTCGTCTACCTTCTTCGCGACGCGGACGGCGTCTGGCGAATGGACAGCTTTTGAACACCCCGACGACAGTCCCTTTCGTGCTCGCCCTGGCGCTGTGGAGCTGTGTCTTCGCTCCGCCGCTCTACTGGGCCGAGGCGATTCACGCCCACGTCATCGACGCCGAGACCGGCGCGCCCGTCGAAGGCGCGGTGGTCGTTGCGGATTGGAAGCTCTATGGCGGCGGGATCGGTCACGGCGGTCATAGGGATTCGCTGCTCGTCGAGGAAACGACGACCGATGCCAACGGCGATTTCACGTTCGGGAAATGGGGTCCGAAGAAGCGGCCCGCCTACGCCGTTCTCGATACGGCGCCCTGGCTCGTGATCTTCAAAACCGGCTACCAGCACCGCTTTTTGCCGAATTCGGCCGACAGCAACGAATCCGTGCGGAGATCGGATTGGAACGGGAGAAACATCGAGCTCAAACGCTTTGTAGGAACCCCCGAGCAACGAGTCGATGCACTCCGCACCGTGCTCTCGCTCTCTGAGCTCCAGCCCCTGATGTTGGGCGAGATAGTCAAAGAAGGCCGGCTCTATCGACGGGTCGCGCCCGCATTCTTCGATCATGTCCAGGGCTTGGCGACCGAACGACGGGAGGCCCACCAGTGAAGTCTGCGAACATGGCGATCGTTCTTCTCGCGATTCCGTTGATGTCCTCTCATGCATACGACCTAGAGACACATTGGCGGATGTCTCTGGCCGCAACGAATACATCGTCGATGAACGCCATCCTCGCCATGCTGCAGGTGGGCACGTCGTCGAAGCTCGACCTTGGAGCGATCGCCAGGCCGCAGATCAACGACGGGACCGCTGCGGGGTGGATAGAGGAAGGCAGCATTGTCGAGGATGGCGACTCCGACTGCGACCCACGAGTCCGCAATCACTTCTACAACCCGCTCAACAATGCGGGATATCTTCGCGGAGTCATTGAGGGTGCCCCGTCTGTAGATTGGGGGCTCGAGGATCGCGGCTCGATCGCCGGGCAGGAGAATTCCTACGCAGACGCCCGGAATCTGTTCTGGAGCGCCCTCACCGCGACGACCGAGGCGGACCGTCAGCGAAACCTGGCGCTGATGTTGCGCAGTATCGGCCAAGTCATTCACCTGATCCAAGACGCCGCGCAGCCGCAGCACACGCGGAACGACTCGCACGCGGGCCTGACTTGTCCGCTCACGCTCGGGCTCTTCGGACCCAAGAGCCTCTACGAGGGGTATGCTGAGGCGTTGGCGCAGACGGGCCAGCTCCCCTACTCCGGCTACGCGAACGTCTCACTTCCCAGGCCGCGCGACTACTGGGACGACGAGGTCGGTCGCGGCATCGCCGAGTTTTCGAACCGCAACTTCGTGAGCGCGGGAACAAACTTCCTCGGGCCCCCGGACGATCTCGAGCCGGCGCCCGGCCTTCCGTCGCCCAACGGAGCCGGCGCGCGGACGGACACGGTCGACATCCAGGAACTCATGCCGGGAACTTCGCTGCGCGGCACCATGACGTTCATCGGCACGCTTTACGACGACGCATACGTCCAACAGGCCGACTTCAACGCCCGCACGAGCACGTATTCGATCTTCACGGCGGACCTTGCAGCGCGGAGGCTGCCGCCCCGCTACACGTTGAATCGCTTCAATTTCGACGCTGCTCTGGCGCTGCTCATTCCCCGCGCCGTCGGCTACAGCGCCGGGATGATCGACCACTTCTTCCGCGGCACTCTCGAGATCGCGCCGCCGGACCGATTCTCGTACTTGGTCGCGCCCTATCAAGACGGTAACGGCCAGTTCACCCAGCTCAAGGTCAAGGTCCGGAACACGACCCCGGACGCGGACACCGGCGCCGGAACTGTTCGGGCGGTGGTGCGCTACCGCGAGGCCCACCTCACGGATCCCTTGCTCTATCCCGCATTTGCGAGCTTGGACAGCGAACCGTCCTACGCGGTCTCGAAGCCGATCGAGAACGTTTCGATCGGCCGTGAACTGCAAGCGCTCGACTTCGACTTCAGCGAGAGTCCCATTCCCCTGAAGGTCGGTGACGTTTCGCTGATCGTCGCCTTCCGCGGACCTCTCGTCGGTCAGACGTTCACGGAGAATGACGCCATCGCTTTCGGCGGTAAAGACGTCTTCGAACCGCAGTTGATCGACTTCGGGAACTCCACCGACTACGACTGCTATCAAAGCACTCTCTACGACGTGGCAGGCGCGACCGCCCAGAGCCGCGACGTGAACCGAGACGGCAGACAAGATCTCTTCGGCCCCGTCACGGAGATCGGCTCCTACGTCAAGCTGCAATCTTCGCAAACCCCGGCTGACTGGTTCGCCCCCGACGCCGCCAGCTTCGCGTCTCCCGGCTTCGGTTACGCCGAGTTTGCGCGCTTCGTCGCCGTCCAGGACCAACCGCAATACCTCTTGATGACCGAATCGTTGAACATCGTCGACGACTACAGCGGCGACTTCAGTCAGCATCTCGCCTGGTTCATCATCGGCCGCAGCATCAACCGCCTCGTCGAACAAGACGGAAAGCTCGTGCACGAGGTCAGCGCCTACTCGGCCGGCGCCTACCGGGGCACCGAAACACCGTTGCACACCGATTTGGTGAACTCGAACGTCTACGCCAACGAGGCTTGCCGCAACGGAATCGCTTCCGTCGGTCGGCCGATGCGCGAAACTACCGGGAGCCCGGTGGGGAATGACTGAGGAGGTCCACTGTGTCACTCGAGAAGCGGCTCGTCATCGTTGCCCTCGCGTGCGCCGCAGCCGCCGACGCGATGGCGGGCGACATCTCTTATCTGCGTCGCGGCAGGGATCCGGACACTGCGCTAGTCGTCGACTCGGGCCGCCGGACACAGGAAATCCGGAAAGGAGAAGACGTCGCGGACGTGGGGCGCCTCGCCGAAATCGACGATGAGGAGATCGTCTTCGAGCGAGCGCTGCGCGATGAAGAGCGAAAGGACCTCGAGCGCCTTGGCCTCGCCGCCCCGGACGTGCGGCGGCTTCACCTGCGTCGTCGCGAGCAGACGCGAGCGGCGGCCAGCCTGGGGGCACGCGCGACCGTGTTCTCCGCGGATTGAGGGCCGCCGCTCAGGCCTTTGCGCTCACCCGATCGACGATTTCCATCACATCCAGCATCTGGACTTTCTCTTCGAGGTCTTTCGCCTTGATGCCATCGGAGAGCATGGTCATACAGAACGGACAAGACACGGCGATCGTTTCCGGCTCGGTTCGCAGCGCTTGCTCCGTCCGCAGCAGGTTCACTCGCTTGTCCGGGTCCTCCTCGAGCCACATGCGCCCGCCGCCCGCGCCGCAGCACATGCCAAACTGCCGGTGTTTTTCGATCTCCACGGTGCCAGCGCCCGCTTTCGCGAGAACCTCTCGCGGCTCGTCGTACACGTCGTTGAAGCGGCCGTAGTAGCAAGAGTCGTGGTACGCGGTACGCTTCCCGTAGCTGTGCTCCATGCGCAGCCGGCCGGAGTCGATGAGCTGCTTGACGAACTCGGCCGCGTGAATGACCTCGTACTGCCCGCCGAACTGCGGGAACTCGTTCTTGATCGTGTTGAAACAGTGGGGGCAATTCACGAGCACCTTCTTGGTCGGCGCGGCGTTCAGGTTCTCGACGCACATCTGGGCCATCGTCTGATAGAGATACTCGTTGCCGAGTCGCCGCGCTGTCTCGCCGTTGCAGAGCTCATGCTTGGCCAGACACGCGAAGCTCACGCCTGCCCTCTGGAGCACGCGCGCGAACGCTTGCGTCGTCTTCTTGTTGCGGTCGTCGAAAGCCCCTGCGCACCCCACGTAGTAGAGATACTCCGCTTCGGGATTCGTCTCGAGCGTCGGGACGTCGAAGCCCTCGGCCCAGTCGAATCGCTTGTCGGCGTCGATGCCCCACGGATTCGATTGCGTCTCCATGTTCTTGAAGACGCGGGAGAGCTCGCTCGGGAAGCGCGACTCCTCCTGCACCAGGTGGCGGCGCATGTCGACGATCTTGTCGACGTACTCGATGAGCACGGGACACGACTCCTCGCAGGCGCGGCAGACGTTGCAGGCCCATAGCGTCTCGTCCTTCACGACCGGGCCGACGACGTTCTCCCCGACCACCGGCGGCTCCGCGCCGTCGCCGTCGGGCTTCCAAGCCACGCGCTTGGCGATCACCTCGTCCTGATGCTCGTAGAGATAGTCGCGCAAATCGAGCAGTAGCTGGCGCGGAGCGAGCGGCTTGCCGGTCGCGGTGGCGGGACATTGCGACGAGCAACGCCCGCACTCCGTGCAGCTGTACATGTCGAGGACTTGCTTCCAGGTGAACTGGTCGATGTGCGAGGTTCCGTAGCGGGTCGCATTCTCGAGGTCCTGCTTGGAGAGCGCTCCCACCGGCTCGAGCTTCTTGAAGAATACGTTCGGAGCCGAAGTGATGATGTGGAAGTGCTTCGAGCGCGGCAGGAGATTCAGGAACGCCAGCACCACGAGGTTGTGGATCCACCACGCGACGTTGCCGATCGCCACCGCCCCGGACACGCCGAAGCCGGCCAAGAGCATCCAACCGACCCAGCGGGACGCAGGCTCCCAGGCCGCTTCGCTCAGGACCCCGGGCTCATGTGCGTGGGCCACGATACGGCTTCCGTCATAGAGCAAGCCGCCGAGCATGATCGAGCCGATGAAGCACAGGATTAGATAGGCCTCCCAGTGCGATTGGCCCCGCAGGCGATGCTCCGGTGGCTCGTAGCCGTAGAGCCGTTTCGGATGGGTTATGCCCCAGCGCACGAGGGCCACGCCGATCGAGACCAGCACGGCCACCTCCATGACGTCGCGCAGCAACATGTACGGCCCGCCGAGAAGGCCCGGACTGAAGAGCGGCACGTAGAAATCGTCGCTGTATGCGCGTCCGAACATCGTCACGATTTGGAGGCCGAGGATCGTGAATCCCCAGAAGATGAAGAAGTGCATCCAGCCCGCGGTCCGTTCACGGACGATTGCGGCTTCGGGTCGCACGAACTTCTTCTGCCCGAAGAAATAGACGAGCAGAGCCTGGATGCGCTCCGGAATGCGGTCGAACAGCTCGACGCTCGCTACGCCCCGCAGCACGTTGAAACGGCCCCAGAGCTGATGGAGAAAGAGGCCCAGAGCTGCGACGATGCAGAGGCTGAACACGAGCGGGGTGAGCATGGATCCTCCGAGATGAAGGGTGGAAGCCTAGGTAGACTACGACGCCACGCGTTGCAACCAACGTTTGTCGCGGCTGCCATCGTTGCGTTCGCCGGCGGTTGCCACAACGAACGGGCCGCGGTGATCCTGCAGCCCAAAGCCGGGCGCCCGGTCACCGTCTACGTTGAAGTCGCCGACACGCCGGACACTCAGACGCGCGGCCTCATGTACCGAACCCAACTCGCGCCCGATGGGGGCATGATCTTCCTCTTCGACCGGGAGCAAAATCAATCGTTCTGGATGAAGAACACCCCGCTTTCGCTCGACATGATCTTCATCTCGCGGGAGGGCCGCATCGTCGGTCTTCACGCCAACGCCGAGCCCTTCTCGCTCAAGCCGATCGCCGTCGGCACTCCGTCCCGAGTGGTGCTGGAGGTGAACGCCGGATTCGCCGCCGCCCACGGTCTCGCCCCCGGCGATCTCGTGACGTACAGGAACATCAGCTCGACCAAACTGCCTTGAAAACCCGCAGGCCCTAGAATAATTCAGCGACTTTCGCACCGAGGAGCCGGTCGGAGGACGATCGGAGGACGCTTGGGAATCAAGGAAAATCTCGAGGAGCTCGCTCGCCGCAGCAGCGAAGCCGAGGTCGGCGGCGGCGAGGAGCGCATCCGCAAGCAGCACGAGGCTGGCAAGCTCACCGCTCGCGAGCGCATCGAGGGGCTGCTCGATCCGGGGACCTTCGTCGAAGTCGACAAGTTCAAGACCCACCGCTGCACCGACTTCGGCATGGAGCAGCGGAAGATCCTCGGCGACGGGGTCGTCACCGGCTACGGCAAAGTCGACGGTCGGCTCGTCTACGTGTTCTCGCAGGACTTCACGGTCTTCGGCGGCAGCCTATCCGGGGCCTTCGCCGAAAAGGTCGTGAAGATCATGGATCTGGCCATGAAGACCGGCGCTCCGGTGGTCGGTCTCAACGACTCGGGCGGTGCACGCATTCAGGAAGGGGTCGTGAGCCTCGCCGGCTACGCCGACATCTTCCTGCGCAACGTGTTGTCCTCCGGCGTGGTCCCGCAAATCTCCGCGATCATGGGCCCCTGCGCCGGCGGCGCCGTCTATTCGCCGGCGATGACCGACTTCATCTTCATGGTGGAGCAGACGAGCTACATGTTCATCACCGGGCCCGAGGTGATCAAGACGGTGACGCACGAGGAAGTCACCAAGGAAGATCTCGGCGGGGCGCATGCGCACAATGCGAAGAGCGGGGTGGCGCACTTCGCGGCACCCGACGAGAAGCAATGCCTGGCGATGATCCGCGAGCTGCTCTCGTTCCTGCCGAGCAACAACATGGAGGATCCTCCGCTCGCGCCCTGCGACGACGACCCGAACCGGCGCGACGAGGCGCTCGATACGTTGATCCCGCCGAACCCGAACAAGCCCTACGACATGAAGGAGCTCATCACCTCGGTGGTGGACGAGAACTACTTCCTCGAGGTTCAGCGCGAGTACGCCGAGAACATCATCATCGGGCTGGCGAGGCTCGGCGGCCGTCCCGTCGGCATCGTCGCCAACCAGCCGGCGGTTCTCGCCGGCTGCCTCGACATCAACGCCTCGATCAAGGCCGCGCGCTTCGTGCGCTTCTGCGATTGCTTCAACCTCCCGCTCGTCACGTTCGTCGACGTGCCGGGGTTCCTGCCCGGCACGGCGCAGGAGTACGGCGGCATCATCACGCACGGGGCCAAGCTGCTCTATGCGTTCTGTGAAGCGACCGTGCCGAAGGTGACCATCATCACTCGTAAGGCCTACGGGGGCGCCTACGACGTCATGTCGTCCAAGCACATCCGCGGCGACGTCAACTACGCCTATCCCGGCGCCGAGATCGCCGTCATGGGCCCCGACGGCGCGGTCAGCATCATCTTCGGCGACCAGATCCGCAAATCGAAAACGCCGGACCAGGAGCGAACGAAGCTCGTGGACGAGTACCGCCACAAGTTCGCCAATCCCTGGAAGGTGGCCGAGCTCGGCTATATCGATGACATCATCATGCCCGAGGACACGCGGCCTCGGCTCATCCAGGCCCTGGAGATGCTACAAAACAAGCGAGACAAGAATCCCCCGAAGAAGCATGGGAATATTCCGCTGTGAGAGGCACCTCGGCCTACTGTCAGACCCTGCACCCGTGAAAGCCAATCTATGATGTTCCGCAAGGTTCTGATCGCAAACCGAGGGGAGATCGCGGTGCGTGTGATCCGCGCGTGCCGCGAGCTCGGCGTCTCCACGGTAGCCGTCTATTCGGAGGCCGATCGCGAGGCGCTGCACGTGCGCATGGCCGACGAGGCATACCTCATCGGCCCACCCCCTTCGCGCGAGAGCTATCTCGTCGTCGAGAAGCTGCTCGAGGTCGCCGCGCGCTCGGGGGCCGAGGCGGTGCATCCCGGCTACGGGTTCCTCTCCGAACGCGCGCACTTCGCCAAAGCGTGCGCCGGAGCCGGCTTGACGTTCATCGGGCCCACGCCCGAGGCCATCGACGCGATGGGCGACAAGGTCGAGGCTCGCAAGCGCATGATCGCGGCCAAGGTACCCGTCGTGCCCGGCTCGGAGGGCACGCTCGACAGCGAAGAAGACGTCGTCTCGACGGCATTGAAGATCGGCTTCCCGGTCATGCTCAAGGCCGCAGCCGGCGGCGGCGGCAAGGGAATGCGGCTCGTCGACTCCGAGCACGACATTCGCGCCGCGGCGCGGTCCGCGCGAAACGAGGCGAAGAGCGCGTTCGGCGACGATCGGATCTACGTCGAGCGCTTCGTCGACTCGCCGCGCCACGTCGAGGTGCAGGTGCTCGGCGACAGGCACGGCAACGTCGTGCACGTCTACGAGCGCGAGTGCTCCATCCAGCGCCGCCACCAGAAGGTCATCGAGGAGTCGCCTTCGCCCGCTCTCGACCCGAAAACCCGTGAGGCCATGGGCAAGGTCGCCGTGCAGGCCGCCCAGGCGGTCGACTACGTCGGCGCCGGCACCATCGAGTTCCTGGTCGACTCCAAGCGAAACTTCTACTTTCTCGAGATGAACACGCGCATCCAAGTCGAGCACCCGATCACCGAGATGGTGACGGGCGTCGACCTGGTTCGGACGCAGATCGAGGTCGCGGCGGGCGCCCCCTTGCCCTTCCGGCAAGCCGACATCCGCCAGCGCGGCTGGGCGCTGGAGTGCCGCGTCTACGCCGAGGACCCGGAGAACAATTTCCTGCCGGCGCCCGGCAGGATCAACCGCCTGCGTGAGCCGGGCGGGCTCGGCATACGCAACGACACCGGGGTCTATGAAGGATTCGAGGTGAGCATCTACTACGACCCGATGATCTCGAAGCTCGTCGCCTGGGGCGCGACCCGTGAGGAAGCGATCGCCCGCATGGAGCGAGCGCTCGGCGAGTACGTGATCCACGGCCCGACCACCAACATCGAGTTTCACCGCTGGATCCTGCGCCACCCCCGCTTCCGGGCCGGAGACTTCGACACGCGGTTCATCCAGCAAGAATTCAAAGGCCTCCCGGCGCAAGCCGAAGGGCTCGAGCGAATCGCGCTCGCCGCCGCCGCCATTGCCGCCCTCGACGGCGAGGCCTCTCCGTCGCCGATACCCGGGCGCACCGCCGCCACGGCTTCGGCGTGGCGCCTCGCGGGGCGGCGCGACGCGATGCGGAGCTAGCCCGATGCGCCGCACGTTCATCGCCAACCTCGACGATCGCGAGGCGTCGATCGAAGTCGAATCGGCGGGCGGGTCGCTCTACCGCGTTCGCCAAGGGGATGACGAGCTGCTCGTCGATGCGCGGCGGGTCCCCGGCGGCCTGTCGATGCTCATCGACGGCGAGAACCACGAGGTCAGCCTGGCGCGCATAGCCGATGACTTCGACGTGCTGCTCGAGAACCGACGCTTCCGCTTCCGGCTGCTCAGCGAGGATCGCGCCCGGCGCGCCGCCGCGCGCGGCAGCCGCGAGATGACGGGCCGACGCGAGGTGAAGGCGTCGATGCCGGGCAAGGTCATCAACGTGCTCGTCGCGGTCGGGGAGCGGGTCGAGGCCAAACACGGCCTCTTGATCATCGAAGCGATGAAGATGGAGAACGAGATCAAGAGCCAGGGGCCCGGCGAAGTGAAGGAGATCCACGTGAAGCCGGGTCAGGCGGTCGAGTCGGGCGAAATTCTCGTCGTCCTCGAGTAGGAGACCCCATGACGACCGAGCTGGAAGTCGGTCTCTACATCTTCATACTGGCCGGATTCCTCGGCTATCACGTCATCACGCGCGTGCCGCCGCTGCTGCACACGCCGTTGATGTCGGCCACGAACGCGATCTCCGGCATCTCGCTGATCGGCTCGCTGGTGGTCGCCGGCGCGGACTACGGGCCGCTCAGCACGATCCTCGGCACCATCGCGGTGGCCTGTTCTTCGACGAACGTAGTCGGCGGCTTCCTGATCACCGACCGCATGCTCAAGATGTTCAAGAAGGCGGGCGAAGAGGGCGAGATCGAGAGGCGCCGGGAGCGCGTGCTGCTGCTGGTGTTCGGCGCGCTGGTCGTCGCCGTCATCGCCCTCCTCTATGCCTTCAGCTTGTCGAGCGGCGAAGCCAAAGCGCGGGAAGAGCTCGCCGCGCACGCGCTTCGCTATTTCTACATCTTCTCGGCGTTCCTCTTCATTCTCGGCCTCAAGGGGCTCTCCTCGCCGCGCTACGCGCGCCGCGGCATGTTCCTCGCGGAATTCGGCATGGTCTTGGCGATCGCCGGTACGTTGTTCCACCCCGAGATCAAGAGCTATCACTGGCTCGTCATCGGCATGGCCGTCGGCTCGGTGGTGGGCGGCGCGATGGGCCTGCAGATCCCGATGACCGCGGTGCCGCAGCGCACCGCGCTCTCCCACTCGCTCGGGGCGCTCGCCGCAACGCTCATCGGCGTGTCGGAGTTCATGCGCCACGGCGCCGACGTCGACACCGTCAAGATCACCGCCATCGGCCTCCAGGTGATGATCGGCGGGCTCACCTTCACCGGGAGCTTGATGGCGGCGGCCAAGCTGCAGGAGCTGCTGCCGGGGGCGCCGATGACCTATCGGGGCCAGAACATATCGAACCTCACGCTGTTCGCGGTCATGATCACGAGCTGGATCACGCTGATCGTGGCGCCTTCGCTCACGCCGCTCTTCTTCGTAATGGTCGCGCTCGCGCTGCTGTTCGGGCTCCTGCTGGTGATTCCGATCGGCGCCGCCGACATGCCGGTGGTGATCGCGCTCCTCAACTCCTACGCGGGCCTCGCCGACGCCTCGATGGGCTTCGTGCTGATGAACAAGATCCAGATCATCACCGGCTCGCTCGACGGCACCTCGGGCTTCCTGCTCGCGCTGCTGATGTGCCGCGCGATGAACCGCTCGGCGATGAACGTGCTGTTCGGCGCTTTCGGCAAGGTCGCCGAGGACGTCGGGGGGCCGGCCGCGGAAGCCAAAGGCACCGTGCGCTCGATCGACGCCGAAGAGGTGCCGAGCCTGCTCGACGGCGCGCGCTCGGTGATCATCGTCCCCGGCTACGGCATGGCGGTGGCGCAGGCGCAGCACGGCGTGGCCGAGCTCGCGCGGATGCTCGGCAAGCGCGGCATCGACGTCAAGTACGCGATTCATCCGGTGGCCGGCCGCATGCCGGGACACATGAACGTGCTGCTCGCCGAGGCCGACGTACCCTACGACCAACTCTGGGAGATGGAGCAGATCAACCCCTATTTCGCCGAGGCCGACTTGGCGATCGTCGTCGGCGCCAACGACGTCACCAACCCGGCGGCCCGTAGCAACAAATCCAGCCCGCTCTACGGCATGCCGATTCTCGAGGTCGACCGCGCCAAGTCGATCATCGTGCTCAAGCGCAGCATGCGACCCGGCTTTGCAGGCGTGGACAACGAGCTCTACTACAACGAGAAGTGCATGATGCTGTTCGGCGACGCCAAGGACAGCATGACGAAGCTCTTCCTCGCGTTCAAATCCTGACGGGCATGCCGCGCAAATCGTCGAATTCCCGCGCTGTGACCCTCGGCCTGGTGCAAATGCGCTGCGGAGACCGGCCCGCTGACAACCTAGACAAGGCCGTCGAGCGCGTGCGGCGCGCGGCTCGCGATGGCGCGGACGTCGTCTGCTTGCAGGAGCTCTTCCGCTCGCGCTACTTCTGCCAGACCGAAGACGTGGCGCGCTTTCGGCTCGCCGAGCCGATCCCCGGGCCGACGACGCGCGTTCTCGCCAAGGTCGCCCGAGAGCGGAAGGTGGTGATCGTCGCCTCCCTCTTCGAGAAGCGCACCCACGGGCTGTACCACAACACCGCGGTCGTGCTCGACGCCGACGGCCGGATCGCCGGCAAGTACCGCAAGATGCACATTCCCGACGATCCGCTCTACTATGAAAAGTTCTACTTCACGCCGGGCGACCTAGGCTTCCAGAGCTTCGCCACGCGCCACGGCAAGATCGGTACGCTGGTGTGCTGGGACCAGTGGTTCCCCGAGGGCGCGCGGCTCACGGCGCTCGCCGGCGCCGAGATCCTCGTCTATCCGACGGCGATCGGCTGGCTCGACGGCGAGCAAGCCGCCGTCAACGAATCGCAGCGTGACGCATGGGAAACGGCGCAGCGCGCGCATGCCATCGCCAACGGCGTATTCGTGGCGGCGGTGAATCGCGTCGGCAAGGAAGGCAACCTGACGTTCTGGGGCAACTCGTTCGTGGCGGATCCGTTCGGCCGGGTGCTCGCCCGAGCTTCGACTGACGCGGAACAGACGCTGCTCGTTCCGTGCGACTTGGGCCGCATCGACGAGGTGCGGACGCTCTGGCCATTCTTGCGTGATCGGCGCATCGACTCTTACGCCCCGATCACCCGCCGGTTGCTCGACGAATGAACGAGACGCCCCGCTCCCTCGGCTATCGCATGCCCGCCGAGTGGGAGCCGCACGAGGCCACTTGGCTGTCGTGGCCGCACAACGCGGAGACCTGGCCCGGCAAGCTGGATCGCGTACCCGGGATCTTCGCCGACATCGTCGCGGCGCTTCACGATCACGAGGAGGTGCGCATCCTCGCCGGCAGCGAAGAGCTCGAGCGATCGGCGCGAGCGGCGCTGCGCGCCCGAGGCTGCGAGAGCCCGAACGCGCGCTTTTTGCGGATCCCGACCAACGACGCCTGGATGCGCGATCACGGCCCGATCTTCGTCGTCCATGCCGAGCGCGGCGCGGGGATCACCGACTGGGGGTACAATGCCTGGGGCGGGAAGTATCCACCCTATGATCTCGACGACGCGGTGCCGACGCGAGTGAACGAGACGCTGCGGAAGCCGATCTTCCGTCCGGGAATCGTGCTCGAGGGCGGTTCGATCGACGTCAACGGCCGCGGCACGCTGCTAACCACCGAGTCGTGCCTGCTGAACCCGAACCGCAATCCCGGTCTGACGCGGCGGCAGATCGAGGCCAAGCTGCTGGACTACCTCGGCGCATCGCACGTCCTTTGGCTCGGAGACGGCATCGTCGGCGACGACACCGACGGGCATGTCGACGATCTGACGCGCTTCGTCGGCCCGAGCACGGTGGTCACCGCCGTCGAAGAAGACCCGGCGGACGAGAACCACCGCGCGCTACGCGACAACCTGGCGCGGTTGCGGAGCATGAAGGACGAGGCGGGCCGGCCCCTCGAAGTCGTGCCGCTGCCGATGCCGCCGGCGATCTACCACGAAGGCCATCGGCTGCCGGCGAGCTACGCGAACTTCTACATCGGCAACGGCGCGGTGCTGGTCCCGGTCTTCGGCCACCGGCGCGACGACGACGCGTGCGATACGCTTGCACGCCTCTTTCCCGGGCGACGAATCGTGCGCATCCCGTCGACCGAGCTCGTCTTGGGACTCGGCGCGATCCACTGCGTGACCCAGCAGCAGCCGATCGGCTGAGCGGAAATTCTCATAAGAATCTCATCGGCGGCCCCTCGAGCTCTCTCTTCGTTCGGTTAGTGTCTGGGCTCGACGCTCGGCGTGGGGCCGAGTCGAGAGAGTGGCGCAGACGCGCTGTAAAGGAGAGTGCAATGCCTCTAGTGAACGTCAAAGTGATCGAAGGCGTCTTCGACGAACACCAAAAGCGAGCGATGGTGGAAAAGCTGACCGACGCGATGGTGGCAATCGAAGGAGAGAACCTGCGGCCGGTGACGTGGGTCGTCATCGAGGAAGTCCGCGGCGGCGATTGGGCGATCGGCGGTAAGCCGCTCGCGGCCCGCGATGTCAAGGCGCTCGCCGCGGGCCGTGCCGCGTAACGCAAGGAATCCTCGGGCCGAGCGGCGCTCGTCCGCGACTTGCGGTACCGCTCGGCCCGTTGCACGTGATAGACGGTGGAGCACATGGCGTCGCGGCTGAGTAAGCTCCTCAGTTCCCGCGCGGCCGAGTCGTTCGTTGGCCGTAGCGCTGAGCTGTCGCTCCTCGATACCCTGTTCGCCAAGGCCGGCGCCCTGGTCGTTCACATCCACGGGATCGGCGGCGTCGGCAAGTCGGCGTTGCTCGACGCCTTCGCTCGCCGAGCGGAGCGCTCCCGCGCCACCGCCTTGATCCGGCTCGATTGTCGCGGCGTCGAACCGACCGAGCGTGGCGTCGTTCACGCGGTCGCGTCGGTGCTGGGGACTAGGGCGAGGACACTCAACGCTCTGACCGATCGGGTCGGCGCGCTCGGCAGGCGGGTCGTACTGGTATTCGACAACTACGAGGTGTTCCGCCTCGCGGATGCCTGGATTCGACAGACGTTCGTACCTACCCTACCCGCTAATGCGCGACTGGTGCTGGCCGGTCGCCAGCCGCCGGCGGCGGCCTGGAGCACGGCCCCCGAGTGGGCGGGCCTCTTCTGCAGCATCACCCTACGGCCACTCGACGAGCGCGAGGCGAGCGAGCTTCTCCGCCGTATCGGCGTTCCTGCTGCGACGGCGCAACGCATCAACCGCTTCGCACGAGGACATCCGCTCGCTTTGAAGCTCGCCGCGCGGACGTTCGAGCGGGGTGGCGGGCCCGACCTGGACACGCTGGCCGCACAGGGAGTGATCGAGGAGCTCGTCAACCGTTATCTCGGCGACATCGAGGACCTGCGAACCCGCGAAGCGCTCAATGCCGCCTCGGTGGTGCGGCGGACGACACGCTCACTGCTGCAGGTGATGTTGCCTTCTGGCGGAGCTGGAGACTCGTTCGAGAAGCTGTCTTCGCTGCCGTTCGTCGAGCGCGACCGAGACGGATTGTTCGTCCACGACGCGGTCCGCTCGGCCGTCGCCGCCGCACTGCGCTCGGCCGACCCAGCCACTCACCAGGCCCATCGGCGCGCCGCCTGGCGGCAACTCCGAGCCGAGGTCCGCTCGGCCGGGTTGACCGAGCTCTGGCGCTACACGGCGGATCTTCTCTACCTGATCGAAAACCCCGTCGTGCGGGAGGCGTTCTTTCCGAGCGAGACGCATCGGCTGATCGTCGAGCCCGCACGCCGGGGAGACGGGCCGGCGATTCTTGAAATCGTCGATCGCCACGAGAGCCGCGAAGCCGCCGACGCCCTGAAGAGTTGGTGGAACGCGCTCCCCGCGTCCTTCCACGTGGCTCGCGATCACGCGGGCAAGCTGTGCGGCTTTTACTGCATGTTCGAGAAGAGCGCCGTCGACCGCTGGAGCCCGGCGTTCGACGACCCCCTTGTGAGGGAATGGCTCGCTCACGAGCGCTCGGCTCCACTCGAGCGAGACGAGATCGCGCTCTTCCTGCGGCGCTGGCTCGCCGACGAAGAAGGCGAGCGGCCGTCCGTAGTTCAGGCGGCCTGCTTCCTCGACATCAAACGCACCTACATGGAGCTACGCCCGCGGCTCCGGCGCGTGTACACGACCTTCTGCGACGAAAGCGCGTGGCAGAGCGCTCTCGAGAAGCTCGGCTTCGGCGGGCTTTCTCGGGAGAGCGTGACGCTGAGCGGCCTGTGCTACCACTCCGCGCTCCTCGACTTCGGACCACATTCGGTCGATGGCTGGCTCTCCAAGCTGGCGGCCGACGAGCTCGGCGTCGACGGGGACGACCTGCTCGACATCTCGGGACGGCGCGTCAAGACGGACGGCGGCCTCGCCGCGCTCACCCAGCTCGAATTCAAAGTCCTTCAGTTTCTCATGCAGAAGCAGGGACAGGCGGTACCGCGGGACACGCTTCGTAAGGAAGTCTGGGGGCACCGGGGCGATGGCGCCAGCAACGTCGTCGACGTCATCATCCGCTCGCTTCGCAAGAAGCTCGGTTCGCGAGCATCCCGCATCGAAACGGTGAGCGGAGTCGGCTACCGGTTGTGCCCTGAACGCGCGCTCATGACGCTCTTGTTCGTCGACATCGTCGCCTCTACCGAGCGCGCCATCGCCCTCGGAGATGATCGATGGCGGGCTGCGCTGGACGGCTTCCATGGAAGCGTGCGCGCGCAGGTCGGAAAATTCGCAGGGCGAGTCGTGGACACGGCCGGAGACGGCGTCCTCGCCGTCTTCGCAGCGCCCGCCGCGGCGCTGCGTGCCGCCTCTGCGATCCATGGCTCGATGGCCTCTCTAGGCCTCCGCGCGCGGGCTGGCGTGCACACGGGGGAATGCGAGCTGATGGGCGACGGCGTCACCGGGATCTCGGTTCACCTTGCCGCGCGCGTCGCCGCGGCTGCCGGCGCCGGCGAAGTGCTGGCCTCGGCGACGGTCCGAGACCTCGTTGCCGGCTCGGGCGTCCACCTCGTCGAGCGCGGCTCCCATCGCCTGAAGGGCGTCCCCGGCACGCACCGCCTCTTCGCAGTCGCGGCGAATTGACTCCTTGCCGGCGGAATCCTACCCTCGGCAGATCATGGGGGCTCGGAAGGAGGTCGACGACGCGCGCCTTGCCTGGGAAAAGCGCGCCGTCGAGAGAACCCTCGCGAAGTCTCCCGAGCGCCGGGACAAGTTCGAGACCAGTTCCGGCATCGACGTGAAGCGTCTCTACACGCCCGCCGACACCGCCGCGCACGACTATCTCCGAGATGCGGGGTTTCCGGGCGAGTACCCGTTCACCCGCGGCGTGCAGCCGACCATGTACCGCGGCCGCTTCTGGACGATGCGCCAGTACGCGGGCTTCGGCACCGCCGAGGAATCGAACCGCCGCTATCACTACCTGCTGTCGCGGGGCACGACCGGCCTATCGGTCGCCTTCGACCTGCCCACGCAGATGGGCCTCGACTCGGACCATCCGCGGGCGAGCGGCGAAGTCGGCCGGGTCGGCGTGGCGATCGACTCCATCGAGGACATGGCGGAGCTTTTCGCAGGCATTCCGCTCGACCGGGTGTCGACGTCGATGACGATCAATGCCACCGCGATTATCCTGCTTGCCCTCTATGTCGCGGTCGCGCGCCGGCACGGCGTCGCGCCTGCGGCCCTGGCGGGCACGGTGCAGAACGACATCCTCAAGGAGTATGTCGCCCGCGGCACCTATATCTACCCGCCA
>JBEVNX010000046.1:0-9265 GCA_040507895.1 Binatia bacterium | reverse complement strand
TCGTTCTTGAGCCCACACGCAATGCCGGAGAACAGAAAACCGGGGACGCGGATGTCGCCGCGGCGAACGGGACGCTTCATGAGAGCGGGGGTTACCGGTGTGCCTGGGCTCCGTCAATGGGAGTCGAGCTTGCACGCGCGGGCTCCGCCGGCTGGGGGACGGACCACGGCTTCAAACGGAAGCGCCCGGATTCAGCGGCCGGACGACGCGCCGCTGCTCAGTGCGCCCGTGGATGTCCCTGGCCTGCTCACGCTCGATCCGCTGCCCGTCGGGCGAGCAGCGCATCAAGCTCCATGACACTTCTTGTACTTCTTACCCGATCCGCAAGGGCACGGATCGTTCCGCCCGACCTTCTCCACGTCGCGCTTCACGGTCTCTGTCTTCAGCACCTGTCCGCCCGCGGACAGCTGCGTCTGGCGCTGCTGCTGCTCGACGGTTCGTCGCCGTGCTTCGAGGCGCTCCATCATGGCGAGCGTCTCGGCCGACGGCTGCTCGGAAGGTAGCGGCTCCTCCGCCGGAACCGATGGTTCTCGGGCCGGCTCGGCGAGGCGCGCCCGTCCCGGAGCTTGCTGTTGAGCGACCTGCACCGTCGCCATGCGGCTCACCACCTCGGACTCGAACCGCCCGAGCATCGCTCCGAAGAGATCGAAGCCCTCCTTCTGGTACTCCTGAAGCGGATTCTTCTGCCCGTAGCCGCGCAGGCCGATGCCCTCCTTCAGGTGATCCATGTTGAGGAGGTGGTCCTTCCAGAGCGCATCGAGCGTCTGCAGCATGACGATCTTCTCGATCTGCCGCATCACGCCGGGCGTGAACTCGCGCTCCTTCGACTCGTAGAGCTTGATGAAGCCCTCGAAGACCCGTTCGGCGATGGCGCCGACCCCCGCGTGCTCGCGCTCCTCGTCCGAGAAGGGGATGCGAATGGCGAACTGGCGCGCGATGGCGTCGTCGAGTGCTTTCCAGTCCCACTCGCTCGGCGGCGCGTCTGCGTCCACGGCCGTGGCGATCGTGGTCTCGGCGAGCCCCTCGCCGATCTCCATGACTTCCTCGCGCAGACCCTCGCCGGACAGAAGGTTGCGCCGGCGCGTGTAGACGACCTCGCGCTGCTTGTTCATCACGTCGTCGTACTCGAGCAGGTGCTTGCGGATGTCGAAGTTGTGCGCTTCGACCTTCGATTGCGCATTGGAGATCGCACGGGTGATCAGCCGATGCTCGATCGGCACGCCCTCTTCCATTCCGAGCCGCTGCATGAGTCCCTGGATGCGGTCGGCACCGAAGATCCGCAGCAGGTCGTCCTCGAGCGAGAGGAAGAAGCGCGAGGAGCCGGGGTCGCCTTGGCGTCCCGCCCGGCCGCGCAGCTGGTTGTCGATGCGCCGGCTCTCGTGCCGCTCCGTGCCGACGATGTGCAAGCCGCCCGCAGCGACCACCTGCTCGCGCTCCTCGGCGCAGACCCGCTTGTATTTCGCGAGAATCTCCTCGAAGCGCCCTTGGAACTCTTGCGGGGCCTTGTCGAGCTGCTCGCGGATCTCGTCGATGGTACGAACGTAGTCCTGCCGCTGTGTCTCGTAGCGCGCGTGCGCCTCGCCGAGCGCCTTCTCGAAGGGCTTCTCGACCGCGAGGTGCTCCTCCTCCGCGGCGTGGCGCGCCGCAACGGCCTGCTGATACTCGGCCGCGAGCGCCGCGCCGTTGCCGGTGCCGCCGTGGAGCAGCAGCTGCATTTCGAGATCGCCGAGCACGCGGTCGTAGAGGACGCGCGCCGTGTTCAGATGATCGGCGAGCGTCTTGGTCTCACCCTTTTCGAGCTTGGCGAACGACCATTGCTCGACGAGGCGGTGGAACGCGTCGACCGAGTGCCCGTTCGAGGTGCCGAGCTGGCTCGCCGCGCGCTCGAGGGTCTGACGGACGAGAACGTCAACGTTGGCCCGCGAGGCGCGCTTCTCGGGATCGCTCCAGTCCTCGAGCAGCGCGTCGAGCGCGACGCGCGCCGCGGCGAAGTCGGCCGCCGCGTCGCCGGCCGCGGCCTCGCCGGCGCCCTCGAGCGCCGCCTCGAGCTCGCCCTTGACGCGCACGTACGTCTCGGTGACGGCGCGGCCGTCACCGAGCGCGGGAATCAGGTCGGACGAGGAGTAGCGCTCGTAGCGCTCGCGCGCCTCGCGGTAGGGTGATCCTTCGAGCAGCCGCTGGCGCGTTTCGGTCTCCCGGCGCAGCGCTTCTTTGCGCTTTTCGTCGAGCGCCTGGAGCTGCGGCTGGTAGTGGTTGCGGATGCGCTCGCCTTCCTCGTCGTACTTCTCGCGGAGCTCGCGCAGCGTTTCTTCGTAGCGCTTGGCCGGCGCGCCTTCCGGACTGGCAAGCTTCGCCACGCGCTGGATCCACTCGTTTTCCATTTCGGCGCGCGCCAGGAATTCGGGATTGCCGCCGAGCAGGATGTCGGTGCCGCGGCCGGCCATGTTGGTGGCGATGGTCACGGCGTCGGCGCGACCGGCTTGAGCGATGACGCTCGCCTCGAGCTCGTGGTTCACGGCGTTCAGGACGTTGTGCTTGACGCCCTCTTTCTTGAGCATCTTGGAGAGTCGCTCGCTCTTCTCGACGGATACGGTGCCGACGAGAACCGGCTGGTTGCGCTCGCGACAGTCCTTGATTTCCTCGATTACCGCCCCGAACTTCTCGCGCTCGGTCCGATAGACGACATCGGGGAGGTTGTCGCGGATCATTTTGCGGTTCGGCGGAATGATGACGACGTCGAGCTTGTACGTGCTCTTGAACTCGACGGCCTCGGTGTCCGCGGTGCCGGTCATGCCCGCGAGCTTCTTGTACATCCGGAAGTAGTTCTGGATCGTGATCGTCGCGAGGGTCTGGTTCTCGCGCTCGATCGTCACGCCTTCCTTGGCCTCGACCGCTTGGTGGAGGCCGTCCGACCAGCGCCGTCCCGGCATGAGCCGGCCGGTGAACTCGTCGACGATGATCACCTGGCCGTCCTTCACCACGTAGTCCACGTCCTTCTTGTAGAGCGCGTGCGCGCGCAGCGCCTGGGTCACGTGGTGAAGCGTGTCGATCTCCGTCGGGTCGTAGAGGTTCGGGATGCCGAGGATACGCTCGACCTTGGAGACGCCTTCGTCGGTGAGGTTTACTTGGCGCAGCTTCTCGTCGATCGTGTAGTCGGCTTCCTTGCGCAGCTTCGGGATGACCCGGTCGATCTTGTAGTACTTGTCGGTCGATTCTTCGGCCGGCCCGGAGATGATGAGCGGCGTTCGCGCCTCGTCGATCAGGATGTTGTCGACCTCGTCGACGATCGCGTAGTGGAGACCGCGCTGGACGTATTCCTCCAGCGAGAACTTCATGTTGTCGCGCAAATAGTCGAAGCCGAACTCGTTGTTCGTGCCGTAGGTGATGTCGGCGAGATAGGCGTCGCGCCGCGGGATCGGCCGCAGGCTCTGGTAGCGGTAATCTTTGACGATGTGGTGCGGATCGTAGAGAAAGCTCGCCTCGTGAATGATCGAGGCGAGGCTCACGCCGAGCGCTTGATAGATGGGCCCCATCCACTGTACGTCGCGCCGCGCCAGGTAGTCGTTGACGGTCACGAGGTGGGCGCCTTTGCCCTCCAGCGAGTTGAGATAGAGAGCGACGGTCGCAACCAGCGTCTTGCCCTCGCCGGTCTTCATCTCGGCGATCCGACCCTGGTGAAGCACCATGCCGCCGATCATCTGTACGTCGAAGTGCCGCATGCCGGTCGTGCGGCGCGACGCTTCGCGCACCGCCGCGAACGCCTCGGGGAGGATGTCGTCGAGCGTTTCGCCGTCGGCGCGCCGCTTCTTGAACTCGCCGGTCTTGGCCCGCAGGGCTTCGGCCGAGAGCGCCTGCATCTCGGGCTCGAGCTCCGCAATGCGGGCGACCGTCGGGCGGACCTTCTTCAGCATCCGCTCGTTGGCCGTTCCGAAGATCTTCTTGACGAGGCTGATCACTACGAGGCTGCGGCCCGCTTCTCGCTCGGCGGCTCGGCGATCGGGCCACCGAGAGTACCCTCATCGCGATAGCGCTCGAACAGGCGGCCCCACTCCGTCTGACGGAACTCTCGGATCCGTTGCTGGCCGATCGTCGGGTACCACAACAGATCGTGGTACACGTTGGACGCCATCGGCGCCCATACGACGAGCGGCGAATGGAGGGCGATCTTCTCGAGGAAGCGCAGCGGCCCCTTGCGCAACATCTGATCGCCCCAGATCACGAAGCTCTTCTTGGTCTGAAAGCCGAAATCGACGCCGGAGACGTCCTCGCCGACGACCTCGATCTCCCGGGGATCCGCCACGCCGAGACCGCGGTCGTGGCACATACGAAGATACGGAATCTCCAGCGGCGGGAAACCCATCATCTTGGCGGCGATGGCATCGATCGCCACGCTGTCGTCGCTCGCCAGGATGTAGTTCTTGACGCGCGGGAACATCGTCCGCGGCCCGGCGCCGTCGCCCGCGACCGTTCCGTCCATGACCGCGAACACGCCGGGGTGAAGCTCCTTCTGCATCATCACGAGGTCGACCATCACCTCGTGAATGTACTTGTGTGCGTAGTGACGCACTTCCTTGAGGAGGCCTCCGAAGGCGTTCTTGATCGCTCCGGTGGTGATCGAATGGCCATGCGTCTTCAGGGTCGGGAGATGAACGATGCTCTTCCCGACGTACATCTTGGGGATCTCGATCCCCTCCGGGAAGATGTCGTTCAGCTTGAGCAGCGGCGACTGAAACTTGTAGACGGTCCACTCGACTTCGGGGAGCGGCCAGAACGCGAGGCCGTAGCGCCGCAGGATCGGCTCCCAAAGGTTGTTCCGGCAACCTTTGCGCGGATCGGTCACGACGGTCTTGTTCTCGACCGGAAACAGCCGCTGACGCGGGTAGCCGTCCTCGAGCAGCGTGCGAGCCACGCCTTCGAGCTGCCACGGCTGCGTCGAGCACGCGGGAAAGTATTGAGTCCAGGAGAGATTGAGCTTGAGGAGCGTGTCGCCGGCGGGCGGGATGGTACGCGAATACTCGGCTAGCCGCATGGCCGTCCCGTAATCCTCGAGAACGGACTCGGGCTTCGTCTTCACGACTGCGACTAGCGAGCGTACAGAAGCCATATCGCCGTTCCGATCCAGCAGAGCACGTTCACCCAAAGCGGTCGGTCGGTGAGCAGCTCCCGTGTCGGGTTCCCGCCGCCCTCGCGCTGATGAACTAAGTATAGGTAACGGAAAATTCCGTACAAAACAAAGGGCACCGTCAGGTAGAGCGAGTCGGTGTGCAGCTTCTCTCGAACCTCAGGCGAGACCGAGTAGATCGCGTAGGCGACCACGGTCGACGCCGTGACCACCGAGATCATCTGGTCGAGGAAATACGGGCTATAGTCGCGTAGCGAGGGGCGGTGCGCGACGGCGTTCTCCTCGAGGAGCTGCACCTCGTGGCGGCGCTTACTGAAGCCGAGGAACAGCGCGAGCAGGAACGTGCAGATGATAAGCCAGGGCGACACGTTGACGTCGATCACCACGCCTCCAGCCACGGCGCGCAACACGAAGCCCGTCGCGATCGCCATCGCGTCGACAATGACGATGTTCTTGAGCAGAAACGAATACGAGATCTGCAGCACCGCGTAGGCGGCGAGAGTCCACGCGAAGCTCTGCCCGAGCGCGACGGCGATGCCGAAGCCGCCGGCTGTCAGGACCGCCGCGACGAGAAGCGCAGCCTGCGGGGTGACTCGCCCGGCCGCAATCGGCCGCTGCCGCTTGCCCGGATGCAACCGGTCGCTCTCGGCGTCATGCACGTCGTTCATCAGATACGAAGCGCTCGCCACGAGGCAGAAGCTCACGAAGGCGAGGACTGCGCGAGCCGCCGAATCCGCGACGAACAGGTGCTTCGAGAAGATCAGCGCCGCGAATACGAGCAGGTTCTTCACCCACTGCTCGGGCCGTAGCAGTGCGAGCCACTCGGTCGCGCCGGTCGGGGCCTCCACCGCCGTCCGCCCGATCTCGTTCATCGTTCGATCCGCACCGCCGACTCGACGCGCTCGCCGAGGAAGCGCCGGCCGACCTTGATGAAGCGGTCCGGGACGTCGGTGACGAAGAAGCTCGTCGCGCCGCGGCCGCGCCGGCGGAGCTGTCCGCGTTCCTTCAACGTCTCGCGGACCTCCTGAGCCGTCTCTTCGGCCGAATCCACGAGCCGCACTCCGTTCCCCAGGAAATCCGCGATCGCTCGCTTGAGCAGCGGATAGTGGGTGCAGCCGAGGATCAGCGTGTCGATGCCGCTTCTCTGCAGGCTCCCCAGGTAGAGAGCGATCGTGGCGTGGGCGACTTCGTTGTCCGTCCAACCCTCCTCGGCCAGCGGCACGAACAGCGGACAAGCGCGCGTGTAGATCTCGAGCTTTGGGCGCAGCCGCTTGAGCGCCCGCGTGTACGCCCCGCTCGCGATCGTCACCTCGGTGCCGATCACTCCGACGCGACCGCTCCCGGTGCTTGCGGCTGCCGCTTTCGCACCGGGCTCGATGACTCCGACCACCGGAACGCGGCATTCGGCGCGCAGCGCGTCGAGCGCCACCGACGATGCGGCGTTGCAGGCGACGACCAGTAACTTGATGCCCTTCTCGACCAGAAACGAGGCGTTCTCGAGCGAATAGCGCGTGACGGTCTCCGGGGATTTGTTGCCGTATGGGTAGCGCCCGGTGTCGCCGAGATAGATGAAGCTCTCGGCCGGCAGAACACCGACGAGCTCGTGCATCACGGTAAGACCGCCGACCCCCGAGTCGAAGATCCCGATGGCGTCTCGGTCCACGCCGCTGCCCGTACTATACCCATTCGCCGTTTTCCATTTTCCCGCAGCCCTCGGAGCTTGACTCATGAGCCGAACCCCGACGACCCGGACGAAGCGCTCGAGCCGGCGAGCCGCGTCAGCGCTTCGATGAGCGCCTCCCGTCCCTCGCCGCTGACCGCGGAGAAGGGCAGCCACGGGCCGAGGCCCGCCCCGTCGAGGGCACGCAGCCGGCGCTGGCGCTCGCCTCGTCCGAGCTTGTCGACCTTCGTCGCCACGCACAGGAAGCCGACCCCCCGTGAGGCCGCAAAGTCGGCGAGCGCGTGCTCATCGGCCTCGGGATCACGCCGCACATCGAGCAGCAGCACGAGCGCACGGAGGGCATCTCGCTCCTGGAGGTAGGACTCGGTGTCTAGAGAAAGCTGCCGCTTGACCTGTTTCGAAACGCGCGCGTAGCCGAATCCCGGCAAATCGACCAGCACGAATCCCTTTTTGCGCTCGCGGAAGAAGTGGAGGCGCTGGGTTCGCCCAGGGGTCTTGCTCACCCGAGCGAGATCGCGCCGCCCGCCGATCACGTTCAGCAGTGACGATTTTCCGACATTCGACCGTCCCACGATCGCGATCTCGGGCAGCGCGCCGCTTCGGCGCTCGCTCGGCAACGCCGAGCCCAGATACTCGAGATCGAGGGAGGTCAGAACGGTACGGGCCGGAGTTCGATCTCGAGCCCGAGGACCTCGGTCAGCAGGAGGTACAGCACCAACGAGGCCAGCAGCAGCACAGCAAAAGCGCCGAGCGCCACGCCGCACGTCGCCGCCAGCGCCAGAAGCACGCCGAGCGTGGTGAGCGGCGACAACGCCCGCGGCCCGGCGTAGGGACGGATCGGCCGTAGCATCGGCAGCAAGCGTGCCACTTCGCCGTCCTCGCGAAATCGCCGCCACAGGTCGTACGCCTGGTCGCGAAGCAGCGCGAACAGCGAACTCACTGCATGGCCTCCGCTCCGATCGAGATCAGCAGCACGCCATCTGGATTGTAGGGGCCGCCGACCCAGATGTTGCCGCGGTTCGGCACCGTGAAATCGGTGTCGAGCGGCGGCGGGCTCGTTCCCTCGATCAGCAGCACGCGAAGCCTAAGCCGGTTCTCCTTCAGCGCCACGGGCAACACCTCGAGGTAGCGGCCACCGGGGATCTCGAAGTTGTTGGGAAGGCCGAACGGGCAGTGCCTCTCCTCCTCCTTCACGAGCCGATACGACGTGTAGTGGAACAGGCCGCGCAGCTGGCGACGGTATCCCGTGAGGCGCTGATCGAAGTCCGAGCCGCTGTCCGTGGCGAGCACGGTTCGCACGCGCAGCGCCACTTCGCTGTCGGCGACCGCGAGCCGGACGAAGATCGCGGACAGCACCGCGGCGAACGGGATCAACCAGCGACGCGCGAGAGGTACGGCGATATTCACGGTACGCCCTCCGGCTCGTAGCTCGCCACCCAGATCGCGGTGGTGTGCTCCGCCGGCTCGCTCCAGACCGCCACGTGCGACGCACTCGATTCGATGCGGTCGATCTGCGCGTGGTTGTCCGCCACACGGGTCGGATCCGACGGCGCAGCGACGGGCCAGAAGAGCAGCGCCAACAACGCGGCCAGCGCACCCCCGACGGCCAACGCCGGCACCGCCGGCGCCCAGCGCAACCCCGCCACCCGATCCCGCAGCCGGTGGAGGACCGGGGCCGGGGCCGGCTCGAGGCGCGACTCGATGCCGCGCCACAGCCGCGAGGAATCGATCCGATCCGCTTCCGCCTCCACGGCACGCACCAACAGCTCCTGCATGCTCTCGGCGTGCTCGAGATCCGCGCCGCAGGACCCGCAGTGGCTCGCGTGGATCGCCATGGAGCGCAGCGAATGCGCGTCCATCTCGCCGTCGAGAAAGCCGTCGAAGCGCCTCGTGAAATCGTGGCAATTGATCTCTCGCTCGAACGACACGGCGCTCAAAGACCTCTACAAGAGATCACGCAGCTTCGACTGCAGCTTCTTGCGTGCGTAGTGGAGCCGGCTCATCACCGTCCCCTTCGAGCACTGCATGACTTTGCTGATGTCTTCGTAAGACAGGCCTTCGATCTCACGAAGAATGATGGCGGCTTTGTGCTCGGGCGTCAACTCGTCGATGCTCTGCAGAATGCGCACGCCGAGCTCCCGTCGCTCGATCTCGCGGCGCGGATCGAGGGTGCGCTCTGCATCAACTATGGTCTCGTCGATCGGATCGGAGGGCAGAACTTCCGCGCGGCGCGACTGGCGGCGGCGGAAGTCGATCGCGACGTTGACGGCGATTCGGTAGAGCCAGGTATAGAAGCTCGACTCGCCTAGGAAGCTCGCGAGGTTCTTGTGGGCGCGAATGAAGGTTTCCTGGGCGACATCCATGGCGTCGTCGCCGCTCCCCGTCATGCCGACCGCGAGCGCCAGCACCTGGCGGTGATAGCGCTCGAAGAGATCTCGAAATGCCTGCTGATCTCCCGCCCG
>JBEVNX010000009.1:0-10507 GCA_040507895.1 Binatia bacterium | reverse complement strand
GCCGTGGATCACCCGCTTCGGCATCCATCAGGCGAAGGTGTCCGTGGGACACTTCGGCTCGCCCGATCGCATGAGCTTCACCGCGATGGGCGACGGGGTCAACTTGGCGTCGCGCCTCGAGGGCCTGAACAAGCAATACGGAACGCGGATTCTCGTCAGCGCCGCTGTCGAGGCCGACGCGCGTGGCGTCTTTTGCTTCCGCCGCGTCGATCGCGTGGCCGTCAAGGGCAGGCACGAAGGGGTCGAGATCTTCGAGCTGCTCGGCGCCCGTGGCGACGTCGCGACCCTACCTGAGCCCCTGCAGCGCTACGAGCGCGCGCTCGAGGCGTATTTCGAGAAGCGCTTCGACGCCGCGCTCGCGCTCCTCGACGGCTGCGCCGGCGACCCGCCGGGCGAGGTCCTAGCCGCGCGTTGCCGGCAGTTTCGCGAAGAGCCGCCGCCGGCCGACTGGGACGGCGTCTACGCCGCCCGCGAGAAGTGAGAAACCGCCGCCCGCGCGGCGCATCGAATCCGTAATGTCCCCGCGGACCCGACGCCGCCTGTTCACTCTCCTCCTGTTCCTGATTTCGCTCGCGCGGCTCGCGGCATCATGGCGATCGACATGAGCGCCGAGAAGAGATCGTGACGAAACTTCCCCGCGGTCATGGCCCCCGCTATGCGACCAAGATCGCTCGGCGCACATCTCGCCGCTAGGATGCTCCGCGCGAGCTCCAACGCCGTGAAGGTGCGCCTCCACCGCGCCCGCCAAGCGCTGCGCGGCTTCCTCGAACAGGAGCTCACGGCGTGGCCGCGCCGCCTTTGGCGGACGAGGCGGCCATCGTCTCGTGCAAGACGACCACGGCGATCGCCGCAGTCAGCAACGACCACGCCACGATGCCGAGCCCATGAGCGCGCGCCAGGTAGCCAACCAGCGCGGGCAACGAGGCTTGTCCGAGCGCCGCCGCGGCCACCTGAAACCCGATGGCGTTGGTCGCGTGTGTCGATCCGACTCTTCGCGGCGTATCGGACATCAAAGACGGAAACACCGGACCAGCGCCGAGCCCGAGGAGCGCGAAGCCGATCACCGCCGAGTACGGCGCCGTGGACCCGCAGATGAGCCCGGCGCCGATCACCACGAGCAGCAGCGCACCGCGCAGGAAGGTCGCGAGCGAGGAGCGATCGACGACGAGTCCGAAGAGCACGCGACCGACCGTGAGCCCCGTCCAGAACAAGCTGACGCCGATCCCGGCGCGCTCGATCGACAGTCCTCGCGTAGAGGTCAGAACCGAATAAGCCCATACCCCCGCGGTCGCTTCAAGCCCCGTGTACGCGAAGAAGGCCGCGACACCGAGCCACGTGCTCGCCAGGCCGAGGGTGCCCGCGAGCGGCATCCGCTCGCCCGCGGGCTCGCCGCCGCCGGCGTGTGGTCGCGACGGCCAGATCGAGCGGCTCGCCGTGAACGTCACTCCGAGCGCGAGCTGGCCGGCGGCGACGATCGCGTAGCCGACCTGCCACGGGTGACCACCTCCGAGAACCGACGTCATCAGAAGCGGGCCGCAAGCCGCTCCGATGCCGTAGGCGGCGTGCATCCAGTTCAGCATCCGCGGGCCGTGGTGGCTCGCGACGTAGGCGTTGACGCCGGCATCGATGGCGCCGGCGCCGATGCCGCCCAACCCAGCCGACGCGACCACGATGCCCCAGACACCCGCCGAGGCGTAGCCGCACAGGCTGACGCCGGTGGCGAAGCAGCTCGCCGCCAGAAGACCGCCGACGTTCCAGCGAGCCAGCAAAGGACCGGCAGCGAAGCTCGACACGACGTACCCCGTCATGAAAGCAGCGAGAAGAGCGCCGAGCGCCTCGAGCGGCAGGTCGAAGGTTGCGCGCATCGACGGCCATGCGACACCCAGCACTCCGTCCGGCAAGCCGAGGCTCACGAAGGCGAGGACGTTGAGCGCGGGGAGCGCGAAAGAGCGGCCTGTCAAACGCGCCCCGAATTCAGACGGCGACGACGGTCCCGCGCGGCACCACCACGACGCCGCCATCGGTGACCGTGAACCGCCGTTTCTCCTTCTCGAGGTCGAGGCCGACGCTCGCACCGCCGCAAACGTGAACGCCCTCGTCGAGGATGGCGCGGCGAATGCTCGCGCCAGGTCCGACGCGCACCGAGTCGAACAAAACCGCTTCCTCGATCACGGCTCCCGCCTCCACCACCGTCCCCGACCCGACGATGGCTCGTCGAAGCTTCGCGGAGCGGAGCGGCGTTCGAGGCGCTGCAGTGAAATGTGCGAGGGCGCGAGCCGCTATATCCATGCTCGCGGCAAAGTAGCTGTCCAGCGTGCCGATGTCGCGCTCAAGAACCAGGTGGTCTTCGGCACCGTGAACGCGGGGCGCGAAACCTTCGAAGCCGCGATCCGGGACCTCGGCCGCTTCATGGAGCTCTGGCCCGCGGCGGTGCGTACGCTGATCACCGGACGGTTCCCCGTATCGGCCTATCGCGATCTGCTGCTCGGAGCGCCGAGCGGCATCAAGAACGTGATCCGCTTCGCTTGATCAATCGGCCGCGAACGCGTCCATTCGCAACGATCCGAAGGTGACGCTCGCATGAATGCGGCGCAAGCGCTGCGACGCGGCCACGCCGAGCACCACGAAGAGGGGCAACAGGTGCTCGTCGGTGGGATGGTTGCGTTCGGCGTGCGGGGCGAGCAGGCGGTAGTCGAGCAGCGACGCGGTGTCGCCCGCCTCGGCCCGATCGGCAATCCAGTCGACGAACTGCCGCACGTGAGGGGCTTCCTCGGACGGCCGGGCCGAGAGCTCGCGCAGATTGTGCGTGATCGAGCCCGAGCCGAGCAGCAGCACGCCCTCCTCGCAGACCGGGCGCAGCGCTTCGCCGATCCGGTGGTGGTAGCGCGGATCGCGCGACGGCTGGACCGACAACTGGGTGACGGGGACGTCCGCGTCCGGATACATGAGGCGAAGCGGTACCCAAGCGCCGTGATCGAGGCCGCGGTCGCGGTCCGTCGTCGCCTCGATGCCGGCCGCGGCGAGCCGCCGTACGACTTCCTGCGCCGTCGCGACCGCACCCGGCGCCGGATAGCGCATGCGGTAGAGCTCGTCCGGGAAGCCGCCGAAGTCGTGGATCGTCGCAGGCAAGGCCGCCGTGCTGGCGGCCGGAACGGCAGTCTCCCAGTGCGCCGAAACGGCCACGACCGCCTGCGGGCGTCCGAACCGCGAATCGATCTCTTGGCCTAGAGCGGCGAGGAAGGCTCGCGCCGGGCTCGGCTCGATCGCCAGCGTCGGAGCGCCGTGCGAGACGAAGATGGCCGGCAACGCGCTCAACGATTCGACCCGGCCATCGCCCGGTCGAACGAGTGGGGCAGCATGACGATGCCGAGCGCCAGACGAACGACCATCAGGGACGAAGAGTCCTGTGTGCGGAGCGCGCGTTCACCGCTCGATCTCCTTCCTCACGGAAGCACCCTATCTCTTACAGTCCACCCCCGCGAACCGAGTCAAGGCGCGCCCGTTCACGCCTGACGCTTCTCGATCTTCGCCCAGGTATCGCGCAGCGTGACGGTACGGTTGAACACCAGACGCTCGGGCGTCGAATCCGGGTCGACGCAGAAGTAGCCGAGCCGCTCGAACTGGAAGCGGCTGCCGGGCGGCGCGCCTCTCAGGCTCGGCTCGACTCGACAATCGGCGATACGCTCGAGCGAATGCGGATTCAGGTTCGCGAAGAAGTCCTCCCCGTCCGGGACCTGCTCGGGATCCGGCTTCGCGAAGAGGTGGTCGTAGAGGCGCACCTCGGCGCCGATCGCGTGCTCGGCGGATACCCAGTGGAGCGTCGCCTTCACCGTTCGCCCGTCCGGCGCGTCTCCGCCGCGGGTGGCTGGATCGTAGGTGCAGCGAAGCTCCACCACCTCGCCGCTCGATGGATCCTTCACGACGCCCACGCACTTGACGAAGTAGGCGTAACGCAGGCGCACCTCGCGCCCGGGAGCCAAGCGAAAGAACTGCTTCGGCGGATCCTCCCGGAAGTCGTCGCGCTCGACGTAGAGCACGCGCGAGAAGGGAACCTTGCGTGTACCCGCGCCGGGGTCTTCGGGGTTGTTGACCGCGTCGAGCTCTTCGCTGCGGTCCTCGGGGTAGTTCTCGATGACCACGCGCAGCGGCCGCACCACCGCCATCACGCGCGGTGCGCGCCGGTTCAGGTCTTCGCGGATCGCGTGCTCGAGCTGGGCGACGTCGACGACGCTGTCGGCGCGCGCCACGCCGATCCGCAAGCAAAACTCGCGGATTGCTTCGGGCGTGTAGCCGCGCCGGCGAAGACCCGAGATCGTCGGCATCCGCGGGTCGTCCCAGCCGCCGACCGTGCCTCGCCGCACGAGCTCGAGGAGCTTGCGCTTGCTCATCACCGTGTAGCTGAGGTTCAAGCGCGCGAACTCGATCTGCTGCGGGTGGTAGACGTCGAGCGCGTCCAGGAACCAGTCGTAGAGCGGCCGGTGGTTCTCGAACTCGAGCGTGCAAATCGAGTGCGTCACGCGCTCGATCGAGTCCTCCAGGCCGTGCGCCCAGTCGTACATCGGATAGATGCACCAGGCGTCGCCCGTCCGGTGATGGCTGGCGTGCACGATCCGGTACATAACGGGGTCGCGCAGATTGAGATTCGAGGAGGCCATGTCGACCTTCGCGCGCAGTGTCTTGCTGCCGTCGGGGAACTCGCCGGCGCGCATGCGCGCGAGCAAGTCGAGGTTCTCCTCGACGCTGCGCCCGCGCCACGGGCTGTCGCGGCCGGGCTCGGTGAACGAGCCGCGGTAGCGGCTGATGTCCTCTGCCGAGAGGTCGCAGACGTACGCCTTTCCCTTGCGGACGAGCGCGACGGCGTACTCGTACATCTGCGCGAAGTAGTCGGAAGCGTAGAACAGCCGGTCCCCCCACTCGAAGCCGAGCCAGCCCACGTCCTGCGCGATCGCCTCGACGTACTCGACCTCTTCCGTCGTCGGGTTGGTGTCGTCGAAGCGCAGGTTGCACAGGCCGCCGTTGGCCTCGGCGATGCCGAAGTTCAGACAGATCGATTTGGCGTGCCCGATGTGCAGGTAGCCGTTCGGCTCGGGCGGAAAGCGCGTGTGCACCCGCCCTCCGAATCGGCCGCTCGATCGGTGCTCTTCGATGATGTCCTGGATGAAGTTGGCAGACATCGATTTCGACTGCTTCTACCCGACACTCCGGTGGGGGAAAAGTCGTAGCCGAGCGAGACGTCGACCCTCGACCCGGGAGAAGTCGTGAGACGTATCCTCTGGATGGTTTTCCTGCTGATCGGCGCGGCGGCCGTGCTGCTGGTCGGCTCCTTTCTGCGCGGGGGCGTCAGCGCGCGGCGGGAGCCGTCGGCGGCCGAGGCGTTCGTCGCCCGCCGGCTGCGGCACTGGGCGATCCCGAGCGGCGAGCGCGGCAGGCCGAATCCGGTGCCGGCGACGCCGCAGGCGATCGCCGAAGGGCGCGCGCACTTCGCCGACCACTGTGCGATCTGCCACGCCAACGACGGCAGCGGAGACACGGAGGTGGGCCGCGGGCTCTATCCGAAGGTGCCCGACATGCGCCGAACCGAGACGCAATCGCTGTCCGACGGGGAGCTCTTCTACATCATCAAGAACGGCGTGCGTTTCACAGGCATGCCGGCCTGGGGGAGCGACGACCCGAGTAGCGACGAAGCGAGCTGGAAGCTCGTGCGCTTCATCCGGCATCTTCCCGACGTCACGGCCGCCGAGCTCCACGAGATGCGGGAGCTCAATCCCAAGAGCCCCGCCGATGCCGCGGAGGAGCGAGAGGAGCGCGACTTCCTCGAGGGCCGCTAGAAGCGCGCTCAGTAGTCGTAGAAACCCTTGCCCGCTTTGCGGCCGAGGTAGCCCGCCGCGACGTAGTTCCGGAGCAGTGGGCAGGGACGGTACTTGTCCTCGCCGAGGCTCGTGTGCAGCCTCTCGAGGATCGCCAGGCACGTATCGAGCCCGATCAGATCCGCCAGCGCCAGCGGCCCCATCGGTTGGTTCGTGCCGAGCTTCATGCCACTGTCGATGTCCTCGACAGAGCCGACGCCCTCATAGACCGCGTAGATCGCTTCGTTGATCATCGGCAGGAGGATGCGATTGACGATGAACCCGGCGTAGTCTTTGGCGAGGATCGTGACCTTGCCCATGCGCTCGGCGAGCGCGCGCACGGTGTCACAGGTTTCATCCGAGGTGGCCAGGCCGCGCACGATCTCGACCAGCTGCAGCACCGCCGGGGGATTCATGAAGTGCATGCCGATGACCTGAGCCGGCCGCTGGGTCGTGGCGCCGAGCTGCGTGAGGGAGATCGACGACGTGTTGCTCGCCAGGATGACGCCGGGGCGGCAGATGCTGTCGAGGCGCGCGAACACGTCCTTCTTGATGTCGAAGTCCTCGGGCGCCGCCTCGATCACCACGTCGGCGCCCGCGAGGTCGTCGAAGCTCGCCGTGGTGCGGATCCGGCCGATCAGCCGAACGACGTCCCGCCCGCCGAGCTTGCCCTTCTCGCTCAGCCGCGCGAGGCTCCTCTGGATTCCGCCGAGTGCGCGCGCGAACATCTTCGGCGCGACGTCGTAGAGGATCACGTCGAGGTCGGCCTGCGCCGCGACCTGCGCGATGCCTCCGCCCATCTGTCCGGCGCCGACGACGCCTACGGTGCGGATCTCCATCGATCTACCTCCCGCGTCAGGTCTCACTTCGGGCCGCCGCGATCAAGATCGCGCCCGGCGATCCGCTCAACGGACGCGCTCGTCATGGCGGTCGTGCCATTCGTCGATCGAGAGCTTCGGGTACTCGGGATAGCGCGGCCCCCGGCCCGACACCTGCACCCACTTCGGCTTGTAGCGGAGCATCAAATGAACGTACTCGGGGGCGACCGGGAGAGGCGTATCGATGACGCCCGCGTTCGGCCACACGCCTTGCGGCCAGCGGTCGTCGAGGACGTACAAGTGCGTGCCGCATGCGCCGCAGAACCAACGCTCGGCTTTGCTGCGACCCGGGCGCTTGCGGGGGCGGCGCATCACTGCGTGGTAGACTCGCAGGTGCTTTTCGCCGGAGACCTTCAGAGTCTTGCGCTTCCCCATGATGTTGCAGCCGAACGCGCCGCCGGTCGTCTTGCGGCAGATCGAGCAGTAGCAATACATGAACGGGACTGGCGTCTCCGACTCCACCCGGAAGCGCACCTTCCCGCAATGACACGAGCCTTCGAGCCGCATCGGGAGTTCCTCCCCGCGAACACTCTTTCACGAACCTCGTCGAGCCTCCAGGCGCCGGGTTGACAGCGCGCACGCGATAGCGCAGCAACGTCCGCGCGGAGGACGGCGATGATGTATCTCGTGACCGGCGGAGCAGGGTTCATCGGTAGTCATCTCGCCGAAGCGCTGCTGCGTCGCGGACGAAGGGTCCGCGTGGTCGACAACCTCTCCACCGGCGCGCGCGCCAACCTCGAGCATCTCCAATCGCTCGACGGCGATCTCGAGGTCATCGAGGCGGACCTCAACGACGCGGACGCCGCGCGGCGAGCGTGTGCCAGGGTGTCGATCGCGTTCCATCTCGCGGCGCTGCCCTCGGTCGCGCGCTCCGTGGAGTTCCCGATCACGTCCAATGCCGCCAACGTCACCGCCACTCTCGAGCTCCTGTGCGCGGCCCGAGCGGCGGGCGTGCGCCGCATCGTCTACGCAGCGTCCTCGAGCGCCTATGGCGACCGATTCACCGCCGCGGCCAAGGACCGCGACCGGGTGATCGTCAAGAGGGAAACGATGCCGCCCCGCCCACTTTCCCCGTACGCGGTCTCGAAGCTCGCCGGCGAATACTACACGCAGGTGTTTCACGACGTGTACGGCGTGGAAACCGTCTGCCTGCGCTACTTCAACATCTTCGGGCCGAGACAAAACCCGTTTTCTGCCTACGGCGCGGCGATCCCGAAGTTCATCGCCGCGATCCTACGCGGCGAGTCTCCCGTCGTCTTCGGTGACGGACGCCAGTCGCGCGACTTCACTTACATCGACAACGCGGTGGCAGCGAACCTGCTGGCCGCGGCGGCTCCCGCCAAGCGCGTTTCCGGTGAAGTGTTCAACGTGGCCTGCGGGAAGAGCGCGACGCTGCTCAATGTCATCGAGGAAGTGAACCGGCTGCTCGGGACCCAGGTTCGGCCGAAGTTCGCTGCTCCGCGGCGCGGCGACGTTCGCCACTCCAAGGCCGACGTCTCGAAGGCGAAGCGGTTGCTCGGATACCGGGCGAGCGTGTCGCTGCGCGAAGGCCTCGAGCGCACCATCGCGTGGCTGCGCGAACGCGTGTAACGGCGACGCAGCCTTCAGGGTTGTCAAACGGTGCCACGGAAGGTAGTTCGGGTCCGATGCGCCGGATCCGGATCGCGCTCACCGGCACGCTCGGTCTTCTCGGCAATCGGCTCGCGAGTCGCCTCGAGGACGACGGGAGCTGCATGCGCGTGGTGCTGCTCGATCTCGCGCCTCCGGCCCCCGAGTTCCGCAAGGCGCGCTACTACCGCGTCGATCTCACCGAACCGAGCGCGTCGGCGCGCATGGCGGAGGCGCTCGACCGTGAGCGCGTCGACGTCATCGTGCACCTCGCGTTCCTGCAGCACCCCGCTCGCAATCCCGGCTATGCGCACGAGCTGGAGTCGCTCGGCACCATGTATCTTCTCCACGCGCTCGTTCAGCTCGGCCGCTCCTGCATCGCTCCCCATCTCGTGCTCGGCAGCTCCACGCTCGTCTACGGCGCCGGACCCGAGCATCCGAGCCTGCTCTCCGAGGAGGCGCCGCTCGCCGGCCGGCGTGACTATTCGCTGGTGAGCGGAAAGGTCGACGCCGAGCGCCAGGCGGAGCGCTATCACGAGGCCGAGGGCGGCGCGGTCACGGTGTTGCGCGCGGCGCCCATCCTCTCGCCGGGAGCGCGCACCCTCGCCGGCCGCTATCTCACCCTGCCCGCCGTGCCGACGATTCTCGGCTTCGATCCCATGGTGCAGGCGCTCACGCTCGGCGATGCGGTCGAGGCCTTCCACGCGGCGATCCAGCGCGCGGTGGCGATCGGCGGCAAGGGGCCGCTGCGCGCCTTCAACGTTTGCGCCGACGGCGTTCTGCCGCTACACGCGGCGATCCGGCTCTGCGGGCGGAGACCCGTCCCGTTGCTGCGCTTCGCCGCCGCGCGAATGTTCGACGCGCTGTTCCAGGTCGGTTTGGCGATCGCTCCGAGCGCGCATCTCGACTACCTGCAGTTTCCGTGTATCGCCGACGGAAGGCGAGCCCGCGCCGAGCTCGGATTCGCTCCGCGCCTCTCGACCCGCGACGCGCTCGTCGAGTTCGCCCGCACGCGGCTCCTGGACGCGGCTTGACCATGGTCCGAACCGTCGAATGGCGTCGCGGGCGGGTCGTGATGATCGATCAGCGCTTGCTGCCGTCGCGCGAGGTGTATCGCGTGTACCGCGACCACCGCGAGGTAGCGCGCGCCATCCGCGACATGGTCGTTCGCGGCGCCCCGGCGATCGGCGTCGCCGCCGCCATGGGGGTGGCGCTCGGCGCGCGACGGCTGTCCGCCCGCGGCGCGGACACCCAGTTCGAGCGCGTTTGTCGCGCGTTACTCGACACTCGCCCGACCGCCGTCAATCTCGCCTGGGCGATCGAGCGCATGCGCCGCGTCTACCGCGAGCATCGCGGCGCACCGATGGCGCGCTTGCGCGACCGGCTCGAGCGCGAAGCGCAAGCCATCCACGACGAGGACGTTGCCGCCAACCGCCAGCTCGGCCGTCACGGCGCCGCGCTGCTGCCCGACGAAGGCACGGTGCTCACGTACTGCAACGCGGGGGCGCTGGCCACCGCCGGATACGGCACTGCGCTCGGCATCATCCGCCGCGCTCGCGAGGTCGGCAAGCGCATCTCGGTCGTCGCGTGCGAGACACGGCCTTACCTCCAGGGCGCGCGGCTGACTGCCTGGGAGCTCCTCCGCGACCGCATCCCTTGCACGCTGGTCACCGACAACATGGTCGGCCACCTGATGCAGAAAGGCGCCGTCGATGCGGTGGTCGTCGGCGCCGATCGCGCGGCCGCCAACGGCGACGTGGCGAACAAGATCGGGACCTACACGATCGCCGTACTGGCACGGCGCCACCGCGTCCCGTTCTACGTCGCGGCGCCGCTGTCGTCCGTCGATCTGCGCACGCGCCGCGGCGCCGACATCCCGATCGAGGAGCGAAGCCCGGACGAGCTCACTCAGATCGGCGGCGCAACGCTCGCGCCCCGCGGCGTGCACGTTTTCCACCCGGCCTTCGACGTGACCCCCGGCCACTTGATCGCCGCGATCGTCACCGAGCGAGGCATCGCTCGGGCGCCCTATCGAAAGAACCTGGCGCGCCTGGTGCGCGCCGCAGGCGAAGCCGGCCGCGAGCGCGAGCGACGCTAGAAGCGGCGCGCGTCAAGCGCGGGCTTGTGCAGCTCGCTCTTCGATCCATTTCACCAGGTCACGGTGGTTCGCCAGCC
>JBEVNX010000254.1:0-8813 GCA_040507895.1 Binatia bacterium | reverse complement strand
GGTCGTTACGAGGACGCCCTCGCCGCCGAGGAGAAGAGCCTGCAGTTGCACGCCGACCAGCCCCACGCCTACCGCTTATTGGCCGCCTGCCATGGCCATCTAGGCCAGGTCGACCCGGCACGCGAGGCGCTCGAGAAGATGCGCGAGCTCTCGCCGAACTTCTCGCTCGAGAGCTTGCGTCTCTCGAACTCGCCCGCACTCGTCGAGCGCTACGTGGAAGGGTGGCGCAAGGCGGGCTGGGAGGGCGATCGAGGCTTGACACGCCACGGGGAGTCGCCGTAGCGAACGTCCTCGGACGGGACCAACTTCGAACCTAGGAGAATTGCCCTGAGTACCGGAAAAGCCGCTGTCTTTCTGGGACCCGGAAAGCCCTTCGAGCTGCGTGATGTGCCGCTGCCGGAGGTCGAGCCGGACGCCGTCTTGATTCGCGTCTCGCTCGCCAACATCTGCGGTTCCGATCTGCATTTCTGGAGAGGTGATGCGCCGCTGCGCCTGCCCGAGGACGGCTGGATCTTCGGGCACGAGATGACCGGGCGGGTGGCGAAGCTCGGCTCGCAAGTGAAGGCCGACTCGCTCGGCAGCCCGCTCAAGGAAGGCGACCGCGTCGCGTACACCTACTTCTACCCGTGCGGCCGATGTTACGTCTGCCTCAACAACGAGCCTGCGAACTGTCCGGCCAAGATCGAGCGGCCGCGCGGGCCGCGCGACTTCCCGCACTTCCACGGCGCCTTCGCCGAGTACTACTACCTGCGTCCGGAAGGCGCGATCTTCCTGGTTCCCGACTCGCTCTCCGACGAGCTCGTCGCACCGGTGAACTGCGCGCTCTGTCAGGTGATCTTCGGCCTCGATCGCGCGGGGCTGCGCTTCGGCGGCAGCATCGTCATCCAGGGCGCCGGCGGCCTCGGGGTGCAGGCCGCGGCGGTCGCCAAGGACATGGGCGCGCGCAGCGTGATCGTCATCGATCAGATTCCGAACCGGCTGGCGCTCGCCCGCGAGTTCGGCGCCGACCACACGATCGATCTGCGCGAGACGCCGGATCGGAAGGATCGCGTAAACCTAGTACGCAAGCTCACGGGAGGCGTGGGCGCCGACGTCGCCTGCGACTTCGTCGGCTTCCCGCAAGTGATCCCCGAAGGAATCGAGATGCTGCGCAGCGGCGGCACGTACCTCGAGATCGGCACGATCAGCCGTGGCGCCAAGATCGAGCTCGAGCCCGCGATGCTCGTCTGGGGGGCGAAGCGCATCGTCGGCGTCATCCAGTATGATCCCTGGGTGATCCCTCGCGCGTTGGATTTTCTCGTCCGCAACCGCGGCCGCTGGCCGTTCGAGAAGCTGGTCTCGCACAAGTATCCGCTCGCCGAGATCGACCGCGCATTCGCCGACAGCGAGTGGAAGACTCGCGACACGACGACGATCGCTCGAGCGGCGTTGGTTCCCTGACGCGCCGGTCTGCCCCGCCGGTTGCCGCATTCAGGCCTTCTGGGTTTCTTGCTTCACCTCGTGCTCGGACGCTGACCATGGCGCGAATCGGTCTCGTGCTCGGGGCCGGCGGGATCGTTGGCCACGCGTTTCACGCAGGCGTGCTCTCCGCGCTCGCAGAAGCGACACGCTGGGACCCCCGGAGTGCCGAGATCATCGTCGGCACGTCGGCGGGATCGCGCGTGGGTGCGCTGCTGCGCGCCGGAATCACCGCGGGCGATCTGGCCGCCTTCGCCGCGGGCGAGCGACCCTCGGAGGACGGCGCGCGCTTTCTCGCGCGACTCGGCCCGCCGGCCAAGCTTCCTCCCTTCACGCTCGCTGGTCTCTTCGCCGACTTCCCGGCTGCGTCTTCGCCGCGGTTTCTGCTCCGCGCCGCACTGCGGCCGTGGGAAGCTCGCTTCGGCTCCGTTTTGGCGGCTGCGCTGCCTGTAGGGCGCGTGTCGACCGAAGAGATGGTGGCCGGGCTCCGCCGGGCTGTCGGCGAAGGATGGCCCGAGCGGCCGCTCTGGATCTGCACGGTGAGGCTCGACGACGGTCAACGCGTCGTGTTCGGCCAAGACGGAGCCCCCGCAGTCGCCGTTGCGACCGCTGTCGCGGCTTCGAGCGCGATCCCGGGCTTCTTCGCTCCCGTAGAGCACGAGGGCGTTCGCTACGTCGACGGAGGCGTCCATTCGCCGACGAACTTGGACCTGCTCGCAGGCTTGAGGCTCGATCTCATCGTCGTCAGCTCGCCGATGTCGACGGTCGGCGGCCCGCCGCGCTTCTCCGCTGAGTTTCCCAGTCGTCTGCTGTCGCGGTTGCGACTCGCCCAGGAGGCCCGCCAGGTGAGAGCCCGCGGAACCGCCGTGGTGACCTTTCAACCGGACCCGGCCGACCAGCGCGTGATGGGGTCGAACGCCATGGACCCAAGTCGGCGCCGGCCGGTCGTTCTACGTATGCGAGAATCCGCGGGCCGGCGCCTAGAGCGGAAGGATGTTCGCGAACGGCTGGCCGCGCTTCTCGAGTAGGGGCCGGCGCCTAGCTCTCGTACAGCTTGACGACACGCACGCCGTGCGGCGACGCCTGCATGCAGAGGTCGCAAAGCGTGCACTCGTCGAGGTTCTCCTCGACGGTCTCGACTGAGTCGGGCGACGAGCCGAGCTTGAAGATGCTGACCGGGCACACTTCGACGAGCTTCTTCGCGAGGCCCGGGGTCTTGCGAACCACGCCATCGTCCGTATCGACGCGGATGAACATCGCCATCGTCACGCTCCTGCCGCCGCGAGCCGCTCCTTGACGAGGCCCGGGATGTCGCCGATCTCCTCGGCCACGGCGATCCCTGCCGCGCGCATGCGACGGATCTTGTCGGCGGGTGAATCTACCCTCTTCTCGACCACGGTGCCGGCGTGTCCGAAGCTCATGCCGGGCATGTCGTCCATGAAGCGGCCGGCCACGAATGCGACGATCGGCAGCCGACTGCGATTCTCCTGGGCCCAGCGCGCGAGCTCCGCCTCGGCCGTGCCGCCTGGCTCGGAATAGATGACGATCGCTTTGGTGTCGGCGTCGGCCTCGAAGAGCGGCATCAGCTCGGCGTATGTGGAGCCGATCACCGGATCGCCGCCGATCGAGATCGCCGTGCTCTCGCCGAGACCCGCCGCCGACAGCGCGTTGCAGATCTCGGTCGTCATGCCGCCGGACCGCGACATGACGCCGACGATGCCCGGCTTGAACGCCTTGCGGCAATCGACCGCGGGACCGCCGAGGCTGCCGAATCGGCAAACGTCGGGCACGATGACGCCGAGGCAGTTGGGGCCGATCACGCGCACGCCATGCTGCGCGGCGTACTCGATGATCGCCGAAGCGTCGCGCCGCGGAATCCCCTCGGTGATGATGACGATCAACTTGATGCCGGCGTCGATCGCCTCGAAGGCCGCATCCGGAGCGAACCCCAGGGGCACAGTGATCACCGAGCCATCGACCTTGCGCTTGGCCGTGATCTCTCGCACCGTATCGTAGACGGGCACGCCGTACACCTCGCGACCGCCGCGGCCCGGCGTCACGCCGCCGACGATCTTCGAGCCGTACTCCAGGCATTCGCGCGTGAAGTTGAGCGCCTCGCGGCCGGTGATCCCTTGAACGATGAACTCGAAGTCCTTGTGGACGAGCACACCCATACCGGTTCCTCATCGACCGATCTTCTCGACCGCGCGCTTGGCCGCCTCGCTGATCGAGACCGAGCGATCGCAGTACTCCACTCCGTACTTCTCGAGGATCTTGAAGGCGTCGCTCTCCCAGGCGCCCGGCACGCGGAAGATGGCGATCGTCTTGGCGGGATCGCGACCGGACTCGATCACGCCCTTGATCACACCGCGCGCGACCAGATCGGCGCGCGTGTTGGATACCACGTTCGACATCACCGCAATCTTCTCCACACCGGGCTTGGAGAGGATCAGCCGAGTGAGGCGCTGCGCTTTCCTGACGCTCGGGTTGCCGCCGAGCGCCGCGTAGTTCGCCGGCCGCCCGCCCTGCTTGCGGACCGCGTCAGTGAGCGTGAGCGAGCCGCCTCCGGCACCGATCACCAGCCCGATGTTGCCGTCGAACTCGACGACCGGGCCCGCGACGCCGCGCGGATCTTCGGCGTCGATCTTCGCCGCCTCGACCTCGAACGGCGTCGGCTCGCGCGGCGAGCGCGTTTCGTCGGCCCGGATGCCGAGCTCGTCGAGAATCGCTTTCTGGCGGCGCCGGCCTTCGACCTCCATGTCGAGCCAGCACTCGCGGGCGACGAACTTGCCGTCCCCGATCTTGGCGAGCGACGGGATCTCGGCCTGCGTGAGATCGTACTGCAGGAAGAGCTGCGCGAGTCGCGACACGACCCCCGTCATGCCCGTGAGGTCCGCTCCCTTCAGACCGAGCCCCGCGACGAGCTCCTTAGCGAGGTAGTCCGAGAACGGACGAAGCGCCGAGAAGTGGCGGCGTGAGACTCGATCCGGGTGCTTCTCCGCCACCTCTTCGATGTTGCCGGCTACGCTGCTCGCGACCATCAGAGGAAGCTTGCGCGTTCCGTCGTAACTGACGGCGACGGAAAACTCCGCGCCGGGGCCGACGACCTTCTCCAGCAGCAGGCCGCGCGGCTTGCGCCTGCCGTCGTCGAGCGCGAGGAGCTCGGCGGCCAACTCCCTCGCCCGGACGGGAGAGTCCACCGTTCTCGGCGCGGCGTGCGCGCGGTTCACCACTTGCGCTCGAGCCGTGACCGGGCAGCCGAGCTCGGCGGCGATCGCCTCCGCTTCCGCGGCGCTCGACGCGGTCTTGCCCTGCGGCACGGCGATCCCGTGCTTGGCGAACAGGCGCTTCGCCTCGAATTCATACAATCGCATGTCGGAGACTCCCCTTCGGCAATCGCACCGCGCCCCCTACCACAACGCTCCCAGCCGGGAAACATACCGGCCGGGCATCTGCGGTGGATCACGCTGTGCTCGGCGCAGACCACCGCCGCGGGCGCGGCCCGTTCCTCCCCGCGCTCATCCGCCGGGGGCCTCTCGCCCGTCCGTTGCGATGCTGGTAGTGTCCACCGATCCACTCGGACCTCACGAGGAGCCGTTTGATGCGCAGCGCGAGAGACTTCTTCAAGCCCCTGGCGATCGGCGCCCCCGAGCCGCTGCGGGAGATCCCCTTCCGGCCGTCGCGCATGATCCACTTCTTCGATCCGAGCAACCCGAAGATGGTCTCGAAGCTCCCCGAGCTCGCCCGGCAATGCGACGTGCTGCTCGGCAACCTCGAGGACGCCATCGCCGCCGACAAGAAGATCGACGCGCGCGAGGGGCTGGTGCGCATCGCCCGCGAGATCGACTTCGGCAAGTGCCAGCTGTGGACGCGAGTGAACAGCCTCGATTCACCGTGGATGCTCGACGACGTCACGCGCCTGGTCACGGAGATCGGCGACAAGATCGACGTCATCATGGTGCCGAAGGTGGAAGGCGCGTGGGACATCCACTACGTGGACCGTCTGCTCGCTCAGCTCGAGGCTCGCGCCAAGCTCAAGAAGCCGCTGCTGATCCACGCACTTTTGGAGACTGCCGCCGGCGTAGCCAACGTCGAGGAGATCTGCGGCGCCAGCCCCCGCATGCAAGGGCTGTCGCTCGGCCCGGCCGATCTCGCGGCATCACGGCGGATGAAGACGACCCGCGTCGGCGGCGGACACCCCGGCTACCTCGTGCGCACCGATCCGGATCCTGCCGACGAGGACGCACCGCGGCCAACCGCGCAGCAAGACCTCTGGCACTACACGATGGCGCGCATGGTGGACGCCTGCGTGGCGCACGGCATCCTCCCCTACTACGGCCCTTTCGGCGACATCAAAGACACCGTCGCGTGCGAAGACCAATTCCGCAACGCCTTCCTGCTCGGCTGCGTCGGCGCGTGGAGCCTCCACCCCGTGCAGATCGAGATCGCTCGGCGCGTGTTCAGCCCGCCGGCCGCGGAGGTGTTGTGGGCCAAGAAGGTGATCGCCGCGATGGGCGACGGCACCGGCGCGGTGATGCTCGACGGCAAGATGCAGGACGACGCCACCTTCAAGCAGTGCCGGGTGATGGTCGATCTGGCTCGCCGGCTCGCCGAGGCGGACCCCGAGCTGGCGAAGGCGTACGAGTTCTGAGATCACGACGTCTCGGAGCCACGCGCATCCGGGAGATCACGCGGCGCGTTGCGTGAACGGCGAGACCGGGCCAGATTAGTAGCGATCATGGCCGGCGAAGCCACCCCCAAGCGCGAGCGCCCCTGGCTAATGCGGACTTACTCGGGCCACACCTCGGCCCGAGCATCGAACGAGCTCTACCGGAAAAACCTCGCCAAGGGCCAAACCGGCCTGTCGGTCGCCTTCGATCTACCGACACAGACCGGCTACGACTCCGATCACGCTTTGGCGAAAGGCGAGGTCGGCAAGGTCGGCGTGCCGATCTGCCACATCGAGGACATGGAGGCGCTGTTCGACGCCATCCCGCTCGAGAAGATGAACACCTCGATGACGATCAACGCGACGGCGGCCTGGCTGCTGGCGCTCTACGTCGCCGCGGCACGGCGGCGCGGCATCGATCCGGCGCGGCTCGAGGGGACCACCCAGAACGACATCATCAAGGAGTATCTGTCGCGCGGCACGCACATCTTCCCGCCGGGGCCGTCGCTTCGGCTCATCAGCGACATGGTGAGCTATACGGTCGAGCACATCCCCAAATGGAATCCGATCAACGTCTGCAGTTACCACCTGCAGGAGGCCGGGGCGACACCCGTCGAAGAGCTGGCGTTCTCGCTCGCCAACGCGATTTGCGTGCTCGACACGGTGCGCGCCCGTGGCGACGTCGCGGCGTCGGATTTCCCGCAGGTCGTCGGCCGCATCAGCTTTTTCGTCAACGCCGGCGTCCGCTTCGTGGAGGAGATGTGCAAGCTCCGTGCTTTCACGGATCTATGGGACGAGATCTGTCGCGACCGCTATGGCGTGACGGATGCGAAGCTCCGGCGTTTTCGCTACGGCGTGCAGGTGAACTCGCTCGGTCTCACCGAGGCGCAGCCCGAGAACAACGTGCAGCGCATCGTGCTCGAGATGCTCGCGGTCGTGCTGTCGAAGAAGGCGCGTGCCCGCTCGGTGCAGCTCCCCGCATGGAACGAGGCGCTCGGCCTGCCCCGACCGTGGGATCAGCAGTGGTCGTTGCGCATCCAGCAAGTGATCGCCTACGAGAGCGATCTTCTCGAACACGAGGATCTGTTCGACGGGTCGCCGGTGGTGGAGCGCAAGGTCGAGGAGCTGCGATCCGCAGCCCACGAAGAACTCGCCAAGATCGACGCCATGGGCGGCGCGCTCGTCGCGGTGGAGAACGCCTATTTCAAGCAGAGGCTGGTCGCCTCCAACGCGCGGCGCCTGCGGCGAATCGAGGCCGGCGAACAGATCGTGGTCGGCGTCAACCAGTTCGTCGAGAACGAGCGCAGCCCGCTGGTCGACGGCGGCGTGGAGCGCATCCTGAGGGTCGATCCGGCGGCGGAGCGCGAGCAGATCGAGCGGCTGCGCGCCTTCCGCGCGCGGCGCAGCGGCGACGCCGTACAGGCTGCGTTGCGGCGCCTTCGCGAGGTCGCGGAAAGCGGCGACAACGTCATGCCCTCCTCGATCGCCTGCGCGGAGGCCGGCGCGACGACCGGCGAGTGGGCGGACGTGCTGCGCGGCGTGTTCGGCGAGTTTCGCGCGCCGACCGGCGTCAGCGCGGCGGTCGCCTCCGGCGCCGGCTCCGACGGCATCGCGGCGGTGCGCGCGAAGCTCGCCGCCACCGAGCGCGAGCTCGGCCGCAAGCTCCGCCTGCTCGTCGGCAAGCCAGGGCTCGACGGGCACTCGAACGGCGCCGAGCAGATCGCGCTCGCCGCCCGCGACGCCGGCTTCGAAGTGATCTACGAGGGCATCCGCTCCACGCCCGAGCAGATCGCCCGCGCGGCGTCGGACGAAGACGTGAGCGTCGTCGGGCTGTCGATCCTGTCGGGCTCGCACCTCGAGCTGGTGCCGGAGACGATGCGCCTCATCCGCGAGCGGACCGGCGAGGATGTTCCGGTGGTCGTGGGCGGCATCATTCCCGCCGAGGATCGCCAACGATTGCTCGCCGCGGGCGTCAAGCGCGTCTATACACCGAAGGATTTCGAGATCGGCGCGATCCTCGGCGACATCATCGCGCTGGTGCGGCAGAACAACGGGTTGGCGTGAGCCGAGCTCGTTTGCGGTTCGCCGTCTCGGCCTCGCCAACTCCGCGCCACACCGCCTGTACGATTCGCTCGAGCCAATCCCGCGGCGGCCGGCGACCGCTCATGTACTGCGCGTACATCGCGCCGATCATCATGTGGACCGTGGTTTCGAGATCGGCGTCGGCTCGGACTTCTCCGTGCTCGCGGCCGCGCTCGAGTACGCCGCGTAGCATCTCGAACCTGCGGCGGAACACCCGATCGCGGAACAGCCGGATGAGCTCGGGAGTCTGCGTCTCCTCGGCGAGCAGCGTGCCGAGAAGGTTCATCCCGTTGTCCCGGAAGAGGCGCGCGGCGATGTTGCGCATCACGGACGCGAGAGCGTCGCGCGTCGGCGTCGTCGGCGTCGGGATTTCCTCCACGTCGATACGATGGGCGAGCGCCGCCATGGCGACGTCGGCCTTCGAAGACCAGCGGCGATAGAGGGTCGGACGGCTCACGGCCGCGGCCGCGGCGATGCCTTCGAGTGACATGCGCGCATAGCCCTGCTCCGTAAGCAGCTTGAGGGCCGCATCGAGGATCGCCTCGTCCGCGTTCCGAGAGCGCGGCCGACCGGGCGACCGGCGCCCCGCTTCGTCCGCCTGCGG
>JBEVNX010000028.1:0-37855 GCA_040507895.1 Binatia bacterium | reverse complement strand
CGCCCGGCCGAGCATCCTCTCGGCCGCCGCCGCCTGCCTCGCCGTGCCGCACGCGACGACCTTGCCGAAGGCCGAATCCACCCCGGCATCGTCGAGCGCCGCCGGGACGCTCGCCTCGACGTCGTGGCCGAGCGACTCCAGCAATCGGGCCGTGTGGCGCACCGCCTCGGCACATTGCGGATGGAGCCCCGGATGATGTGCGGGGGCGCGATCCAGAAAGCCGATCCGTAGCCGCCCAGGCGGCTTGCCGACTTCATCGCGGAAAGGACGGGCCGGCGGCGGCGCCGTCCACGGGTCGCCCGGCATGTATCCCGCGACGGCTTCGAGCGCCGCGGCGGCGTCGCGCACCGAACGCACGAGCGCTCCCTCTTCGCAGAGACCGTGCCAGAGCTCCGCGTGCGCCGGTCCGAGCGAGGTCCGGCCGCGCGAGCCCTTGAGCCCCACCAGCCCGCAGAAGGAGGCTGGAACTCGAATCGATCCTCCCGCATCGTTGGCGTGAGCGATCGGCACCATGCCTGACGATACTGCGGCGGCAGCGCCGCCGCTCGATCCGCCGGCGACTCGTGTCGGGTCCCAAGGGTTTCGCGTCTGGCCCCACGCGCGGGTCTCGGTCGAGAGCGTGGCGCCCCACTCCGGTACGGTGCTCTGCGCCAGGGTGATCAGACCGGCAGCGGCGAATTTCGCCGCCACGTGCGACGTCGCGGGCGCGCGCATTCCGGCGTCCTTGAAGACCTTCCAGCCCCAACTGAACGGCTCGCCCGCCGTCGTCTGGATGAGATCCTTCATCAGGAACGGTACGCCGCAAAAGGCGCCGCGCGGAATAGCCTGTGGATCACGCGCCTCGGCGCGCGCCTTCTCGTAACGGGGGAAGATCACGCAGTTGAGCTGCGGGTTCGCCCGCTCGATCCGCTCGCTCGCCGCCTCGACCAGCTCGGACGGCGTGATCTCGCGCTTGGCGACCAGCTCCGCCTGCGAGGTCGCGTCCAGCCAAGTGAGCTCTTCGTTGCTCATGCCCTCGATCCGCACCGAGCCTATGCAAAGCTTGGCGCCGGCTTCTCGGAGCGTCAAGCCACTCGGACCGTCACCTCGTGGATTCCGTTGCTTCCGTACCCGAGACGGTGCCACTCGGCCCGCTCGGGCTGAGTACGGCCGGCCAGATCCGTGGCGCGCGCGTACACGGTGATTTCACCCGGCTCGTGCACGCGCGTCACGAGCTCCCACGACTGCCAGTTATGACGCATGCGCTCGCTGACGAGGCGGGCCTCTTGCCAGCCGCCGCCGCCCATGCTCACCTCACGCGCGCGATCGGCGCGGCCCCGGACCACGCCACGCCGCGAATACCGAGCTCGCCACTGCGGACCTCCTGGCCGGGTGCGGGCTCCGTGACGACGCTCGCACCCGCTGTAGCGTGACGGGCTCGCGGACTGAAAGGGCTGGAGGAACTCGCGCAAGCGGCCCTCCTCGGCGGCTTCCACGATCAAGTAGAGCGTATGCTCGCCCTGTACGACCGCTTCGCCGAGGATCTCCACGCCGTGATGCCTCACGTTCGGGCGGCTCAGGTGATTCAAGAGACCGACACCCAGGTAGGGATCCTGCGCCGGGCAACTCTCGGGTGTGTGGTGGTGTCTCACGACGAAGAGCGCCATGGTCGTCTCTCGGGTCCTACGCGTTCCGGCAATCTACTTGCGCGATCGCGGCGAACTATCAAGCCGCTCGCTCGAGCGACAGCGAGGCGACAAAGAGCGACATCCGCAAGCCGGCGCGCCTTGTCGCTTTCCGGGCCCCATCCGCAGCCTCCACAATCCCGCCTGACGAGAACGGGAACGTACTTTCAGGAGGAAGATGCTTGTCGGTGGCTGCGACGACTGACGACGTCGATCACGTCGAGGAACCAACATGACGACCGACATACCGTACAATGCGCATTTCGAGCTTTCGCCCGCCGGGCACGTCGCAGTCGCGCGGTCGTGCGGTGACGGCTGGTGGGAGGAATGGGTGTGTGTCAGCGACCGCGAATGGCGACGTCTCGCCGAGCTGTTCCTCGACGGCAGATCTCTGCGCGCGACGCCGGTGACGAGCTCGCGCCAGGGGTCTCTCAGCCACTCGGCGACGTGCTTGTGTAGAAAATGCAGCGCTCAAATGCCACACCCGTGTCCCCATCTCGCCTTGATCGCGATGGCTCGCGGTGCGACGATTCCCGGCGCCTTCGTCATCGCATTCGCCGCGCCGGGGAGGAAGCAAGATGGATCCGGAACTCGCCGCCGTTCGCCCTCAGCGCGACGTGGATGCGCACGTCTTTCGCGCGGGCGTCCTCGCCGGCGTGCTCGCATTCGTCGCATTCGTCGGAGTCTTCAAGGACGTCTACGCGCTCGTCGACCCCGGCCGACGCGGCGAGCTCGCGTGGGGCTTCCTCATGGTGCGCTACACGAGCCTCGAGCGCGTTTGGTTCGGCTACAAGTTGACGGGCGATGCGGCGTGGTATGCGACCCTGCCGCACGTCGCCATTTACGGCGCCGCGATCATCGGACTCGTGGGTTTGCGGCGCTGGGGGTGGTGGCTCGCCTTCCTATACCTGGCCTACGTCCCGCTTTCCGAGTGGGCTTTCATGTTCTTCTACCCGCTCGGCCTTCTCACCGGACGGCCCTATCCCGCTGCCTGGGCGAACGAAGAGTGGAAGTTCCTCGAGGTGAGCACTCCCCTCGAGCTAACCACCGCAGCGTTGCTCTGGTGGTACCGTGACGTCTTCGTTCGGTGAGGGAGATCGACGGGTCCCTCAATCGCAATCGTCGAAAGGAGGAGAAGCATGTCTCTGAAGGTGACGAAGATCGACGTTTGGTCGGGCGAGATCCGCGACCAACCGGGCGGCCTGGCGGGCGTCCTTCGGGAGCTCGCCGCCACGGGCGCGAGTCTCGAGATGCTGGTCGCCCGCCGCCAGCCCGACCGGCCGGGCTCGGGGATCGTCTTTCTCGCCCCGGTGAAGGGACGCGCGGCGATCGGCGCCGCAGCCGTCGCCGGCTTGAGCCCCACCGCGGGCGTATCCGCGCTCCGCGTCGAAGGCACGGACCGGCCTGGACTCGGCGCCAGGATGACCGGAGCGATCGCCGATGCGGGCATCAACCTGCGCGGGCTTTCGGCCGCAGTGGTCGGCGGCAGGTTCGCGGCCTACCTGGCCTTCGACAGCCGGGAGGATGCAGAGAAGGCGGCGAAGGCAATGAGGGCCGCGGAAGCGCCGAAGGCTACCAAGAAGAAGTCGAAGAAGCGCTGAGCGCGAACGCTCGGTCTTTTCGAGCCGCGCGACGCTCGAGACGAGCCGGTGGCGCGATCGCGCCTCGGCCGCCGATGCCGACCTGCGTTCAACGTCTTGTAGCGCCGGTGCCGCGCTGGGGTCGCGCCTCTCCTCGCGACCCGCGCTTGAGCGGAGTCGCGAGCGACCGAAGAACCGTCTGCACGCCCTCCGCGACCAGCTTGAAGAGCCTGTAGACGGGATCGGCGAACAGCGCCTCGGGGGACGGCTCTGGAAGATCGAATTCGTACACCCGCAGGCCGTCCTCGACTCGCGCGGGCGCATGCTCGTCGAGGGACCGGAGGAGAAGCCTCGCCGGCTCGTTGTCCGCGAGAACGCAAGCGCGAAACTTGTGGATGCCTCGCTCGCGGGCCGCTTCGACGAGCGTGGTGAGAAGGAGCCGCCCGAGGCCCTTCCTGTGCATCGCGTCGATCACCGCAACCGAGGCCTCGGCCGTATCCGGCGCCTCCTGAAGGCGAGCGTAGCGCGCCACGCCGAAAGCCTCTCCGCCGCTCGGCGCCACCGGCTCGGCGAGAATCGCCAGATGGTCGAAGTCGTCGGTCTCCGTGAGGTGGCGCAGCATCCGGTCGGAGAGCTTTGGCATCGGCGAGAAGAACCGCCGATAGCGCGATTGCGGCGAAAGACGTCGAAAGCCGGCGACCAGCTTGTCGCGGTCCGAAGCCTGGAGGAGGCGCACGCGGACTTCCGTTCCGTCCGAGAGACGGTGAACGGCGAAATACGCGGGGTCGATCCTCACGCGAAGATCTCTGCCCTCGCCTTGGAAATGCGGTCGGCGCAGCCCTCAGTGCGGGCGACGCGGCGAGAATCTGCACGGCATGTGCTTGATGCCGTGGATGAACGGAGAGAAGAGCCGATCCGGCGGCCCGGTGATCTCGAGGTCCGGCAGCCGGCGGAACAGCTCCTCGAACATCACGGTGATCTCGCGCCGCGCCAGGTTCGCGCCCAAGCAGAAGTGCGGCCCGCCCCCGAAGCCGAGGTGGTCGTTCGGATCGCGCCGCACGTCGAAGCGGAACGGGTCGTGGAACACCGCCTCGTCGCGGTTCGCCGAGGGGTAGAACAGCAGCAGCTTGTCGCCTTCGCGGATCTTCGTGCCGCCGATCTCCGTGTCGCAGACGGCGCTCCGCCGCATGAAGATCACCGGGCTCGCCCAGCGCACGATTTCCTCGACGGCCGTCGGCGCGACGCGATCGAAGTCCTGCTGCCAGATGCGGCGCTGATCGGGATGATCGCAGAGGGCCTTCATCCCATGGCTGATCGCATTGCGCGTGGTCTCGTTGCCGGCGGCGACGAGCAGCACGAAGAACGATCCCATCTCCTGTTCGGTCAGGCGATCGCCGCCGATCTCGGCGTGCACCAGGACGGACGTCAGGTCCTCGGTGGGATTGCTTCGCCGCGTGTGCGCGAGATCCTTCATCAGCTCCGCGAGGGCGGCGCCGGCGTTGTAGAATGCCATCAGGAGGTCGGACGTCTCCCCCACGTACTCGGGGTCGCCGGCGCCCAGGATGATGTTCGTCTGCTCGAAGACGAAGGCGTGCTGGCTCTCGGGGATCCCCATCATCTCGCAGATGATGCGAATCGGGAACGGCGCCGAGATCTCGGTCACGAAGTCGCACTCGCCCTTCTCGGCGACCGCGTCGATCACGCGCGCCGCGGCCTCGCCCACCTCGCGCTCGACCCTGGCGAGCTGCCGCGCCGTGAAGGCGGCCGAGACGAGGCGGCGAAGCCGTCCGTGGCGAGGGTCGTCCATCGCGATCATCGAGCCGAAGAACTCGAGGAACTCCGGCGGGAGATCGACGATGCCGATGCCGCGCGCCGAGCTAAACACTTTTGGCGTCGTACCGGCTTCGAGCACGTCGGCGTGGCGCGTGAGCGCCCAGAAGCCCGGCCCGCTCGGCAACCGCGGATCGAGTTGATCGTGGAACGACACCGGGCGCTCGCGGCGCAGCGTGAGAAACGCGCCTTCGCGTTCCTCGAGCGGCAGCTTCCAGAAGGCGGGGGCGCCGAGGCGGATCTCGTCGACGGGGAGAGCGCAGCGTGGTTGCATGGCGGAGCTCCTAGTCAGCTCGTCTTGATCGGTTTCGAGGGTTTCACGTACGGCTCGACCGGCCCGCCGGCTTGCTTCCAGGCGCCGAAGCCGCCGCCGATGTGCGCCACCGGCTCGAGACCCATGCGCTGCACCTGCTGCGTCGCCAGGGCCGAGCGCAGCCCACCCGCGCAGAAGAAGACGAACTTGTTGCCCGTGCCGAACACAGGCTTGAAGTACGGGCTGTCAGGATCGACCCAGAACTCGAGCATGCCTCTCGGCGCGTGGTAGGCTCCGGGGACCACGCCGTCACGCTCGAGCTCGCGTACGTCGCGCAGATCGACCAGCGTGACCTTCGGGTCGCCGGCGAGCGCCTTGGCCTGCTCGACACTCAAGGTCTCGATCTCCGCCTCCGCCTCGGCGACCAGCTCTTTGATCCCCTTCTTCATTTGCGCCTCCGCGCGCCTCGCACGCGCCGCGTCGGACCCGTCTTCTTCCAGTCGACGGCTTGCTCGAACGCCTGAGCGGCACGATAGATCGTCGGCTCGTCGAAATGCTTGCCGACCAGCATCATGCTGACCGGCAACCCGTCGCTCATGCCACACGGGATCGCCATCGCCGGATGATGCGAGACGTCGAACGGAGCGGTATTGGTGACCATCTCCATCGCCCGCTCCACGACCTCTTCTCGGGGGGCACCTGGCGGAGGCAGCGGCTGCGCCTTCATCGGGGTGGTCGGCATGAGAAGCAAATCGTGCTTGGCCAGCACGGCATCGTATGCCGCGGTCAGCTCTCTCGCAACGTTCATCGACTTGCCGTAGTAGCGGCTGCCGTAGTGCTCGCGGACGTAGGAGCCGAGCAAGAGGAAGAGCTTGGTCGTCTCCGACAATTCGTTCGCGCGCCGGCGCCAGCCGCGGTGGAAATCCATCAAGCTCGTCACGTAGAGGTCGGGCCGGGAAACGCCGTAGCCGTCGCCCCACATCATGGTTTGCGTCAGCCCCTCGGTGACGATCGGCAAGAAGACCGCCCCTGCCATGAGATGCCAGGGGATCGACACTTCGGTGACGTTCGCGCCGAGCTTGCCGAGCTGCGCCGCGGCCGCGCGCACCTTATCGTTGACGTCTGCCTCCGCCTTAGGCTGAGCGAACCCTTCTCGCACGACGGCGATCTTCATGCCGCGAACGCCGCCGCCAAGCATCTGCGTGTACGGCTGAACCTTCGGGGAATATTGTCGGGGGTCATAGCCGTCGGGCCCTGCGATCACCTCGAGCAAAAGGGCGTTGTCGCGCACGGTGGCGGTCATCGGGCCCGTGTGATCGACGAAGATCTCGATCGGCATGATGCCCGTGTACGGCACCAACCCGTGCGTCGGCTTCATGCCGTAGATGCCGGAGAACGAGGCGGGCATGCGGATCGAGCCGCCTTGGTCGCCGCCGATGGCCATGTCCGCTTCGCCGAGGGCGACTAGCACCGCGCACCCCGAGGAGGACCCGCCCGCGGAGTAGCCCATCTTGTGCGGATTGTGCACCGGGCCCGTGGCGTTGGTGTGGCTCCCACCTGAGACACAGAAGTACTCGCAGTGCGCCTTGCCGAGGATCACGCCACCGGCGTCGAGCACGCGGCTCACGACGGTCGCGTCGATCTCGGGCGTGTAGCCCTCGAGCGTCGATGCCCCGTTCATCATCGGCACCCCGGCGACCATGACGTTGTCCTTGATGACCACCGTCTTGCCCTTGAGCTTGCCTCGAGCCGCTCCCTCGATCCGCGTCTTGTAGTACCAGGCGTTGCGCTCGTTCTCCTCGGGCTTGGGGCGATATCCGGGCGTCCGCGGGTACTTCACCGGCGGCAGTCGATCGGGGAGACGGTCGACGACGTTGTAGGCCTCGATGTTCGGCTGCATGAGGGCAATGAACGAGTCGATGTCGCCGTCGGTCAGCGACAAGCCCACCTGACTGGCTACTTCCTTCAGCTGCTGCGGAGTGGGAACCGTGACGGACATCGCGAATCCTCCTATGTCTGTCTGCTTCTGCCCGGCTTCGTCGCGGCCGCCTGCTCGGCATCTAGCAGGGGCCGGAGAAGAAGTCGTAAAGTCGTTCGCATCCCGCTGCAAGACCCGAGCAGCGCCAGGGACGCTCCGCGCCACCGGGCTGGCATCCCCGCCAGCGGAGAAGTAGAAGGTCGGATCTCAGCAAAGGGAGGCGATCATGACCATCGAAGCGAACAAGGACTTCGTCAAGCGAACTTGGCAGACGCTCCTCGGCGGCGACATGGAGGCGGCCCTCGCCAACTTCTCGGAGGACGTGACTTGGTTCCTCACCGGCAAGCTTGAAGGCGTGTCGGGCGTGAAAAATGGCAAGCAGGCCGTGCGCGAGTTCCTCGCCGGCGTGACGCAGGCTTTTCCGGCGGGTCTCAAGCCGGAGTTCAAGAAAACCTATGGCGAAGGCGACACGGTCATCGTCGAGCTCGTGAACCGCGGCACGTCGGCGACCGGCAAAGCCTACGAGAACGAGTATTGCTTCATCTTCGAGCTGGCGGGCGGGAAGATCCGCGCGATCCGCGAGTACGTCGACACCGAGAAGGCGAAGATCGCGCTTTCGTGAGCGGCGGCCGGCGCGCTCACGCGGACGCGGCCTGCTCGGTCGGCTTCGGGCGCGGCAGGTAGGGCATGACCTTGGTGGCGAAGAGCTCGATGTTGCGCATCACCTTCGCGTGCGGCATGTCGCCGACCTGAAACGCCCCCATGAAGATTCCCGCCCCGGCTCGCTCCATGTTCCGCACCAGCCGCTCGCCGACCTCTTCCGGGGTTCCGATCAACGTCTCGTCGCTGGCGAGCGTCTCCTCGGCGTCGAACATCAATCCACCGCCGCGCGCCTCGATGAAGCCGCGGAGCGACTTCGACGTCGTGTAGCCCGGCGGCATCAGCATCTGCGGCGGGATCACCAGGCAGCGCTCGGCGAAGTACTTCACGTGCGGGCGCGCTTCTGCCTGCGCTTTCTTCTTGTCGTCGGCCAAGTAGACCATCGACGTCCAGCCGAAGCACTCCGGTCCCGCGCGGTAGCCGTGCTTCGTCGAGGCCTCGTCGCGGTACTGGTCGTAGTAGCGGACGATCAGCTCCATCGGCGTGAACGTGCAGATGTAGGGGTAACGCCGCGCAGCCGCCCAGGCGATCGTTTCGCTCGATCCCTGGGAGGGGCAGAAGATCGGGGGATGAGGCTTCTGTAGCGGCCGCGGCCAGACGTTGACGTAGCGGAACTGGTAGTGCTCTCCGTCCCACGTGAAGGGCCCCGGCTCGGTCCACGCCTTCACGATCAGGTCGTGCGCTTCGTAGAAGCGCTCGCGCGAGACCGTGGGATCGAGGCTCAACGAATAGTATTCGCAGCCGATGCCGCGAACGAAGCCCGAGATCACCCGGCCGCCGGAGATCACGTCGATCATCGCCACCTCCTCGGCGACCCGTAGCGGGTTGTCGCGCAGGCAGATGCCGTTGCCGAGAATGGCGATCTTCGCTCGCCGGGTGCGCTCGCACAGGATCGCGGCGATGACGTTCGGCGACGGCATCGTGCCGTAGCCGTTCTGGTGGTGCTCGTTGACGCACACGGCGTCGAAGCCGAGCTCATCGGCCGCCGCGAGCTGGTCGAGGTACTCACGGTAGATGCGGTGGCCCGCGACGGGGTCGTAACAGGAGTTCGGCAGCACGACCCAGGAGCTCCGGTAGCGGCTTTTGAAGTCCTCGGGGATGTGCGGCCAAGGCATCAAGTGAAAGAAGAAAATCTCCATGCTCATCCCTCCCCTCGATCGCCGGCGAACGCCACGATCCGCCGTGCGAGCTCTTCCGGCTTCTCGATCGCCAGCGCGTGTCCCGCTCCGGAGATGACCTCGAGGCGCGCGCCCGCGATCTCGCGCGCGAGCATCTCGCCGTGGGCGGGCGCAACGAGCCGGTCCTCGCTTCCCCAAACCAGCAGCGTCGGGCACTCGATCATGTGCAGGCGCCGGCGCAGGCTCGGATTGTAGGGCCGATGCCAAGCCAGGCGGGCCAGGGCGGCTTGCTCTTCCCACATCCGCACGACGACGTCCGGCGTCGCCGCGGCCGGCATGAGCGCGATCGCTTTCGAGGCGTCGGCAAAGAGATAGGGAACGGCTTCGAGCGGCTCCATGATGAACAGGTCCGGCAACGGCTGCTCGGTCTTGACGCCGATCGGCGCGACCAACACCAGCCGCTCGACGCTCTGCGGGCGAAGCACCGCCATCTCCGTGGCGATCCATCCGCCGAGCGAGAACCCGACGAGCACCGGAGAGTCAAGCCCGAGCACGCGCACGAGATCCAGCGTGTGGAGCGCAACGTCGTCGGCTCCGCGTACCCATGTGGGCAGCGGCGTTCCCGCAAAGCCGGGTTGAACCGGCGCGAACACGGTGAAGTGCTCCGCGAGCCGCGCGTGGATCTCGAGCCACATTCCCGCTCCGCCCGCGCCGTGAAGAAGCAGCAACGGAGGACCGCTCCCGGCGCTCTGCAGCAAGACCTCGTAGTCGTGAACCTGGACGTGGGTCGATCGCACGTCGCTCACTGGCCCCACCTCGCTCTCATCGCTCCTCCTGGATTGCCGCCGGGGGCGACTCGGAAGGTGCCCCGCGATCGTCGAGCCGATCGGTCTCGATACATCCTCGTTGGCCTCGAAGCCTCCCGGACGCGATCTTGACCTTCACCATCTCGCCGCATTCGCCGAGGATCTCCACCCGAGTGCCGGCTGCGACCTTGCCGAGCTGAAACGGCGCGCATGCCTGTTCGTCTTTCTCATCAGGCGACGAATTCGCAGAGCTCATGAGGTCCCGGATCTGCCTCTTGACGTCTCGACTTCTCCCATCGCGCACCTGAGCGCAATCCTCGAGAGCCGTCGAGGTGAGCCAGACCATCGTGTCGGGCTGTTCGGTACCGCCTTTCACGAAGCGGAACACCGGCGCGACCGCATCCTCGGGCACGGCGGGTGCCACGATGCTCTCGATGGCCCGGTCCAGCGCAAGCCATATCAGTCCACTGAGCAAGACGAGCATCCCGAGGAGCAAGATCGTGGTTTTCGCGTACCTCGATCTCGAGCCAGACGAACCGGCCTCCCGGGCTCGCGTCGCGTGCATGAGGGCTACTATACTTGCTTGCAGGAAACGCCGCAGGCCGACGATGACCGGCGGATTCTGGGGGGGTGAGGCGTGGAATTCGTCAAATGTCCCGGGTGCAAACGGCCGATTCCGAAGCGTGCCCGGCGGTGTCCGGCTTGCGGCGTGCCGATCGGCGGGAGGATCGACGACGGGACACAGAGATCCAGGGGCCGCCGAGGTGGAACGCTCACGGTGCTACTCTTCGCCGCCTTGGGCGCCGCGGCGCTCGGCGCGTACTTCCGGGGATGGGTGCCGACGTTCGACATGGCTCCTCCTCCCGAGCCGCGCCCGGCCGTAAAGCCGACGGTGCGCGAGGACACGAAATTCGGTCTCACGGAGGCGCAGCGGCGCGACGTCTACCTGGACATCCTGGGCGCGGAGGACCACGCAGAATTGGAGGCGGACCGGCGCTATCCTCCGCCCGACCCGAGCGCGCCGAGCGATCGCTGGCAGCGTCGTGCCGAGACACGGGAGCAGTTCCGCAAGCAAGCCGACGAGGAGGACAGGAAGGCGATTGCCAAGCGCTATGGGCTGACGACCGAGCAGCTCGCGGCCATCGGGGCGGAAGGCGTCCAACAAAGCTGGCCCCGCCCCCCGAGCCGATCCTTGCGCTGACGGAACGAGCCTGCGAAGCAGCCCCTCGAACCACCATGGCCTTCGACGGGGTCGTCTCGTAGTGCGCCGTCACGTATGCCGGGAGATGTCCAGAGGCGCGCGACGGCTCCCCGTCGAACGAGATCAGCGGCGGGCGCTTCGCGAACCCGGCGAAAACCGCACCGGCATCCTTCGCGGACCGGCGATGAAGATCGACGCTAGGCGCTCCACCGCGCCGGCGGGCTCGACATCCGGCATCCGCGTCAGAACCTCGCGGAAGATGGCCTGCGCCTCTGCCCGTGCGATGTGCGCGCCGAGGCAGAAGTGGGGCCCGCCGGCGCCGAAGGCGACGTGCTCGTTCGGGGCGCGAGCGATGTCGAAGCGGTCAGGGTTCGCGAACACGTCCTCGTCGCGGTTGGCCGAGCCGTAGAACATCACCACCTTGTCGCCGGCGGCGATCCTATGGCCGCGGAGCTCGGCGTCCCGGGTCGCGGTGCGGCGCATGTGCACGACCGGGCTGCAATAGCGGAGCATCTCTTCGACGCTGCTCGGCAACAGTCGATCGAGATCGCCTTGCAGGCGGCGGAGCTCGCCCGGATTGCGGAAGAGGACTTCCAGGCCGCCCGCCACGAGATTCCGCGTCGTGTCGCCGCCGGCATTGACGAGGAGCAGAAAGAACCAGTCGAACTCCTCGTCCGAAAGCCGCTCTCCCTCGACCTCGGCGTCGACGAGAACGCTCGCGAGATCGTCGCCAGGCCGCCGACGCTTCCGAGCGGCGATCTCGCGCGCGTAGCCGAGCATCTCGAGGCTGGCCGCTCGTTGATCCTCCGGGCTCACCACCGACGGATCGCTGTGCATCTTCTCGGTGAGGAGGTAGAGGCGCCTGCCGTCGTCGAGCGGTATGCCCATGAGCGCGGCGATGACGTAAGAGGGCAGCTCTCCCGCGATGTCGCCCACGAAGTCGCACTCGCCACGCTCGATCACCTCGTCGACGATCTTGACGGAAAGCTCGGCGATCCGCGGCTTCACGGCTTCGGCGCTCGCGGGGGTGAATGCGGCTCGGACGAGCTTGCGGTAGCGAACGTGCCGCGGGGGGTCCATGTAGAGCATCATGCTCCGCGCGCCGGCGAGCTCTTCCGCGCTGCCGTTCGCGATCATGATGCCGCCGAGAGCCGAGGAGTACGTCGCGGGATCGCGCGAGACGGCCTCGACGTCGTGGTAGCGCGTGACGGCCCAGAACCCGGGCCCGTTCGGCTCCGCGTGCCGATGAACGGGATCGTTGCGTCTCAGCCAGCGGAACAGGTCGTGCGGCTGACCCTCTGTCTCGTATTGACGGAGGTCGAGGAGGTCGATCTTCGGCCGCTCGCTCATCAGCAGGTCAGTGCGCCGCGTCGATCGCCGTCCGGTATCCCGAGTACCGAGGCTGGTCGATCGCGACCTGAGTGACGACGGTCGTTCGCAAATGCTCGGCGAGTCCGGGCCGATCGAGCCGCATGGAACCGTCGCGAAGGGCTCGTACCAGCTCCCAGCGAAGCGCCTCGAGATCGCCGCCATGGCCGAGGATCCGCTCGAGACGCTCTCGCTCGCCGGCGCGATGCACGGGCCCGAGCTCGAGCTCGCGCAGCACGATGTCGAGAGAGTTGGAGGCGACCCGCGCGAGAAAGCTCGTCCGCCCGCGCGTCGCCGCCATGACCTCGTCGCGCAGGAAATCTCGAACGCTCGTCATCAGCTCATCCGTGCGCGGCATGGTGAGCGCGGACCGGCCGGGCTCGCCGCGCGGCGGCTCGACGGGACCCGCGATCAACAGGTTCACGCAGTCGATCTGACACTCCGACGTCCGCCGGCCGATCGCCGCCCGTTCGACGCTTCGATCGAGCCCGGAGCGATAGACGGAGGTCATCGTCAGGCAGCCCACCGCCCACCAGAACGACCCGAAAGTGATCCAGAACTTGAGGCGCGCCGGATCGACGCGCCGGCCCGACACCGCCTCGTACCCCGCGAGCAAATCGCCGATCTCGCCGAAGCCGCCGACGGGCAGCTCGCTCTGCCCGAAGCGCCACGAGTTTGTGCAAAGCCAGCCGAGATCCCGCGTCGGATCGCCGATGTGGGCGACCTCCCAGTCGAGCACGGCGACGACGCCCGATTGCGGCGAGATCATCAGATTGCCGTTGCGGAAATCGTTGTGCACGAGCCTCGGCTCGCTCGGCGGCGGCAGGTTCTCGAGCAGCCACCGCGCAGCGTAGTCGATCATGGGCTGCGGAGTCTCGTAGGCCTCGTACTGCTTCCACATGCCGCGCACGAACGCTTCGGTGTCCTGGTGCTGGAGAAGCTTGTCGAGGCCGGTGGCGCGGACGTCGATCGAATGGATCCGCGCGAGGATCTCGCCGCATTGGCGCGCGAGCCGCGGCCGGATCGCAGCGAACTCCTCGCCCCGCACGATGCGCGGGCCGAGGGTCTCGCCGTCGACCCATTCCATGAGAAAGCCCTCGCCGAGCCCGTCACGCTCCTCGAAGACGTGGACGATCTCCGGTTCGGGAACGCCCGCCGCGCGCGCCGCTCGGAAAAGCTCCGCTTCGACCCGCAAGCCGGGTCCGCCGTGAGCGGTGGGATCTTTCCTCCCTCCCGGGGCGCGCCGCATGGCGAGGCGGCGATCGCCCTCTTGCGTCTGAATGACGACGCGATAGGTCTCCTGGCTCGCGCCGCCCGACAGCCTGTCGATGGCGCGAAGCGCGCGAAAGCTCGGAATCCGCTCGCCAAGAAGCCGTGAAAGGCTCGCTCCGAGCTCCGATGTCGAATCCGCGGTCATGTCTCTCGCAGCCGCTCGCCTACCCGTCTCTCACTCCATGCCTTTCCGAAGGTCAACCATCGCCTGGTCGAAGGCCTCGATGCGGATGAATCCGAAGCGCGGGTACTCGAGATCGCAGATGACCCAAATCGTGATCGCCATCGTTGTGACGAACGCGAGGACGTGCGCCCAGCTGCGCGCACCCGCCATCCCGTAGCCGACGAGCAGCGATCCGACCAGCGCAACGCCGAAGAGCATCACGAAGACCATCGTGGGCGGGTGCCGCCATCGTCCGGGTGGTGGTCGTGTCGATCATCTGATTCAACGCTGGCAGCAGAAGCATCGGCGCAGGCGGGCCCACGACGCGACAAGCGTCGACGGCTTGCCGCCAGATCTGGTGCTGCAGCTCGTTCGACTTCGTTAAGGCCGCCCGGGCGGCGACGACGTCGGGCAGCAGTCTGTAGACCTCCAGACGCGAATCGACGTAGCGGCAAAAATCAGCTCGCAGGAGCGCTTGCGCTTCGGGAGCGAGCAGGTCGAGGCGTAGATAGGCGGTGCCGATCGCGTTGGTCTCCTCGACGATGAGCTTTCGGCGTTCGTCGAAACGCGTCAGGGCTCCCGAGAAGGTGAAGGCGATGATCAATCCGAGGAGGCCGAAGACCGCGCCGTTGACCGCGCCGAGCCCGGCGCTCTCCTTCGACTGCGTCCCGAGCTGTCGAGCCCCAAGCATCCGCCCCGCTTCGATCGCCAATAGAAGGGCGACCCACAGGCCAAGCACGAGCAGGATGACGGAGAGCCGGTAGTTCATGGGATCGCTGTCGCTCGACGCGTGCGGATGTAGTGTCGCCGGAGTCAGAATGCAACGACCGCGCCGCCACCTTCCTCCTGTGCGAGATCGCACTTCGGACGAGCCAGTCGGCGATCCGGCTTCTTGACGATTCGGTCGATATGTGGTCGATCGCAACGGCGAAAGCGGGTCCCCCGTCGTCTGGGAACGCTCCGAGACCATGGTCGGTCACTGTCGTCGAGCATGAACCCGAGGTCTGAAGCATGCCCGCACCCGTTGTCGGCTCGCGCGTGGATGATCGCGCTGGTTCTCTCGTCGATCTCGCTCCGCGCTCCGCTAGCGGCCGAGACACGCCTGCCCGTCAAGGCCTTCGCGAATCAGAAGTGGACGGGAGACTTCGACGCGATGATGCGCCGGTGGGTCATGCGTGTGCTCGTCGTCCCCAGCAAGACCCTCTATTTCGTCGATCGCGGCCAGCAGCGTGGCATCGTCTACGACGCCTTCAAGGAGTTCGAGGACGAGGTCAACCGCAAGCTCAAAAAGGGGCAACGCCCGCTGCACGTCGTCTTCATCCCCGTGCCGCGTGACGAGCTGTTGACGCGGATTGCGAACGGGCTGGGTGACGTCGCCGCCGGCGGGCTGACGGTCACTCCGGAACGGCGCGAGCTTGTCGATTTCACCTCCCCGACCTTCTCTGGAGTCGATGAGATCGTCGTGAGCGGCCCGCGGTCGCCGCGGCTCTCGACCGTCGACGACCTCGCGGGTCGGGAAGTCTTCGTGCGCAAGTCGAGCAGCTACTACGAGAGCCTCGTCGAGCTGAATCGGGAGCTACGGCGCAAGGGGAAGGCGGAAGCCGTCCTGCGGCTCGCCCCCGAGGAGCTAGAAGACGAGGACCTGCTCGAGATGATCAACGCCGGCCTCGTGAAGTTCATCGTCGTCGACAAGTACAAGGCGGAATTCTGGGCGCAGGTCTTCACCCGCATACGGCTTCATCCCGAGGCCGCGATACGCAAAGGGAGCGACCTCGCCTGGGCGATCCGCAAGGGGAGCCCGCAGCTCAAGGCCAAGCTCGACGCGTTCATCAAGACCCACCGGCAAGGCACGACGTTCGGTAATGTGCTGCTGCACCGCTACCTCAAGAGCACGGAGTACGTGAAGAACGCGACCGCGGAGCGAGAGATGAAGAAGTTCCGCGATGTCGTGCGATTCTTCGAAAAGTACGGTAACCAGTACGGCCTCGACCCGCTACTGCTGATGGCCCAGGGCTACCAGGAGTCACGACTCGATCACTCGACCCGCAGCAGGGTCGGCGCCGTCGGCGTGATGCAGGTGATGCCTCCGACAGGCAAGGAGATGGGCGTCGGGGACATCCGCAAGCTCGAGCCCAACATCCACGCCGGCGTCAAGTACATTCGCTTCATGGAAGACCAATACTACGCCAACGAACCGATGGACCCCGTGAACAAGGCGCTCTTCGCCTTCGCGTCATACAACGCGGGACCCGCGAAGATTGAGAAGGCCCGCGTCGAGGCGAAAGCGCGCGGCCTGGATCCCAACCGTTGGTTTTTTAACGTGGCGCCGGTGGTCCGCGAGCGCATCGGCCGGGAACCGGTGCAATACGTGGCCAACATCTACAAGTACTACATCGCCTACAAGCTCATCTCCGAGTCCCTGCAGGCCAAGGAGGCAGCGAAGAAGTCCTTGAACGGCAACTAGTCGCCCCGCCCCCGGGTGCAATTTTTTTTCAACTGAGCGCTTGACATATCTAGCAGTCATGGTCACCTTGCGGGCACGTTCGACCCTTGAGAAGGAGGATTCCGATGGAACTGTTGAAGCAGGCCGAAAAGGCTGGCGACGAGGTGATCGCGGCGATCCGCGCCGCCCAGGATCTCACGGTTTCCCTAGCCGAGGCGGTCGTCACGCCGATCGCAAAGCGCGTGCCCGATCTGCCCGTGCCCGACGCGTTGCGACCGCCGCGACCGAAGGCGCTCGCCGAGGCCGCGTTCGCTTTCGGGGAGCGACTCGCGCAGAATCAGAAGGACTTCGCTCTGCGGCTTCTCGAAGCGTTGGATCCCGAGAAGAGTGACGCAAAGAGCGCCTGAGCCGACGGGCGGTGGTTCGAAGTATTCCTCGGATTCGAGGCCCTCGCGCCGCCGCCCGCCTCGCCCAGGTACTTGTCGTCGCCGCTGAATTCCATACGGTGCGACGATCCAATGGACGATCCTCCGGCAGACGCCATCGAGCCACCCTCGATGCTGCTCTTCGCGCTCGAGGGACAGCGCGCGCTCCTGGAGGCCGCATCCCTGGTTCCGGCAAGCCCGTTGCTCAGAGCTGCGCCGCAGGGCGACGGCCACCCTGTGCTGGTGCTGCCGGGCTTCGGAGCCGGCGACGAGTCGACGGTCGCGCTGCGCTTCTATCTGCGTCGGCTCGGGTACTGGGTGCAGGGGTGGCGGCTCGGCCGTAACCTGGGCTTCCATGGCGGTGGCCGCATCGAGCACGGTGTGGCGCAGCGAATCGCGGACCTCTTCGGGAAGCGCGGCCGCAAGATCAGCCTCGTCGGCTGGAGCCTCGGCGGAGTCTACGCGCGCGAGATTGCGCGCGCCGTTCCCGATCGAGTTCGCCAGGTGATCACGCTGGGGAGCCCTTTTGCCGGCCGCGGTCGCGGCTCCAATGTGGATCGCGCCTACGAGGCGCTCACCGGCCGGAGGCTTCGTAGACCGGATCCCGAGATTCTCGCCCGCCTTTCGGAGCCGCCGCCGGTCCCTTCGACGGCGATCTTCAGCCGGACCGACGGCGTCGCTCACTGGCGCGCCTGTCTCGAGCGGCCCTCACCGCGCACGGACAACATCGAGATCCGTGGCAGTCATTGCGGGCTCGGGTTCAATCCCGTCGTCCTGTACGCGATCGCCGACCGACTCTCGCAGCCCGAAGGCGAATGGCAACCGTTCACTCGTCAGGGATGGCGGCGGATCTTCTACCGATAGGAGCGGAGATGGCGAACGTCACGGCCAACGGTATCGCGATCGAATACGAGTGCTTCGGGGATCCCAAGCAACCGGCGCTCGCGTTGATCATGGGTCTCGGCGCGCAGATGATCTTCTGGCAGGACGATTTCTGCGGCGATCTCAGGAGTCGCGGCTTCCACGTCATCCGCTTCGACAATCGTGACTGCGGCCTGTCTCGGCATTTCAAGGAGCTCGGCATCCCCGACGTCGGCGCGGCGATGACCGCGTCGTTGTCCGGGGAGACGGTGCCGGCGCCACCGTATACGTTGCGCGACATGGCGGCCGACGTCGTCGGCCTGCTCGACGCGCTCGGCATCGAGCGGGCTCACGTCGTCGGCGCCTCGATGGGTGGAATGATCGCGCAGACCGTGGCGATCGAGCACCCGGCGCGCGTCCGTTCGATGACTTCGATCATGTCCACGACGGGCAATCGCGAGGTGCCGCCGGCTGCACCCGAAGCGATGACGGCGCTCTTGACACCCTCGCCTTCCGACCGCGCCGAATTCATCGACCACATGGTGAAGACGTTTCGCATCGTCGGTAGTCCCGGCTTCGAGTTCGACGAGGCGAGCTTTCGTGACCGGGTCGGGCGGGCGTTCGACCGTAGCTACGATCCGAGCGGAGTCGCGCGCCAGCTCGTCGCCGTCCTCGCGGATGGCGACCGCAAACAGCGCCTGCGCGGGGTGCGGGTGCCCACACTCGTGATCCACGGCAAAAGCGACCCGCTCGTGCCGGTCGAAGGCGGCTTCGACACCGCCGACGCCGTGCCGGGCGCACGACTGCTGGTGATCGAGGGCATGGGACACGACTTGCCGCGCGCCGCTTGGCCGAAGATCATCGACGCGATCGCGTCCCTTGCCGATTCCACGTCGTGACCGCCCGGGACCGCCGAGAAACCCCCGGACCCCTCGATCCGGTCGTCGCGCAATAGACGGGCGCTCCGGCGAGCCGTCGGTCCGGATTGCGCGAGGCGGCGTAGCTGTTAAGGTTCCACGCGATGGGCCGACCGGGTGGAATCGGGGAGGCCGACGCGGCGCGGGCGAGGATCTGGCCGCCGTTGGCGTTCCAAGACTGGAAGGACACCTACGTCACGCTCCACATGTGGACACAGATCGTCGGCAAGATCCGCATGACGCTGACGCCTGCCGTGAATCACTGGTGGCACGCTCCGCTGTACGTCGCTTCGCGGGGGCTGACGACTTCGCCGATGCCGTGCGGTAGTCGGCAAGTCGAGATCCTCTTCGACTTCGTGGACCACGAGCTCAGAATCACCACGACGGACGGCGCCTCTAGGGCCATCGCCCTGGTCGCTCGGCCTGTGGCCGCTTTCTACCGCGAAGTCATGGCGGCGCTCGCCGAGCTGAAGGTCGAAGTGAGAATCTCCACCATGCCGGTTGAAGTGCCGAGCCCGATCCGTTTCACCGACAACGACCGGCACGCCTCGTACGACCCGATCGCGGTGGAGCGTCTGTTCCAAGTCCTGGTCCAAACTGACACCGTCTTCAAAGAGTTTCGCGGCCGATTCCTCGGCAAGTCGAGCCCCGTGCATTTCTTTTGGGGGGCCTTCGATCTCGCCGTCACCCGATTCTCGGGTCGACGCGCGCCGAAGCGCGAAAAGCCCGACCCGGTCATGGACGAGGCGTATTCGCACGAAGTGATCAGCCACGGCTTCTGGCCCGGCGGCGAATGGCCGGGAGCCGGGACGGTCGAATCGCCGATCTTCTATGCATACGCGGTTCCGGAGCCGGCGGGGTTCGCGGAGGCCATGGTCCGCCCGCCGCAAGCGTTTCGTAGCCGGGAACTGTCGGAGTTCGTGCTGCCGTACGACGCGGTGCGCGCGGCCGAGTCGCCGCGAGATGCGCTGCTCGAATTCATGGAGAGCACGTACGTCGCGGGCGCCGAGCTCGCGCATTGGGATCGAGCCGCGCTCGAGCGCCGCTAGGGAAACCGCATGGCGGTGAAGGTCTGCGGGATCGCGGGAAGCCTCCGGAGAAGCTCCTACAATCGGAGCCTGCTCCAAGCCGCCGTTCAGCTCGCGCCCGAACGAATGAGTATCGCCATCTTCGACCGGCTCGGTGACGTTCCTCTCTACAATGCGGACGTCGAAGCGCGAGGGGACCCCGAGGCCGTAGTCGCCTTGAAGAATGCCATCAGGGAGACGGATGCGCTTTTGATCGCGACCCCGGAGTACAACTACGGCGTTCCGGGCGTCCTGAAGAACGCAATCGATTGGGCATCTCGGCCGCCGTCGGGATCCGTGCTCGCGGGGAAGCCGGCGGCGTTGCTCGGCGCCTCGCCGAGTCGCACCGGGACGGCCCGAGCGCAGCTCGCATTGCGACAATCTTTCGTGTTCACGCAGACCCCGGTCCTGCTCGGCCCCGAGGTCTTGGTCGGCGAGGCGCAGAAGAAATTCGCCGACGACGGCACTCTGTCGGACGAGCCGACGCGAAAATTCGTGCGCGGGCTTCTCGAGCGCTTGCTCGCGTGGGTCGAGGCCATGCCGAAGCGCTGACGGCGCGAAGGTGAATCGTGGAAATCCGCAGAGCGAAGGACAGAGGCCACGCGCAGCACGGCTGGCTCGAGAGCTACCACACGTTCTCGTTCGCCGATTACTACGATTCGAAGTTCATGGGCTTCAGCGATCTCCGGGTCATCAACGAAGACCGAGTCCGGCCGGGGCGGGGATTCGGCACGCATGCGCACCGCGACATGGAGATCATCTCGTACGTCCTCGATGGACAGCTCCAGCATCGTGACAGTCTGGGGACGGGCTCCATCATTCGTCCAGGCGAGGTCCAGCGCATGACGGCGGGCACGGGGATCACCCACAGCGAGTTCAATCCGTCCGCGGCAGAGGTTCTTCACTTCCTGCAGATCTGGATCGTGCCGGCGCGAACCGGGCTCGCGCCGAGCTACGAGCAGAAGGTCTTCCCGCCGGACGACCGCCAAGGGCGGCTACGTCTCGTCGCCTCCCAAGATGGTCGCGACGGGTCCGTCACGATTCATCAGGACGTCAACCTCTACGCGTCACTGCTGGACGACGACGAGCGAGTTCGCTACGCGATTCCCCGAGGTCGGTCGACGTGGATCCATGTCGCCCAAGGCGCAGTCGATCTGAACGGCACCCGCCTGGATGCCGGCGATGCGGTCTCGCTCCGCGAAGATGGAACGGTCGACATCGTCGGCCGCGAATGGGCTGACGTCTTGGTCTTCGACCTTTCGCGAGCGGCGCGGTCGTAAGTCCGATGACCGAGATCAGCTACGGGAAGCTCCGCGGAGCGCTGGAGAACGGAGTGCGCGTCTATCGCGGCATCCCGTTTGCGAAGCCGCCGACCGGACCGCTGCGCTTCCGGCCGCCCGAGCGCGCCGAGCCCTGGGGGGGCGTGCGCGATGTCACGCGCTTCGGGGCCGGCTCGTACCAAGCGGATCGGCCGCTGGCCCCCGTACTCGGCATCGTCGTCCCCGAGCAGAGCGAGGATTGTCTCACGCTCAACGTTTGGACTCCCGACCGAGACGGCGGCCGGCGGCCCGTGATGGTCTGGCTTCACGGCGGCGCCTGGGTGATCGGCGCGGGATCCGAATCCGCATACGACGGGTCCATCCTCGCGCGGCGGGGTGACGCCGTCATCGTCTCCCTCAACTACCGGCTCGGCCCGTTCGGCTTTCTGCGCGGCCAGGAGCTCGGGCTCGACAGCACCGGTAACGAGGCGATGCTGGACCAGATCGCCGCGTTGGAATGGGTGCGGGGCGAGATAGCGGCCTTCGGCGGCGATCCCGCCAACGTCACCGTGTTCGGCAATTCCGCGGGTGCAGTCAACATCGCGTGCCTGCTCACCATGCCGCGGGCGCGTGGCCTCTTTCACAAGGCGATCTTGCAAAGCGGCTCGCTCAATCTCACGCGCACGCCGCAAGCCGCGCTCGCAACGACGCGCCAGATCCTGCAGCAGGCCGGGATCGAGCCCGAGCGCGCGACCGCGCTCCGCGACGTGCCGGCCAGCGTGCTCGTCGCGGCGCAGAATGCGATCGCGGGGCGCTCGGTGCTTCCTCCCTTCTCGCCCGTGGCGGATGGGGATCTGATTCCCGAACGGCCCTATGCCGCGCTCGCCGCGGGCTCCGCGCAAGGCGTGCCGCTGATCGTCGGCACGAACCTCGAGGAGATGAAGCTCTATCGGTTCCTCGATCCGGCGATCGACGCCCTCGAACCGGCGGCCCTCGTGGAGCGGTGCTCTTTGTTGTTCCCTGGGGGCGACGCGCAGGGGCGCTCGCATGGCGCGCGCATGGCCGAGACGTATCGCGCGGCACGAGCCGAGCGAGGCGAGGATGCTTCGCCTGCAGAGACCTGGCTGGCTATCTCGACGGACTACTTCTTCCGAGCCGCGGCTCTGAAGCTCGCCGAGATCCAGGTGTCGCACACGCCTCAGGTCTTCGTCTACGAATTCGCGTGGAAGGGAACGACACCGGGCCGCCCGCAAGGAGCCGTGCACGGGATCGAGCTGCCGTTCGTGTTCGGCACGCTGGACAGTGCCGAGGTCGGCGCGATCGCCGGCCGGACGCCGGCGGCGCGGGCGCTCGCCGAAGCCGTGCAGGATGCGTGGCTGAGCTTCGCACGCTCCGGACGGCCGCGTAGCGCGAGCCTGCCCGAGTGGGTCGCATATGCCCCGCCGAGTCGCGCGACGCTGGAGCTGGGTGCCAGCCCGAAGATCGTCGAGGCGCCGCGGGAGGCAGAGCGCGCCGCAATGGGCGCGCTCACCGCCTGAAGGTGGTTTGCGCCCTTGAATCCCGGCAACAGCCTGACGACCGCCGTGCTCCCATGCGCATCGCAGTCGTAGGCGCGGGGCCGGCCGGGCTGCTGTTCTCACTCCTTATGAAGCGGCAGCGACCGCGCGACGAGATCGTCGTGATCGAGCAGAATGCCCGCGACGCGACGTTCGGCTTCGGGGTGGTGTTCTCGCGCGGTGCGCTCGAGTTCCTCTCGCGTGACGAGCCCACGATGCACGCGACGCTGGCGGCGGCGATGGAATCGTGGCCGCTCCAGCGAATCGTCCACCGAGACGAGCGAGTGGACATCGACGGCAACGGCTTCTCGGCGATCGCGCGCATCGCGCTCCTCCAGATCCTCCAGCGCCACTGCGAAGCGCTCGGCGTACGCATCGAGTTCGAACGAGCGTTCGAATCCCTCGCCCCCCTCGCGGGCTTCGACCTCGTGGTGGGCGCGGACGGCGTCCACTCGATGGTGCGCCGCCAGCTCGCGCACGCGTTCCAGCCTCACGTCGAGTGGCTCACGAACAAGTTTGCGTGGTACGGCACGGCGCAACCGTTCGAGTGTCTGACTCTCACGTTCCGCACGAGCGAGCACGGGGCGTTCGTCGCTCACCACTATCGCTACTCCCCGACGATGAGCACGTTCATCGTCGAATGCGACGCCGCCACGTGGTACCGCGCCGAGCTCGATCGCGCCAGCGAAACCGAGAGCCGCGCGTATTGCGAGCGATTGTTCGCGCCCGACTTGCAGAATCATCCGCTGGTGTCGAACAAGTCCGTGTGGCGCAACTTCCCGCTCGTCCAGAACGCGTGCTGGAGCGCGGGCAACGCGGTGCTGATCGGCGACGCGCTCCGCACCGGGCATTTCTCGATCGGCTCGGGCACGCGCCTCGCGTTCGACGACGCCATCTTCCTGGCGCGTGCGTTCGAGACGGCGGGCGCCGACGTGCCCGGCGCCCTCGAGACGTTCGAGCGCGCGCGGCGCCCGATCGTCGAGAAGCTCGTCGCCGCCGCCAACCAGAGCTCGTACTGGTACGAGCGCATGTCCGACAAGATGCGGCTCGATCCCTGGGAAATCGCTTACGACTACATGCGGCGCAGCGGCCGCATGACCGACGAGCGCCTGCGGGAGGAAGCGCCGCGGTTCATGGGCCTCGTCGACGCGAAGCGCGCGGCCGGCCCGCGTCGAGCCCTCGGGCCGATCTCCGATCCGGTCCCGCGCGACGCTCCCGGTGCGGCGGAGATCGGCTTCGCGATCGTCGGACGGTATAACGCGAGCGCCATTCTCTTCGACAATCTCGGCAACGGGCGCGGCGCAAAGACTGCGATCGTCTGCGGCGAGCGCCACGTCCGCTACGGCGAGCTCTGCGACGCCGCGGCACGCGCCGGCAACGGGCTCCGGCGCTTGGGCTTGGCGCGCGGCGGGCGCGTCGTTCTGCTCCTCGACGACAGGCCCGAGTACGCGGCGGCGATCTTCGGCGCGATCCGCGCGGGATTCGTTCCCGTGCTCGTCAACACGCTCTCGCCGGCCGAGCTGGTCGGCTACTTCCTGCAGGATTCCGGCGCCGAGGCGGCGATTGTCGACGCGCGCTTCCTAGCTCTCCTCGAGCACGACGGCGCGCGTGCGAGCCGGTTGCGGCACGTCGTGGTCGTCGGCGGCCCCGGGGCCAATCTCGGGCCGCCTGTGACCGTGCAGCGGTGGGAGCCGTGGCTCGCGGACCAAACGACGAGGCTCGAATGCGCCGACACCGATCGCGACGAGATGGCCTTCTGGATGTACAGCTCCGGCTCGACGGGGCGGCCGAAGGGGGTCGTGCACCTCCAGCACGATCCCGCGTACACCTACCAGAGCTATGGCCGAGGGGTGCTCGGTATCGTCGAGCACGACGTCGTCTTCTCGCCGCCGAAGATCTTCTTCGCTTACGGGTTCGGCAACTCCTTGACGTTCCCGTTCTCGGTCGGCGCCACCACGGTGCTGCTGTCCGGTCGGCCCGATCCCGAAACGGTGCTGACGACGATCGAGCGCGATCGTCCGACGATGCTGTTCGGTCTACCGACGCTCTACAACGCGCTGGTGGCTCATCCCGGATCGGAAGGGCGAGACCTCTCGAGCCTGCGCCTGTGTCTGTCGGCGGCCGAGCCGCTTTCGGCCGAGCTCTTCCACGAGTGGCGCCGCCGCTACGGCCTCGCCATCGTCGAGGGCCTAGGCTCGACCGAAGTCCTGCACATCTATTTGTCGAATGGCGCCGAGCGGCAGACTCTCGGCGCGAGCGGGACGCGAGTGCCGGGATACGAGCTTCGTCTCACGGACTCGGAGGGGCGGCCGGTCGCAAAAGGGGAACCGGGCATCCTGTGGGTGCGCGGCGACTCGCAGGCGCCCTGCTACTGGAACCGACCCGACAAGACGGCGGAGACGATGCGCGACGGCTGGATCTATACCGGCGACCGATTCCGGGAGAACGAGCAAGGATCTTACTTCTTCGAAGGCCGGGCGGACGATCTGGTCAAGGTGAGCGGGCAGTGGGTGTACCCCCTGGAGGTCGAGCGCTGCCTCGCCGAGCATCCCGCGATCCGAGAGTGCGCGGTGCTCGCCGTCGAGGACGCGAACCGGCTGACGACGCTGACGGCGTTCGTCGCGCTGCGTCCCGGTCAGCGCGCAGACGCGGCGATGACCCGCGATCTCCAGGATTTCGTCAAACGGAAGCTTTTGCCATACAAATATCCGCGCAACGTGCAGTATCTCGAGAGCCTGCCGAAGACGGGCACCGACAAGATCGACCGCCAGAGGCTGCGCGAGCAGCGCAGCAGCCGCTGAAACGCCCACGGGGCGGACGCAGGATCACGACCGGCAGCGAGCGACCGACTTCGGCCATCGTCCTCCTGCTCGCAGGCGGCTTCGCTCTGCGCCTCCTCTACCGGGCGCAGGGTCACGATGCTGCTCCCGGAACGCGATCGACAGCCTATCCGCTGCGCGATCAGCCGTAGTTCGCCTCGCCCCGAGCTGAACCGGATACATTTTCAGGTCGGTTCGGGACGGGACGCTAGCCGTGAGCGGAACGCGGTCTCGAATCGTCGTCGTACCGGCCGGCGGGCGGATCCGGGCTCGCTTCCGAGCTCACGCCGACGCGAAGAGCTCCGGCCACGCCACCTGCTCGACGCGCCCCGACGCGGCGAGTGGCACCGAGCCGGGCTTGCGCTCGAACGGATCGCAAATGCCGAGCTCGCGGGCGTACGCGCGCAATGTCGGAATCACGTCCGTGGCGAGGAGCTTCAGGCACTTCAACCGGTCCGCGCGCGGCAGCGGGCCGTCGATCCAGAACGAAAGAATCCCCGGCCGCAGCACGTCCATCACTCTCTTGAGCCTCGGGATCACGTAGTCCGGCGTGCCGGCGATCATCTGCAGGTCCTGCTGCGCGATGTCGAAGCGGTCGTAGATCTTCTTCCGCACCTCGCCGACGTCTTCGTTTTCCTGCCACTCGGCGACCATCGTGTGCCCCGGCAGGTTGGGGTTGGCGAACTGCCGCGCCATGCGCGCCGTGGCTTCCTTCGAGTTGTAGCCCGGGGGGAACATCCACTCCGGACGCGCGAAGTGCGCGAAGTGCCCGCCGAAGAGGTAGCGCTTGCCGAGCTCCTCGGCGCGCTTCTGGTCGTCGGCAACGAAGAGGGGCTGCATGTAGCCGAAGTTCTCCGAGCCCGCCTGGTAGCCTTCGCGCGCGGCCTCTTGCGCGTAGATCCGCCAAAGCTCGGCGGTCGGTTCCGGGTAGGTGGCGAGTGCGACGTACGGATAGCGCTTCCTGGCGCACCACCGCACCGTGTCCGGGCTGATCAGGCCCGGGATCCAGATCGGCGGATGCGGCTGCTGCAGCGGCTTCACCCACGGGTTCACGTGGCGGAAGTGGAAGTGTTTGCCCTCGAAGCGGAACGGCCCGGGCTCCGTCCACGCCTTGACGATCAGGTCGTGGCCTTCTTCGAAGTACTCGCGGTTGTAGGCCGGGTTCGCGTTGTTGGCGAGCTGCTCGCTGCCGGCGCCGCGCACCCAGCCGGGCACGAGCCGCCCGCCCGAGATGAGATCGATCATCGCCAGCTCTTCGGCGAGGCGCAGCGGATTGGCGACCGTCGGGATCGGATTGCCGAGCAGCACGATCCGGACCTTCTTGGTGATGCGCGCGAGGATCGCCGCCTCGACGTCCATCACCGCGCCGAGGCAGAACGGCGTCCCGTGATGCTCGTTCAACATCAGCGCGTCGAAGGCGCCGAGCTCCTCGCTGTAGACCTTCTCGTCGAGGTACATGTTGAGCAGCTCGGCGCCGCGCTTGGGGTCGAAGTAGGTGTTTGGCGTGCCGTAGAAGCTGCGCTTGCGAATGACCTCGTACTCGAGCGCGAGGTTCTTCTCGTCGTCGGCCTCGTGGTAGGCGCGCTCGGTGAACCACATGATCTGCATGGCTCGATCCTCCGTCGATTCGCCGTCACCCGAGGAAGCGCTCGAGCTCCCGGGTGAAATCTTCCCGCTTCTCGATCTCGGGGCGATGGCCGCTGCCGGGGAATACCACGAGCTTGGCGCCTCGAATCGCGCGCCGGTAGACCTCGGCGGCGCTCCGCGGCACGACGCGATCTTGTTCGCCCCATAGGATGAGAGTTCGCACGCCGCGCACGCCTTCGAGGAGGTGTGGCAGGCTCGGGTCGTACATGTAGGGTTGCCAAGCGACGCGCGCGGTCTGCGCGCGGCACTCCTCCCAGGCCTCGAATTGCTCCGGCGTCTGCTCGGCGCCGTAGAGGTCGGTGAACTCGGGCGTGCTCGCGGGATCGAGCACGCTCGCTCTCAAGTAGGTCTGTCCGGTCAGCTGGAACTGGTCCAAGATCTCGCCTTCGGGGGGCCGGATGCCGGCCGCTCCGACGAGTACCATCCTCGAGAACAGCGCGGGGTCGTTCGCCGCCATCTCCGCAGCGATCCATCCCCCGAGGGAGAAGCCGACGACGTCGATCGGCGCGAGCGACTGCTCCCGGACAAACCGCGCGTAGAAGCAGGCGAGGTCGCGGGTGCTCGAGATCCATTCGAGCCGGGGCGTGCGCCCGAAGCCGGGATGGAGTGGAATGACTAGCTTCCGCGACTTCGCGAGCGAAGCCTGCCAGGCGAGTGGACCCGGGCATCCGAGCTCTTCGTGCAGTACGAGGAGCGGTTTCCCGCGGCCCATCTCGAGGACGATCAGATCCAGATCGCCGACGCGGCGCGTGCGCTGCGTCCAAGAGGGCCCACGGCGGCGGCCATTGCCTGCGCTCATCCACCTCGGCGTACATGGCGCCACGGCGACTCGTCAAGCGGGCTCGGGCGGCCATGGGGTCGCGCGAAGGCGGTTGTACCGCCGGCACGAACCGTGACAACAATCGCGGCGCGCAAAGGCTTCAGAGGAGGCTCCCATGCGATTCGGCATCGTCAGCCCCGCCACGCCGGACGTACCCGCTCACGCCACCACGGCCGAGGCGCTCGGCTTCGACGCCGGATGGCTGTTCGACTCGCACATGGTCTACTCCGACGTCTACGTCATCATGGCGCTCTGCGCCCAGCAGACGCGCCGCATGACGTTCGGCACCGGCGTCGCGGTGGCGCCGACCCGAATCGCGCCGGTGACCGCGCATTCGATCGCCACGCTGAACCGGCTCTTCCCCGGTCGCGTCGCGCTCGGCATCGGCACCGGCAACACGGGGCGCCGGACGATGGGCATGCCGCCGATGGGTGTCGCGGCGTTCCGCGAGTATCTACTCGTCGTGAAAGGTCTGCTGAGAGGCGAGACCGTCGACTACCGCGAGGGCGACCGCGTACGGCCGATCCGCTTGATGCACCCCGACCGCGGCATCATCGATCTCGACGGACCGATCCCGATCCTCGTCGGAGCGTTCGGGCCGAAGGCGCTCGAGCTGGCAGGCGAGGTGGGCGACGGCTACATCACGTTTTGGGGCGGCCCGGACGACTTGCGGGCTGCGCGCGGGCTCCTAGACAAGGGCGCGGCCAAAGCTCACAGGAGCCTCGCCGCCGACGGCTTTCGCACGGTCTGCTTCCACAACGTCTACGTCACCCGCCCCGGCGAGCGCGTGGATTCGGAGCAGGCGCGCATGGCGGTCGGTCCCTCGATCTTCTCGGCGCTCCGCTATCAGATCCATGCCGGTAGCCTCGCGGTCGATGCGAACGGCAAGCCGATCGGCGTTCCCGAAGCGTTGGCTCGCCCGCTCGAGCGGTTCATGGGCTGGATGAAAAGGGAGAAGATCGATCCGGATCGTGACTTCGCCCGATTCTACGAGAACTACTTCCTGCGCTTGCGCAAGGAGCACTACGAGTTGCTCGACGCCGACGTGATCCGAACGATCGCGATCGTCGGACCGCCCGACGAGTGCCTCGAGCGCGTGCGCCAGTTCGCCGCCGCCGGCGCCACCGACTTCGGCATCGTGCTCGGCGGCAACGCGCACGAGCTGATGACCCGGTTCGCTCGCGAGGTGATCCAGCGCTGGAGGTGAGACTGCGATGATCAAGCTGGTGACGTTCTTCAAGAGGAAGGCCGAGCTTTCGCCCGAGGCGTTCCAAGTCGAATGGCGCGGCGCGCACGTCGAGAAGGCGCTCGCCATCCCGGGACTTCGCGGCTACGTGCAGAGCCACGTGCTGCTCTCCGGCTATCGCAAGGGCGAGCCCTTCTGTGATGGGCTCGCCGAGATGTGGTTCGACGACCGAGCCGCGCTCGACCAGGCGCGGGAAAGCGCAGCGTTCGCGCGAGCGCGCGCCGACGCCGATCGCTTCCGCGAAAGCTCCACGGCGGGGGCGATGTTGACGGTGGAGTACCTCATCAAGGACGGACCGAAGCCGAAGGCTGGCGTCAAGGACGTCGAGTTCGTGGTGCGCAAGCGGGACCTAGCACCCGAGGCCTTCCATCGCTACTGGCGCGAGCACCATGGGCCGCTCGCCGCGCGGATCGCGCCGATCCGCCGCTACGTGCAGAGCCACGCGATCGACGACCCGGGCACCCGCGGCTACGACGGCATCGCCTCGACGTGGTTCGACGACACCGCCGCCATGCGCGCTTCGGCGACCACCGAGGAATACCGGCTGACGCGCGAGGACGAGGCCAATTTCGTCACCGGCCCTCTCTCGGGCATCATCGCCCGCGAGCACGTGGCGATGGAGCCGCCCGCCCCGTCTCCTACGCCCGCGTCTGCGTGAGGTCGTTGGCCGGTTGAAACGCGGTCTCGTCAAGGTCGAAGGGAGCGACGAGGGATGGAGCGCGCGCACCCTCGCGCGCGCCGTCGAACGTGATACGAGTGGCTGTTACGATCCACTGGAATCGAGCATCAGCCGCGCAAGGACCGACCGATGAGATTTGGCGTGTTCTACGAGCTCCAGCTCCCGAAGCCTTGGAACCCCGGTGACGAGCATCGTCTCTTCCACGAGGCGCTTGATCAGGTCGAGCTTGCCGACCGGCTCGGCTTCGATTACGCCTGGGAGGTTGAGCACCACTTCCTCGACGAGTACTCGCACTCGTCTTCCCCAGAGGTGTTCCTCGCCTTCGCTGCGGCGAGGACCAAGCGGATCCGCCTGGCGCACGGCATCCGCCAGGTGATCCCCAACTACAACCACCCTGCGCGCACCGCCGAGATGCTCGGCTCGCTGGACATCGTGTCGAACGGCCGGGTCGACTTCGGCATCGGCGAGGGAGCGACGCGCCTCGAGCTCGGTGCTTTCCACATCCCGGCGAAAGAGAAGCGCGCGATGTCGCTGGAGGCGGCCGAGCAGGTCGCCAACATGATGGTGCTCGAGCCCTACCCGGGCTTCGAGGGCAAGTACTTCTCGATGCCGTGCCGCAACGTGCTTCCGAAGCCGGTGCAGAACCCGCATCCGCCGATGTGGATGGCATGCACGAACCGCGACACGATCCGTGTCGCCGCCTCGCAGGGCCTCGGCGCGCTCGCCTTCTCGTTCCTGAATCCCGAGGAGGCGCACAAGTGGGCGGAGATCTACTACGGCATCATCAAGTCCGAAGCCTGCGTGCCGCTCGGTCACAGCGTCAATCCCAACATCGCCATGGTGTCGAGCTTCTCGCTGCATCACGACCGGGCGGAGGCGATCCGCCGCGGCCACGAAGGCTTCGAGTTCTTCGGCTACGCGCTGAACGCGCTCGTGGCGCACGATACCGTCCCCGGCCGCACCAACCTGTGGGGCGAGTACCTCGAGAAGCGTGGCGATCGCACCGCCGAGATGATGGAAGCCGCGCGCAACGGCGGCGCCAATTCCGGAGGCATCGGCACGCCGGAGGACATGCGGACTCATCTGCGAGCCATGCAGGAAGCCGGCGTCGATCAGGTGATCTTCCTCCAGCAGGCCGGCCGCAACGAGCACCGCTACATCTGCCAGTCCCTCGAGCTCTTCGCCCGCGAAGTGATGCCGGACTTCCAGGCCGACGTGGCGGCGCGAGAGGCCCGCAAGCTGGAGGAGCTGGAGCCGTTCATCGCCGCCGCGCTCGCGCGCAAGAAATGGATGAAGCCGCTCGCCGACGACGAGATCCCCGTGGTCAAGGCGTCGGTCGCTCGCGCTCTCGTCAACCGGGGGCAGGAAGCGAGCTGACCGAGCGTCGCGCCGAGCTGCGTGACGGCTTCGGGTACGCTCTCCCCATGCAGCCGCCGGACCCGCTCGCCCGCCTGGTTCGCGGTCTCGATCTCGAAGAGAGCCGGGCTGACGTCTTCCGTGCCCGCACGGGCGCCCGCCCCGAGCGCCTCTTCGGCGGACTGCTTCTCGCCCAAGCGGTGGTCGCTGCCGGCAGGACCGTGCATGGCCGGCACTTGCACTCGCTGCACGCCTCGTTTCTCCGCCCCGGGCGGTCGCGCGTGCCTCTCGAGCTCGCCGTCGAGCGCTTGCGCGACGGCCGGAGCTTCGGCGCTCGCCGGGTCACCGGGACGCAGTCGAACGATGTGACGATCGTCGCGACCGCGAGCTTCACGACCCCGAGCCAGGGCATCTCGCATCAGGACCCGATGCCCGAGGCGCCGGATCCCGATGGACTGCCCGACTGGGAGGACTTGCGCGCTGCCACACTCGGCACCGAGCGGCGTACCGACGTCGCCGTCGAGCTCCGCGTCTGCGACGCCGACCCGAAGGACCGCGTCGACCGCCTGCCGGCCTACCGCCGCGTGTGGATCCGCCCGCGCGGCGAGCTTCCGGACGATCCGCTGCTTCACGCCGCGATGTTCGTGTTCTCGACCGACCGCACACTCCTTCGCGTAGCCGCGCGGCCCCACGGCCCGATCTGGAGCGTCCGCCACGCCGCGAGCCTCGACCATGCGGTGTGGCTGCACGAAGCGCGAAGCTTCGACGATTGGGTGCTCTACGTCTGCGAGAGCCCGGTCGCCGTAGCCGGAAGAGCGCTCGCGTTCGGCGCTATGTACGGCCGCGACGGCCGTCGCATCCTTTCGGTGGCGCAGGAGGGTCTGCTGCGCTTCTGAGGTCGAGGCCCTTCTCGCTACAGCTCGTCGAAGCCGGCGATAGGTCGCCCACCTGCTTCGCTCAAGACTTCTCGCGCGGCGTCAAATCGTTTCGCCGATCCGCTTCTTCATGAGCAGATGGTTGCGGTTGCCGCGGCGGTGGTACGTCATTTCGTCCATCGTGCTGCGGACGAAATGAAGCCCAAGACCCCCGATCCTGCGCTGCTGCGGATCCAGTGACAGATCGACGGCGGGCGCCCGCGTGGAATCGAACGAGCGGCCGTCGTCTTCCATCTCGACGACGACCGCTCCGGCGTCGAGCGACAGCGAAACCACGATTACGTGCTCCGCCGCGTCGTCGTAGCCGTGCAGGATCACGTTGGTGACGAGCTCTTCGATCGCGAGGCTCAGTGCGAAGGCGATTTCCGTGGACAACCGGTTCGTGGAGGAGAACTGCGCGACGAGGGCGTGGAGGCGATCCAGCTCGTCGAGGCGATTACAGAGGCGGACTTCGGCGCGGTGCCCTGTGGGCGAAAGCATGGTTCAGCCTCGATAGGTCACCGCGAGCAGCGTGATGTCGTCACTCTGCGTCGCCTTGGCGCCATGACGTCGCACGTCAGCGATCAGCGCGTCGATCAGCGCTTGCGGCGAGCCATGATCCTGCCGCACGAGCGAGTGCAGTCGCTCCTCCCCGTAGAGTTCTCCGGCGGGATCCATCGCTTCGGTGACGCCGTCCGTGTACAGCAGCAAGGTATCCCCCGGGGTGATCGCGCAGGTCGTGCCCTCGTATGCGGCGTCTCCGAAGACGCCGAGCACGCACCCCTGGCCGGAAGCGAGGCGGCGTACGCCGGAGACGGCGCTCTTCAAAAGCGGGGGGTTGTGTCCGCCGTTACTGAACGTGACTCGGCCGCCGCGCAGGTCGAGAACCCCATAGAACAAACTGACGAACATCTCCGAGTTGTTCTCCGCGTGGAGCAATCGGTTGACGTGCTGCAAGCACGCGGCAGGCGCGATGCCGCTGAGCGCCGTGGCCTTCAACAGCGTGCGGCTGACGGCCATGAAGATGGCCGCCGGCATGCCCTTCCCGGAGACGTCTCCGATGACCACGGCGAGATGTGTCGAGTCGATCAGGAAAAAGTCGTAGAAATCCCCGCCGACGTCGCGGGCCGGGAGCATCGCGGCGTGGAGATCGAAGTCCCTGCGCTCCGGAAAAGCGGGAAAGCGGCGCGGCAGGATTGACTGCTGGATCTCGCTGGCGATCTCGATTTCGCGGCGCAGCGCCCGTAGGGCGGCGCGCTCTTCCATGGCGCGAGCGTTGTCGATGGCGATGGCGACGCTGCCGGAGAGGGCTTCGAGAAAGGCCAGGTCGTCGTCGGAGAAGCCGGTGAGCCCGCGACGGTTCACGGCTTGCAGCACGCCGATCACCCCCTGCTCCGTGCGCAGCGGTGTGGCGATGAGGTTGCGCGTGCGCGCACCCGACTGCTGATCGACTCCCGAGTAAAAGCGCCGGTCGGCATGAACATCGTCGACCCGGATCGGCCGCCCACAGCGCAACACCTCTCCGGCAATGCCGCGATCGGCGGGGAAGCGCAGCCCTCGCAAGCGTTCAGCCGCCACCGGATCTTCGTTAGCGACATAGGGAAAGAACAACTCCTGCGTATGGGGATCCTGCAGCAGGATGCCGACTCCCTCGGCGTGCAGCGCCTCCCCGCATTTGGAAATCACCAGCCGACAGAGGTCCTCCAGCTCGGTACGCGAGGCAAAGGCGCAGCCGAGCTGATGCAACAATTGCAGCCGGGCACTGTCGTCGAACATCGCGCCGATGAAAGTGCCACAAACGAGTTTGGAATGCTCACGACTGCCGGCATCTTGGCCACATTCAGCCGCAGTGCCGGGCTCCTTCTCAACGAGGTTGGCTTGTTATAGGGCGCGGGGGGTGAGCAGGCGACGATGTCGGTAGCTCTGCGACGACTGGGCCCGGGGACCGTTCTGATCACCATCGTGTCATTGGTCTTGCTGCTTTCCGATCGGCCGCAGCGGCGAACCGAGTCACGAAAGATCTGGAAGGTGCACATCCTCGAGATGGTGAGCGCACTCGACAGTGACGACGTGGAGCGCGGCATGCGGGAAGGGCTAGCGAGCCGCCTGGCCGAGGGGCACGAATACACCGTTACCGTCCGCAACGCGCAAGGGGACATGCCGACGCTGAGCGGTATCGTCGACGCCGCGGTGAGCGACGATGCCGACTTGATCCTGACGCTGTCCACGCCGACTCTTCAGGCGGCCGTGCAGCGCGTGAAGACGATTCCGATCGTGTTCTCCTTCTCCTCCAACCCGATCGGCGCCGGTGCTGGCACCAGCTACGAAGAACACCTGCCGAACGTCACCGGCGTGCCGACGGTGGCGGCCTACGAAGAGGTGGTACGGCTCATCCAAGAGCTGCTGCCAAGGGCGCGCCGGCTGGGCACGCTGGTCGTGCCGTCCGAAGTGAACTCCGTGTTCAGCACCAAGCAGGCCGTCGAGGTAGCGGCCAAGCACGGGCTCGAGTTTGCCACCCTGCCGGTCAACACGAGCTCGGACGTCGCCGACGCGACGCTCGCTCTGTTGGCGCAAGACATTGACGCGATCTGCCAGGTGGGCAGCAATCTCACCATCGCCGGCTTCCCCAGTATCGTACGGCAGGCCCAGCACGCGCGGGTTCCAGTGTTCGGCTTCCTGAGCAGCGATGCCAAGAACGGCGCCGTCGCCGTAGCGGCACGCGACTTCTACGAGTCGGGGCGCGAAGCCGGCGTCATGGCGGCGCGGGTGATCCAGGGGGAATCGCCGGCGACCATGCCGTTTCACGAAGTCGAGGGTTCGAAGCTGATCGTGAACCTTGCCGCGGCGAAGATGGCAGGCATCGTCGTGCCGGATGCTGTACGGGCACGGGCGGACGAGGTCCTGGAGTAGGCGGTGGAGATCACCAAAAAGTCCCTGGCCGGAACGGCGGAGCTCCGCGTGGACGGGCGCCTGGATGCCCACTGGGCGGATCATCTCACACACGCGATCGAAGAGATCCTCCACAGTGGCACGCACCATCTACGCGTCGACATGTCGGGCGTGTCGTACATGAGCTCTGCCGGTGTCCGTGTGCTGCTTCGCTTCCGCAAACAGGCTCAACAGTTGTCTGGATCTTTTGTCGTCGTGCAGCCGTCTGTTGCGGTTCGTACCGTCCTGGAAATGGCTGGTTTGGTCGTGCTCTTCGGCGAAGAAGCGCCCCGTACCGCGGCTCCGGCCGAGGGCAGATATTTCGAAGCCGAGGGAGTCCGCTTCGAGTCTTTCGACCTCGAGAGCAGAGCCGCGTTGCAATGCCGAATGCTCGGCGATCCGTTGAAGCTACAGCGCACTGGCTATGGGCCGGAAGATTGCCGTTCCATCGAGATCGGAGCCTCTACGATGGTGGTGGGATTGGGCGCATTCGGCCGTGACTACCACGACTGTCGCGGGCGGTTCGGCGAGCTGCTGGCGGCCGGCGGGGTCGCCGCGTACCTGCCCACGGACGGCACCAACCATCCCGACTACCTGCTGTCGGCGGGCGCCTTCGTGCCGACCCCGCAGCTCCTCTACGGCCTCGCGTGCGAGGGAAGCTTCCAGCGATTGCTGCGCTTCGACGCCGACGGCGGCGGCGGGCCGGCAAGCCTCGGCAGCGTCGTGCGCGGCTGCTTGGATCGACAGGATGCAGAGGTCGTTGGCATCGTCATGGTGGCCGAGTCCGCGGGGCTCATCGGCGCTAAGCTGCGCAGATCGCCGGATGCCGATCCGCTGCGCTGCGACCTGCCGGCAGTGCGTGAATGGCTGTCGTTCAGCCCCGAGCGCGTGCACGGCCTGGGACTGGCTCTGCTTGTCGGTGTGGTGGCGACGTCTCGCTGCGCGCTCGATCCGTTCCTTCGGCCCCTTGACGCCGAGAGGCCCTTGACCGCGCATTTCCATGCTGCGGCATTCCCGTATCGCCCGCTCCGCAAAGGGCAGATCGACCTGCGCGAATCGGTCGGCGCGTTGTTCGAAGCGGAGACGGTGCAGAGCGTACTCCACTTGCTGAACGACGATCGTCAGATCGTGGGAGGTGGGCAGAGCGCGTTTGTGCGTGGTGCCTGTTGGATTTCTCCCGTCACCGAGATCTGCTCCGAGGCGGGGTGAGATGACGCTGCTGATTGGTGCGTGGACGGTCGGACTCATTCTTTCGCTGCTCGCGTTGGGGGTCTTCATCAGCTTCCGCGTGTTCAAGTTTCCCGACATCACGACCGAGGGCTCGATCACGGTGGGCGCCGCTACCGCGGCGGTATTGCTGGTGGACGGAGTGCCGGCATCCGTCGCGACGCTTGCCGGATTTGCCACCGGAGCCATCGCCGGCGCTGCGACCGCCGTGCTCCACACCAAATTCGGCATCAACGGACTGCTCTCCGGGATCATCGTCATGACGGCCCTGTACTCGGTGAACTTGCGCGTCATGGGGCAGAGCAACGTCCCCTTGCTCAACGTGCCGACTTTGGCGACCGACGCGGAGCGACTCGGCCGAGCGCTGGTGGGTGGGGATTCGCTGTCGCTGTGGGGCCAAAGCGTCGGGGTCCGCGACGCCCTGACCTTGGTCTTTGGCCTCGCCATCGTCGTGCTGGTCGGGGGGGTCTTGTACTTGTTCTTGCGCACGCACCTCGGCACGGCCATGCGAGCGACGGGCGACAACGACCAAATGATGCGCGCGCTCGGTGTGAGCGTCGACAACATGTTGATCCTGGGACTGGCGCTGGCCAACGGTCTCGTCGGCCTTTCGGGTGCGCTGCTGGTGCAATATCAAGGATTCGCCGACGTGCAGATGGGCATCGGGATGGTGGTCTGGGGTTTGGCGAGCGTCATCATCGGGGAAGCTCTCGTCGGCACACGGCAGCTCGAATACGTGATCGTCGGCGCGGTGATGGGGTCGGTTCTGTTCCGGCTGCTGGTCGCCGTCGCGCTGCGTGCCGGACTGAACCCGAACGATCTCAAGTTGATCACGGCGGTCTTCGTGTTCGTCGCGCTGGTCTTGCCGAATGTCCTGACGCGCGTGCGCTATCGTCGAGCGGGGTGAAATGCTCGAGCTGAGTCACATCGCAAAGACATTCCACGAAGGCACGGCCAACGAGGTGCACGCCTTGCGTGGCATCGACCTGAGCCTCGAGCCCGGCTCGTTCGTCATCGTCATCGGCACGAACGGCTCGGGAAAGTCGACCCTGCTGAACGCCGTCGCGGGGACGTTCCTCGTCGATACGGGAACCATTCGGCTCGCCGGTCACGACGTGACGCGGTGGGCCGAGCACGAGCGCGCCCGCTTCATCGGCCGCGTCTTTCAGAATCCCTTCAGCGGCACCGCGCCCGATATGAGCATCGTCGAGAACCTGGCTGTGGCGACGCTTCGCGGCAAGGTCCGTGGGTTGGGATGGGCGCTGCCACGCCGTTTTCGCCGTCAGCTCGCTGAGCGCGTGCGTGGCTTGGGAATGGGTTTGGAGGACCGACTCGACAACGCGATGGGCAGCCTGTCCGGCGGCCAGAGGCAAGCGCTGACGCTCGTCATGGCGACGTGGCTGAAACCGCAGCTGCTCCTGCTCGACGAGCACACGGCAGCGCTCGATCCGAAGAGCGCCGATCAAGTGATTCGTCTGAGTCAGGAGGTGATCGCGCGTGATCGCCTGACGACGCTCATGGTTACCCATTCCATGCACCAAGCGACGGCGCTCGGAGATCGTCTGATCATGATGTACGAGGGCCGGATGTTGCACGACTTCCGGGGAGCGGAGAAACAGCGCATGCGGCCGGAGGATCTGGTCGCGCGTTTCGAGGAGGTGCGGCGTACGGAGCAGCTGGACGAGTCGGCGGCTGAGATGCTGCGCCGGGCCTACGTATGATCCCGCAGAGGACAGCTGTTTTCATCGCGCGCGGTCGATTCGCGCTTCCTCACAAGGTGACGTACTACGGGCAGCTT
>JBEVNX010000219.1:0-11799 GCA_040507895.1 Binatia bacterium | reverse complement strand
GGCCGGCGTCGCTTGCGGTGTCGCGCCGCCGGCGATAGCGGATGCGGCGTGAATCGATCCGAGCAGACGACGTCGAGCGCCGAGCTCTGGATGAGGCAGGCTCTGGCCGAGGCGCGCCGCTCGGAGCGACTCGGGGAGGTGCCGGTCGGGGCGGTGGTCGTGGTCGGCGGCGCGCTCGTCGCTCGAGCCCACAACGAAACGATCCGGGCGAAGGATCCGACGGCGCACGCCGAGGTTGTGGCGCTGCGGCGCGCGGCACGGCGTCTTGGGCTGACGCGCATCACGCAGGCGGAGATCTACGTGACGCTCGAGCCGTGCGCGATGTGCGCCGGAGCCATGGTCCAGGCGCGAATCGCGATGCTCACGTTCGGGTGTCGCGACCCCAAGGCGGGCGCCCTGGTCTCGCTTTACGCGCTCGCCTCGGATCGGCGGCTCAACCACCGCTTCCCGTTTCGCGAAGGCGTGCTGGCCGAGGAGTCCCGGGGGCTCCTCCAAGCGTTCTTCCGAGCGCGGCGCGCGACCGGCTCACGACCGGGAGCTTGATGCGCCGGGGCGTCGCCGATCAGCGGTCGGCGGACTTGGCGGCGGCGGCCTGCGGCTTGCCCACTCCGGGCGTCGCGGGCGTACGCCGGCCCGGTTGCAGCACGGCCCGCACGGCCTCGAGAAGCTCGGCGGGCGAGAACGGCTTGGCGAGGTAGGCGGTGCACCCGGCCTGGAGGGCGTTGCGACGATCCTCGGGGAGACCATGGGCGGTCGTGGCGATGATCGGCACGCTCGCCCAGCGCGCGTCGGAGCGCAGCGAACGGGCGAGCATGAGGCCGTCCTCGGAGCCGCTGAGCGAGAGATCGAGCAACACGAGCGCCATGTCGTGCGGATGCTCGGCGAGGCGCTCGCGCGCTTCGATTGCGGTGGCGGCGACGCGCACCTCGAAGCGCCGGCTGAGAACGGTGGCGACGTACCGCTGACTGAGCTCGTCGTCCTCGACCAAGAGCACGGTACGCTTGGAGCCGTTCGTCGGCTCGCCGCCTTCGGGGGCGGCCACCGCCGGGAGCGAGCGGGCGTCGACGGATTCTCGGGCGCGAGCGAAGCGGATCGTGAACGTGGAGCCTTGTCCTTTGCGGCTGTCGACGCCGAGCTCCGCACCATTCAGCTGCAAGTAGTCGAGCGTGGCGGCCATGCCGAGGCCGGTCCCCTCGAAGGGTCGAGTGTAGCCGACGGATCGGCGCGAAAAGGGCTCGAATAGATTCGGCAGGAGCTCCGCGTCGATGCCGACACCCGTGTCCCAGATCTCCAGCGACAAGAGCCCCGTCGAGCTCTCGAAGAGCCTGACCGCGATCGAGCCCATCGGCGTGAACTTGACCGCGTTGTCGAGGAGGTTCCACAAGGCACGAGCGAGGCAGTATCGATCGAACCAAGTCGTGGTGGCTGCGGCTTCGATGGAGCAGGTAAGGACGAGGCCCTTCGCTTCGGCTGTCGGACGGCTCTCGGCGACGACCGTTTCCAATACCTCGGCGACGTCGAGCCATTCCGGTCGGGTGACGAAGGTTCCAGCCTCGATCTTGGAGACGTCGAGCACCCGGTCGATAGTGTCGACCAGCCGCTTGCCGGCTCGCTGGATGGCTTCGACGAACTGGCGCTGCTCCGCGTCCGCACCGCTGCCTTCGGCGATGAGACCGGCGAAGCCGAGGATGCTGTTGAGCGGCGTGCGAACCTCATGGCTCACGTTGTCGAGGAACGCCGCGTTCAGGTGGGAGGCCTGCAGCGCTTCGTCACGAGCCCGGGCGAGCTGCTGCTGCGCGCGCTTTTGCGCCGTCACGTCGCGAGCCACGATCGAGACTCCGACTACGCTTCCGGAGTCGTCGAAGACGGGTGATTGCGTGAGCGAGAGCTCCATCGGATCGCTCCCGGCCTCGACCTTGCGCATCTCATAGTGCTCGACGACGGTGCCCTCGCGTGCCTTGGCGAAGGCAACGTCCGCTCCGTTCTCGCCGCGCAGTAGAAAATCCGCCGGCTGGCCGAGCACCTGCACGGCGGAACGACCGAACAGCCGCTCGGCGCCGCGGTTCCAAGTCCTCACGATTCCGTCTTTCGAAAGCGAGAAGATGGCGTCGCCCGCGGACTCGACGATCGAGGCGAGCTCTTGAGCCCGCCGTTCACGATCGCTGCGCGGCGGCGCGGGGCGCGAGCGGCGCTCGATGGCGCCGCGCACCGCCGCGCCGAGGCGGGAGAGGCGATCCCGGAACAGCACGTCGGCCGCGCCCTCGCGCATGCACTCGACGGCCTGCTCGTCACCCATCCGGTTGCCGACGACGATCAACGGTATGTCGAGGCTCTTCTGCTTCAGCAGCCGCAGGGCCGAGACGGGATCCAGATCCGGCACTGAGTCGGTGCAGAGGATCGCCTCGAACGACGGAGCCACGGAGGCTAGGTACTCGCTCCGGCCCGTCGCGATGAAAGGCTCGGGGGCGAAACCGGACCGGATGAGCGTGCGGACCAGGTGCTCGGCACCTGTGATGGAGGCTTCGGCGACGAGAATCTTCAAGACGCTACGGGCCATACGATCTTCTCGGCGACGTGCGATGCCATTCCGACGCCGTCAGCTATGATAGCTGGTCGTAGGGTGTCGACAAAAGGCCGATTCGCACGATCGACGCAGATTCATGCGAGGAGACCTCGCAGGGAGCGAGACGGAGTTGCCTGCTTATTGCGTCAATCCCTGCTCGCCGCCTCGTTTTTTCCGGCGAAACGCGCAGCCGGCCCACCGGATCGTCGGTGGAACGCAATGGCGCGCGCTAGCGGCGGCTTTCCTACACCGCGAAGCCGGTGGACGTTGAACGATTCGAGAGCTTGTTGAGGAGCTTGTCGCGTCGGCCGCTCGAGCCACTTCCGATGCGCCGCTCAGCCGGGAGTGGATACTGTGGTTTGCCGCTCGAACCGCGGTACCGAGCGGTCAATCGGAACGCTTCCCTGCCGGCTTCGGTCGGGGTCGTGACCTGTACGGACTTCGCCCAGTCCCGCGCATAGAGCTCGACTGTCGGCGACACGAAGTAGCCGGCGAACATCGGGGCGAGATGGCGGTAGAACTCGCAATTAGAAAGTCTGTCTCGAAGGCTTTCACCAAAAATGCGGGGTGGAATGCCCGATGCCGGTGACACTCGTAGCGCCAGAAGTGTAGCGAGCTGAACTCGACCAGATCGAAGTCGTCGCGGGAGGCGAGTCGCGAGATCCAAAACTTCGTTGCCCGAATTGACTATGGTCCGCGGGTCGGTCGGTCGCGCCATGTACGGGCGGAACCCGGCGACGTCGCTCGCCACGCAGTGCCCAACATGGTAGCCATCTTCGTTGCGGTTGGAGAGGTGGCCGAGCGGTCGAAGGCGCACGCCTCGAAAGCGTGTGTACCCATCGGGTACCGTGGGTTCTAATCCCACCCTCTCCGTTGAAACGCGTCGTGGTTCGTCGGCCGATCCCATCCGACGAACCTCGAGGCGGCTCTTTACGCAGTCGTCCCAACACCTATAGTGTCCGGATGCGGGAGAGGTGCCCGAGCGGTCGAAGGGGCGCGCCTGGAGAGCGCGTGTACCCAAAAGGTACCGTGGGTTCGAATCCCACCCTCTCCGTGAACCACCCAGCGCCGGCGAATGAACGGAAGATTTTGGTGGAGGCCCGTGAGTGATAGCTAGGTCCTACGCAAGAGGAGGCCGCGAACCCCGCCAGGTCCGGAAGGAAGCAACGGTACCGGCAATCCCTCTGTGCCGTAGGGCAACCTAGCTATCACTGACGGGCCTCGCCGTCCCGCGATGAAGCTCGACTCTCCCGAAGCGGACTACCTCGTCCTGGCCCGCAAGTACCGGCCGCAGCAGTTCGCGGACTTGGTCGGGCAGGAGCACGTAACCACGACGCTGCGCAACGCGATCGCGAGTGGGCGCATCGCCCACGCGTTCCTGTTCACGGGCATTCGCGGCGTCGGCAAGACAACCGCCGCGCGGCTGCTCGCGAAAGCTCTCAACTGCGAGCGGGCTCCGCAGCCGACCGCCGACCCGTGCGACGAGTGCTCGAACTGCCTGGAGATCCGCGAATCGCGCTCGGTCGACGTGGCGGAGATCGATGGCGCCTCCAATCGCGGGATCGACTCCATTCGTGAACTCACCGAGAACGTCCGCTACCTGCCGATCAAGAGCCGCTTTCGCATCTACATCATTGACGAAGCGCACATGGTGACGCGGGAAGGCTTCAACGCGCTGCTCAAGACGCTCGAAGAGCCGCCGCCGCGCGTGAAATTCATCTTCGCGACCACCGCGGTGGAGAAGTTTCCCGAGACGATCGTCTCCCGCTGCCAGCGCTACGACTTCAAGCGCATCCCGATCGCGCGCGTCCGCGGCGAGCTCGAACGCATCGCAGCCAAGGAGAGGATTCGGCTGACCGAGCCCGCGCTCTATGCGATCGCGCGTGAAGGGCAGGGCAGCATGCGGGACGCGGAGTCGCTCCTCGAACGCCTGGTAGCGTTCTCGCAGGAGACCATCGACGACGTGCGGGTCGGCGAGATTCTCGGCATTGCCGACCGCAAGACCCTCTTCGACGCCGCCGACGCCGTGCTGGCACGCGATGCGAAGCGCGCGCTCGAGATCGTCGACCGCGTCTACGAGTCGGGGCGCGACCTCGAGCGGCTGAGCCGCGACCTGCTCGAGCACTGGCGAAATCTCGTGGTCGTGAAGCTCGGCGCCGGAGAAACCGTGCTCGCCGAGGTGCCTGCGGAAGATCGAGAGGAGTATTCACGGCAGTGCGCGTCGCGGGAGATCGGCGACCTGCAGCGCTTGTTCCGCATCGCGCGTCTCGGCGACGAGGAGCTCGCCCGCTCCTCGGTTCCGCGCATGGTTCTGGAGATGACCATCGTCCGGCTGGCGACAGCCGAGCCGTTGCTTCCGGTGGATCAAGTATTGGCGCGGCTGGATGAGATCGAGCGCGATCTGCGCCGCGACCAGGCGGCTTCGGGTGCTCGAACCGCTCTGGCCGCCGCCCCGCCCCCGCCGACGTCGGTGGCGTCACCACTTCCTGAGCCGGCACCCACGCGCGGCAACGGCGGGTTTGCCGGCGTATCGCCGCAGAATCCGACACCCGCCCCAGCCGCACCCCACGACCCACCCGCGTCTGAGGGGCGCTGGCCGGCGCTCCTGGAGTTCGTACAGCGGCGCAAGCTCGGCCTCTATTTGAGCCTCAGTCACGCGCGCTGCCTACGCATGGAAGCCGGCGCCGTAGTGCTCGGCGTGGCGCGCGAGAAGTTTCGTAACGAGCTGGCTTCGAAAGCGACGCTCTCGCAGCTCGAGGAGCTGATCTCGGAGTTCCACGGAGCACCGACCCGCGTTCGCATCGAAGCTGTCGCCGAAGAAGCGGAAATTCTGGCGCCGTCGGTGACCGAGTCGTTGGAGCATCCGAAGGTGAAGGCCGCCGTCGAGATCCTAGGGGGCGAGGTGCGCGAGGTGCGTTCGCGGCGCTGACGGCGCGCGAGGAGACGAGATGTCGAACAGCATGAACGAGCTCCTGAAGCAGGCGCAGACGCTGCAATCGAAGCTGACCGAGCTGCAGGCCGAGGCCGAGCACAAGACCGTCGAGGCTTCATCGGGTGGCGGGATGGTGACCGCGGTCGTCAACGGCAAGCTGCAGCTGGTGAGGATCCACATCGAACCGCAGATCGCCGAGGGCGGCGATCGAGAGATGCTCGAAGACCTCGTCGTCGCAGCCGTGAACGAGGCCATCCGCAAGGCTCAACAGATGATGGCCGAGGCGATGACGCGAGTCACCGGCGGGCTGAAAATCCCCGGTCTCGGCGGTTAAGGACGAGTCGACCGTGGCGGTTCTTCCGGCTCCGTTGAAGCGCCTCGTCGACCGGCTGTCACGCCTGCCGGGCATAGGCGAGAAGAGCGCTATGCGGCTCGCCTTCTTTCTGCTGCGTGCCGACGCCGAATACGCGCGTGAGCTCGCCCAAGCGATCGCCGAGCTGAAGGACGAGATCCGCCTCTGCTCGCGCTGCCTCGCGTTCACCGAGCGGGACCCGTGCGCGCTCTGCGACGACCCGCGGCGAAGCGACGAGGTGATCTGCGTCGTTGAGGATCCCGCAGACGTCATGGCGATCGAGCGAGCGGGCGACTTCAGCGGCCGTTATCACGTGCTGCATGGAACCCTTGCCCCGCTCGAAGGCATCGGACCCGAACAGCTGAAGATCTCCGAGCTGCTCGGTCGCCTGCGCGACGGAACGGCTCGGGAGATCATCCTCGCCACCAATCCGACCGTGGAGGGCGAGGCGACGGCGCTCTACCTCGCCAAGCTCATCAAGCCGAGCGGCGTGAAGGTGACGCGCATCGCGCACGGCCTGCCGATGGGCGGCGACGTCGAGTACGCGGACGGCGTCACGCTGTCGCGCGCACTCGAAGGCCGCCGCGAGATGTGAGCGGCACGGCCGCTTGAGCGCCCGGGCGCCGGCGGTTACATTCGGCGGGTTATGCTCTCGCTCGTCGGCGTCTCGAAGCAATACGGTTCGCAGAACGTGCTCCGTGAGGTCGACTGGTCCGTGATGACCGGCGAGCGCATCGGGCTCGCCGGGGCCAACGGAGCAGGGAAATCGACGCTCCTGCGAATCGTCGCCGGGCTCGTGGAGCCGGACCGCGGCGAGGTGTGCTTCAAGAAGGGAGCCGCCGTCGGCTACCTCCCGCAAGAGGTCATCGGGTCGCGTGGCCAGACCGTGCTGGCCTCCGCGCTCGTCGCTTTCGACGAGATCCACGCCCTCGAGGAGCGCTGCCGTGAGCTCGAGCACCATCTCGAGAGCGCCGATCCCGAATCCCGCGAGTACGCGGCGCTGATGCAGGAGTATGCGGCCGCCCGGGAGGATTGGGATCACCGCGGCAGCTACGATCTCAAAAGCCGCGCGGAAGAGGTGCTTGCCGGTCTCGGCTTCCGCCCCGCCGACTTCTCCCGCGACATCGGCGAGTTCAGCGGCGGGTGGCAGATGCGCGTGGCGCTCGCCCGCTTGCTGCTGCAGCGCCCCGACGTGCTGCTCCTCGACGAGCCGACGAATCACCTCGACCTCGAGGCGCGCAATTGGCTCGAGGAGTTTCTTGCTTCGTATCCGGGCGCCGTCGTGCTGGTCGCCCACGACCGTTACTTCCTCGACGTCACCGTCACGCGGATCAGTGAGATCGAAAACGGCCACCTGACGGATTACGCGTGCAACTTCTCGAAGTACGAAATGCAAAAGGAAGAGCGGCTGGAGCAGGCGCACCGCGCGTACCAGGTCCAGCAGGAAGAGATCGAGCGGATGGAGGCGTTCATCCGCAAGTTCCGCTACCAGGCTTCGAAAGCCAAGCTCGTCCAGAGCCGCGTGAAGCAGCTCGAAAAGATCGAGCGCCTGGAGATTCCGCCGGGAACGAAGAAGCTGCACATCCGGCTCCCTGCAGCCCCGCGAAGCGGCCGGTCGGTGCTCGAGCTCCGCCACGCTCGCAAGGCTTACGGGGACCTCTCTGTCTACGACGGTCTGACGCTCGGGCTCGAGCGCGGCGAGCGCGTGGCGCTGGTCGGACCGAACGGCGCGGGCAAGACGACGCTCGTGAAGCTGCTCGCCGGCGTCGAGACGCTCAGCGCCGGTGAGCGCAAGGTCGGTCACAACGTCGAGATCGGCTATTTCGCGCAGGATCAGACCAACGTGCTCGACCCAAACAAGACGGTGCTCGGCGAACTGACGGCGGCGGCGCCCTACGACATGGTGCCGCGCCTGCGAGACATTCTAGGCGCGTTCCTCTTCACGGGCGATGCCGTCGACAAGCCGACTTCCGTGCTGTCGGGCGGCGAGCGCAATCGGCTCGCCCTCGCGGAGCTGCTGCTCCGTTCGGTGAACTGCCTGCTGCTCGACGAGCCTACGAACCACCTCGACATCCACGCGAAAGACGTGCTGCTCGAAGCGCTGACGAACTACGAGGGCACGATCGTGCTCGTCTCTCACGACCGCTACATCCTCGATGCGCTTCCGCAATGCATCATCGAGGTCGGGCATGGGCGCGCGGTTCGCTATCTCGGGAACTACGAGGACTACTTGCGAAAGAAGGCCGCGGAAGAGACCGCGTCTGCGGTCGCGCGCCCGGCCGCGACTCTGCCGCCTGTCACCGCGACGGTCCGTCCGAAGGCGGAGAAGAAGCCCACAAAGCTGCACGAAGGTGCCGATACCGATCGCCTCACCGCAGAGATCGCGCGCTGCGAAGAGGAGCAAGCGAGCCTCTCGGCCGAGCTGGCGCGATCGGATTTCTACTCGACTCACCCGAATCCGGCCGCGCTGATCACTCGCTACGCGAAGCTGAAGCGCGAAGTCGAGGACCTCTATCGGCGGCTGGACCAAGTGCTCGCGGAAGGTTGACGGCGCGGTTTCGCTTGCGGTCGGGAGTGCGTGGAGCGCGGCTCAATGGAAGTCGTGCGAGGGCGGGGCAACCGCGCGCAGCGGGATCGCCTCGAAGTGCTGCCCGCGCACGTGAATGACGCCGTCGGAGCTCTCGACGGGACCCTCGACGAGCAAGATCGGCGAGGTGTGCAGCAAGGCTCGATGCTTCTCGAACACGTCGGGCATGATGACCGCATTCGCCGTGCCGGTCTCGTCCTCGAGGGTGAGGAAGAGGAGACCTTTGGCCGTGCCGGGCCGTTGCCGGACGATGACGTGGCCCGCCACCTTCACGCGGCTGCCGCTCCGGGCCTGGCGCAGGCCCGCCGCGCTGAGCACGCCTCGGCCGGCGAGCTCTTTGCGAAGGTGGGCGAGCATGTGCGGGCCGACGGTCATGCTGGTGCCCGCGTAGTCGGCCACCGTTTCTTCGAGCGGGCGCATGGCCGGGAGAGGGGAGGGCTGCAGCTCGTTCGCGCGATGGAAGAGGCTCTGCGGCCGCGTATCGATGCGCGCGAGCTGCCACAGCGCTTCGCGCCGCTCGAGGCCGAGGCCGGCCAGCGCGCCGGCGTGTGCAAGCGTTTCGAGCTCGGCACGGCGAAGACTCGTGCGGCGGACGAAGTCGGCGAGTGATGCGAACGGTGCGGCGCGATGCTCGGCAGCGATGCGATGGCCGGCCTCATCGCGCAGGGCGCGCACGTAGCGCAATCCGAGCCGCACCGCGCCGTCTTCGAGGGTTGAGCTCCAATCCGACCGCGTGACGTCGATCGGTCGCACCTCCACCCCGTGGCGCTGAGCGTCCTTCACCAGCGTGGCGGGATGATAGAAGCCCAACGGATAGCCATTGAGCATCGCGCAAAGAAATGCGGCGGGGTGGTGCACCTTCAGATAGGCCGAGGCGTATGCGATGAGCGCGAAGCTCGCCGCATGCGATTCCGGGAAGCCGTAAAGCGCGAAGGAAGTGATCGCGTGCACGATCTCTTCCGCGGTCTTGCCGGTGATGCCATTCTTCCCCATGCCGTCGCGGAGCCGTTGCTCGATGGCGTGCATGCGCTCGACCGAGCGCTTGAAGCCCATGGCGCGGCGGAGCTCCTCGGCTTCGCCGGGGCTGAAATTCGCCGCCACCATGGCGATGCGCAGCAACTGTTCCTGGAACAGCGGCACACCGAGCGTGCGCCGCAGGATTGGCTCGAGCAGCGGGTGGGGATAGCGCACCGGCTCGCGACCGGCGCGCCGGTTGAGATACGGGTGGACCATCTGCCCGACGATCGGCCCCGGACGGATGATCGCAACCTCGACGACGAGATCGTAGAAGCGTCGGGGCTTCATGCGCGGAAGAGTCGCCATCTGCGCGCGGCTCTCGATCTGGAAGACGCCGATGGTGTCCGCCTTCTGCAGGGCTCCGTATACCGTGGGGTCGTCTTGCGGCAGCTGCGCGAGGTCGAGCTCGATGCCCTCGTGGCGGCGCACCAGAGGGATCGCTTCCTCGAGGACGGCCATCATGCCGAGGCCGAGAAGATCGACCTTGATGATGCCGAGGTCCGCGCAATCCTCCTTGTCCCATTGGATCACCACGCGACCGGGCATGGACGCGGGCTCGAGCGGTACCACCTCATCGAGCCTGCCCGCGGCGATCACCATGCCGCCCGAATGCTGGCCGAGATGGCGAGGCAGGGACTCGATCTCGTCGGCGAGCCGGACTAAGTGGCGCACGCGCGGCGAATCGGCGTCGAGGCCCGCGTTCTTCAGCTGCTCGCTGAGGCGGTCGAAATCGTCGCGGTAGCCGTGCGCACGCAGGCACTTCGAGAGCCGGTCGACCTCCGTTGGAGGAAAGCCGAGCGCCTTGCTGATCTCGCGGACCGCGCTGCGCGCTCGGTAGGTGATGACGTTGGCGGTCATCGCCGCGCCACGCGCCCCGTAGCGCTCGTAGACGTGCTGGATGACCCGCTCGCGTCGCTCGCCGCTCGGCAGGTCGAGGTCGATGTCGGGCCATTCGCCGCGCTCCTCGGAGAGAAAGCGCTCGAACAACAAATCCATGCCGACGGCATCGACCGCGGTGATGCCGAGCGCATAGCAGACGGCGCTGTTTGCCGCCGAGCCGCGGCCCTGGACGAGGATTCCTTCGCGCCGGCAGAACTCGACGATCTCCCAGACGATGAGGAAATATCCGGCGAGACCGAGCTTCTCGATGATGGCGAGCTCGTGATCGAGCTGCGAGTCTAATCGATTCGACTTTTTGTCTCCGTAGCGACGCCTCGCGCCCTCGAGGGTGAGGTGACGGAGGTATTGGTCGGCGGTGACTCCGGAGGGCAACGGAAAGTCGGGAAACCGGTAGCCGAGATCGGCGAGCGTGAAGCGGCAGCGATCGGCTATCCCGAGCGTGTTGCGAATCGCTTCGGGGACGTCTCGGAAAAGCTCGACGATCTCCGCCGGCGCCTTGAGATGGCGCTCGGCGTTCGGTGATAGCCGCCGGCCGGCGTCGTCGAGGGTCAGCTTCTCGCGGATGCAAGTGAGCACGTCGAGCAACGGTCGGTTTCGCGGCCGCGCATAGCGCACGTCGTTCGTAACCGCCAGCCGCACGCCCTTCGCTCGGGCGAGGTCAGCGAGAAAGCGATTGCAACGCTCTTCCTGTGGATCGAGATGGCGCTGCAGATCGATCGCCAGCCGCTCGCCGAAGAGGCGTTGAAGACGAGCGAGGGTCGTGCGCGCGCTCTGCGCATCGCGCCGTGCCGCCGCAACCGCGAACGGGCCCGACGCGCCGCCGGCGAGGCTAAACAGGCCTTCGACGTGCGGCACGAGATCGTCGAAAGACACTCCCCCCGTCCGCTTGCCGCTCCATCGGCCGGCGCTTGGCTGCTCGCCGGGCTCGTCCTTCCCAATCTTCGCTCGGGTGAGCAGCCGGCAAAGGTTCTTGTAGCCCACGCGGTTCTCCACCAGCAGGAAGAGAGCCCCGCCGGTTTCGAGCATGACCTCGGCGCCGACGAGCGGGCGGACGCCTGCGTCCTTCGCCGCGCGAAAGAAGCGCGGCGCTCCGTACACCCCGTCACGGTCGCCGAGCCCGAGCGCCGAATAGCCGAGGCGCGTCGCTACCTCGACGAGATCCTCCGGTAACGACGCGGCACGTAGGAAGCTGAAAGCGCTCTGGCAGCGGAGCTCGACGTAGCGCTCAGTCATAGACGCCGTCCGCGAACCACTCTCCGCTGTGGTGATCGCGATAGATCCGGTACACGCCGCCGTCGGAGAGCTCGGCATCGTAGTAGTCGCGGGAGAAGGCAGACTCTCGCCACCACTCGCCGGAGAGTCGCCACGGGCCGGCGAGCGTCACCACGCGGCCGCCGAACTTTTCGCGGTCGGCCTGTGCGCGCACGAAATCCGGCTGGCCGCGGTCG
>JBEVNX010000140.1:0-10237 GCA_040507895.1 Binatia bacterium | reverse complement strand
GATCTTCTCGAGCGTCGCGACCTTGAAGTCCCCCATGGTCTCCATGATCGCGTAGTTGAGCTTGGTGTCGTCCTGGAAGGGCGCGGGGACCGCCTCCTCTTCGTAGATCGCCTGCCACGGGCACTCCGGCTCGCACGCGCCGCAGTCGATGCACTCGTCGGGGTGGATGTAGAGCTGATTGGGGAACGTCGCGGTGTCGCTCCCCTGATAGCGATAGATGCAGTCGACTGGACACACGGCGACACAGCCTGTGTCTACGCATTCGCGGCACAGTCTGGTGATGATGTAAGCCATCCAGCTCGTCCTCCGTTGTCAATCCATGCCCGCCGGCCTCGGACCCGGCTGTACGATCTCCGAATCCCTCCACCGACGGGAAGAGGTTGCAGATAGCATTTCGATTTTGCTGGTGGAAGAGAGGGTCCTCGGCCCGAAGTTCGCGCGGGTCCCGTCGTCGGCGCCGCCCCCGCGTGCTCGCTCGGCGCCCCTCTCAGCCACTCACGCACCCCGGGACTTCGCCCCGCATTCGCGGCGCGGGCGCCCGACACCGACGCCATCCACGCGAACTTCGGGCCGAGCGCTGACAACCGGAGCTTCGACGGCCGCTAACGCACTTTCAGGTCGAACGCTTGCGGGCCCTTCTCGCCCGGGCGCACCTGGAATTGCACCTCGTCGCCCTCCCGCAGATCCTCGAATTGCGTCTTGGGCCCGAGGCGCGAGCGGTGGAAGAATACGTCGTCGCTGCCGTCGTCGGGCTGGACGAAGCCGAACCCTTTGTCCCGTAGGATCTTCTTGATGCGGCCGGTCATCGCGGAAACGCGGTGGGGACTACTTCGGCGAGCCCGGCAGCGCCGGGCTCAAGCGCTCGACCGGCTCCCGTCCCCAGCCCTCGAGAAGGCCGCCGAGGCGCCGGCGCAGCGAGGCGAGCGCGTAAGTGCCGAGCAGCATGCAGGTGGCGGTGATGAACGCGAGGAGCTTCATGGCGCCGGTCAGTCTCAAGCCATAGCGCGCGGCCCCACACGATGCAACCGCCAAAGCGGGGCAGGGGCACGGGCCTGGAGGTGCCGCTAAGCGGCGGCCACGCGCTCGAGCTCGTACATTTGGCGGAACAGCGCCACGGCGTCGATCGGAGCGTCGAACGGCTCGCCGCGAAGCTCGCGGTAGGCGCGTTCGACGTTGAACACCAGGCGCGCGGGCTCGGTCCATCCAGCATACGGCCCGAGGTCGATGCGCTTCGAGGCTTCGAGCGCGGAGAGCCCCTGCTCGAAGAAGCGCTTCGACTCGACGCGCACGTACTCGAGGTACGCCTTCATCTCCTTCGGCCCTTCGGTGCCGCACAGCGGGCCGTGGCCGGGGACGATGACGTTCGGGTCGAGCGCGACGATGCGGTCGAGCGCCGCGATCCAGTTGTCGTACGTGCCTTCCCAGCCGATCGGCGTGCAGCGGCGGAACAGCACGTCGCCGGTGAACACGATGCGCTCCTTCGGAAGATGCACGATGACGTCCCCCGCGGTGTGCGCCGGGCCGACGTAGAGGAGATCCACCGTCACGCCGTCGAGATCGAGTGTGAGCCGATCTTCGATCAGACGATTGGGCGGGCGGAGCTCGATGCCGGCGAAGTCCCAGTCGGCGAGCTTGCGGCCGAGCGAAGCGAGGGCGGCATCGCTGCTCGACGCGGCGCCGCGCACGGCTTGCAGCATCGCGGGGCTCTCCTTGCCGAACCCGGCAGCGCAGAGGCGATGTCCGATGATCTCGGCATCCGCGAAGAGCTGATTTCCCCAGCAATGGTCGCCGTTCGAGTGCGTGTTCACGACCTGCGTCGGTCGTCCCTGCCACACGCGCGCATAGGCGGCGATGAGCTCGCGCGTATGCGCGAGGTCCCAAAACGTGTCGACCACCAGTCCGCCGCCGCGATCGACGAGCCCCGAATTGCTGTACCCGAGCCCGCGGTCGGGTTGCAGGCACGCGTACACACCGTCGGCGAGTGCCTCGAGCTTCATCGTCTGTTCTCCCGCGCCTTCGTTCATCGCCGGCCGAAGACCTTCTCGTTCTCTCGGGCGTCGCTCTCGAGCTCGGCGAGCCAGTCGCGCCGGCGCGGGCGCGCCGCGCGGAAGCGGGCGAAGATGTCGCGCGCGAGCTCGAGGCGGCTGACTCCCGTGGGAGCCATCATGACGTCGACTTGAGCGTCCGCCATGTCGAAGTCACTGTGCACGATCACGTCAGAGTCCATGCGGAACTCGCTCAGCAACTGGCGGATCACGCCGGCATTGGTGCCGAAGCGCCTCGCGACCTGGTGAATGTTCTGGAAGCGGTAGCCGCCGTCCTCGGTGATACCGAGGTGATACGCGCAGAAGAGAACGAACGCATCGATACCGTAGCGCTCGGCGAGGCCCACGGAGGCCGAGTTTCTCAAAGTGAGCGAAGCGACTCAACCGCCGGAGCCGGGCGCGGAGCGACCGCGGCGTCATTCCGCGAGGTCGGCGAGCAGGCTCCACAGAAAGCAGCTGAGCGCCTCCACGTCGCGAAGCGAAGCGGGGCCCATTTCGGGCTCGGTCGCGATCCATCGGGCGCTCGACGGCTCGGCGACGAGCATCGATTCGAGCCGCGCCGGCGCCGGGTACGAGTCGCGGAAGACAAAGATGCGCACGAGCGCGGCCTCGGCGCCGAACACCTCGCGGAGCGACGTTTCTCGAGCGCCGGCTTGGCACGTGTCGAGCGGGCATTCGAGCCGCAGACGAGTGCGGCCGACGGTAATCGCGCCGATTCGGCACCGGCCCTCGGACCGGAAGCGAACCGCGCCCACCACACCATCGCGGAGGTGGCTGCCGAGCACGGCGCGGACGTCGGCCGTGAAGCGATCGACCACTGCCCAAACGCACTCCCACACGGCTATCGCCGCCGCGCCGAGCGGAGCCTCGGGGTCTTTGCCGAGCAGATCCATGGAAGAAGCGAGCACGCAAGCTTCGTACCGCACGGAAAAGCCGAGATGGCCGAGATCTTCCAGAGCCGCGCGCGCAACGCCGAAACAAAACGTTTCATCGCGCCGCGGTGTGCTCGTCGAAGAAATCCGCGACTGCCTCGACCACGGAGACGGCGTCGACGCCCTCGGTGAGGATGTGGCCGCTCCGTTCGAACCTCTGGCGCGATTTCACCGTCGAGCCGAGAGCGATCTCGATCGCCGTCGCCGCCGCCGGCGACACCGTGTCGTCCCGTCCCCCGTCGACCACGAGCACCGGTGCCGTGATCGCGGGCAGCTCGGCGCGGACCCGGCGCTGCAGCGCGAGCATCGAGGCCAGCGAGCGCAGCGGGATCTCGTCGTATGCCGGGGTCCGTCGTCCGACGCCGGGGACCTTCGATGGACGCTTGGGGACGATCGCCAGCCATCGGGGCAGCGCGGGCACCCAGCGCACCCAGCGGGCGATCTCCGCGCTGCGCTGGCTCGCGAGCTCGAGCGCCGGAGCGAGCGCCGCCACGGCGCGAACCTCGCGGGGCCGCTCGTAGGCGAGGCGAAACGCGAGCAGTGCGCCCATCGAGAGACCGCAGACGACGCGGGTCGGCGAGCGTCGGCCGAGATCCGTCCAGCCATCCAGGGCGGCGGCGAACCACTGCGGCCAAGTCGTGCGCGCCAGGTCCTCGACGCGAGTGCCGTGCCCCGGAAGCAGCGGCGCGCGTACGGCGTATCCACGCTTTGCCAGCGCCTCACCGATCGGTAGCATCTCGAAGGGTGTTCCGGTGAACCCGTGGAGCAATAGGCAGCCGACCTCGCCGCCGTCGAATCGAAACGGCCGCGCGCGCTCGTCGCCGCTCAGGTCGATGGGCACTCGGCCGACCCGAGCATTCAGATCGAGGCGAGCGCGGCCGGGTTGATCTGGATCTTCGCGCGCCGCTTCAGCTGATCGAGCAGCGCGGTCATTGCAGCCTGCCGTTGCTCGTCGAGGTGGCGCTTGACGAGCTCCTGCTTCTTCTTCTCAAACTCGGCCATGTCGGCGGGCATGCGCTCCTTGAGCACCACGACGTAGGCGTCGCCGCTGACGACGGTCACTTCCGGCGCCATCGGGCGCGCCGCGCCGAGCGTGAAGACCTGCTTTTTGAGCTCGGGAGCGGAGCCGATGCGCGGGACGTAGTCGCCGCTTCGCGTGAACGGCCCCGTTTCCTCGACGGTCAGCTTTTCCGCGGCCGCCACGTCTTCGAGGGTCTTCTTGTCGCCGAGCTGCTTGCGGATCGCCTCGGCTCGCTCGCGAGCCTTCACGGTCGACTGCTCGTTGCGGACCGCGGTTTCGACCTTGTCGCGGATCTCGCCGAGGTCGGGCACGCGGGTTTGCAGCTTCTCGCGCACTCGAAAGAGAATCAACTCTTCGCCCACCTGCGTCACGGACCCCGCCTGCCCGGGCGGGGTGGCGAAGGCCACCCTCGAGAGCTCCTGCTGGAAGCCGAGCCCGCGGATCTCCTCGTGCTCGGCGAAGGGCGGCGGGTTCTCCACCGTCAGGCCGCGCGCCTTGGCGAGCTCCGCGAGAGGAGCTCCGCCGCTGGCCTTCTCGGCGTCGACGAAGGCGGCGTCGCGTGCGGCGGCGTGCGCGCGGTCCGCGCTCAGGCTCCTGGCGATCTCGTCGCGCACTTCGGCGAAGGGCTTTTCACGGGCGGCCTTGCGGTCGTCCACCTTGATGATGTGAAAGCCGAAGCGCGTCTCGACGACGGCGGAGAGCTCGCCCGGCTGCAGCCCGAATGCGGCGTTCTCGAACGCCTCCTCGGTTCGCCCGCGACCGATGAAGCCGAGGTCGCCCCCTTGGTTCTTGTTGGCCGTGTCCTCGGACACTTCCTTGGCGACGGCCGCGAAATCTTCGCCCTTCTTGAGCCGCTCGAGCACGGCCGTTGCGCGCTCGCGCGCCGCGTCCCGCTGTTTGTCGTCGGCCCCGGGCGCCACGGCGAGCAGGACGTGCCGGGCGTGCACTTCCTCCGGCTCGCTGTACCGTTCGGTCTTGTAGGTATTGTATTCCTGCTCGACCTCCGCGTCGCTCAATTGGACGCCCTTCGCGAAGTCCTTGGCTTCGTACGACACGAAATCGATGCCGACCCGCTCCGGCTCGCGGAAGGCCTCGCGATGCTCTTCGTAGTACTTCGCCAACTCGGCTTCGCTCGGCGTGATCTCCTTGACGAGATCCGATCCCTTCACCCGCACGAACTTGAGGTTTGCCTTCTCGTTCTGAAAGCCGAAGAGCTCGCGGGCGCCGGTTTCGTCGGAGCGGATCGAGGTGTTGACGAGCTCTTGGACCTTCAGGCCGAGCAGGCGGTCCTTCTCTTGCGCCTCGAACTCCGCCGCCGTGACACCCTGCGCGCGCAGATAGCGGAAGTACACCTCGCGCTGGAAGCGGCCATCGACGTTGAGGCCCTGTATGCCCTGGATCGCGCTGCGTACTTCCTCGTCCGTGACCGAGAACCCGAGCCGCCGCGCCTCCTGTTTGAGCAGGGTGCCGTTGATGATCTGGTCGAGGGCGCGGTTGTTGAAGTCGAGAGCCTTGATGAGCTCGGGGGTGAGCTTCTCGCCGTAGAGCTGGCGGTAGAGTTGCTCGAGCTGACGCGCCGTACGGCGGACCTCGGTCGGCGAGATGCTCTCGCCGTTCACGGCGGCCGCGTAAAGGTCATCGCTACCCGTGAACGAGCCGACCCCCCAAAGGATGAAGACCGCGATGATGATCCAGAACAGTATCTTGATCGTCGTCCCCTGTGCATGACGACGCATGTAGTTGAGCATCGGAGCTCCCGTGGCGAAACTGATTGAAGCTATTGAACGGAGGTGGGAAAAGCAACGTCGTCCGGCGGGCGGAACCGATGACGGATCTGGTCGAAATATACGTGCGGCTGGCCCCGCAGGACATCGCGTACCTGAAGTTCATATTCGAGTCCTACGAGACGGTCGGCTTTTTGCGCACCATCGATCCGCGAGCCGCCACGCTGGTGGTGTTCCTGGTCCCCGATTTTGCCGACGTCGGGCGGCGGATCCTGGATTCGGTGTCCCGCGAGATCGCGCTCGAGCGGATCGAGCGGCCGGCAGACCTCGGAGATGACTGGCTGGTCGGTGCGGTGACGCGCGAGGACTAGCCCGCCGGGTGCCAACTCACGGCGCCCGCTTTTGTACCCTCGCCAAACGGCGACACCGGATCGAGCAGCATGGGCCGGCTGGAACGCTCGTTCGCCCGAGCGGAATCCGAGCTACGCAATCTGCACTGAACTGGCGCTGTTTTTGCACAACGCTGGCCTCACCCAAGGAGCCTGCGTTGGCATCTTCCATCAGCGAGCTAGTGGTGTTGGGTATGATCCTCGTCGTCGCCGCGGCGGCGTCGATGGTCGTCGTGGCGCTGATTCGCGGGCGTTGGAACAGCGGCCGCCCCGCTTGATCCGAGGCTGCCTAGGCGGCCTCACTCCTCATCCTCCCCATTTTCGCGGGAGCGTCGCGGGCGGCCGAATACGTAAGCCACCTCGATGCTCACCACGTAGAGTACGAGGAGCGGCGTCGCCATCAGCAGCTGCGAGGCCACGTCGGGCCCCGGCGTCAGCACGGCCGCGACCAGGAAGATGCCGACGATCGCATACCTCCACATGCCGATCATCATCTTGTGATCCACGATGCCGGTGCGCGCGAGGAAGAACGTGAACACCGGCAGCTCGAACACGACGCCGAACGCGAGCAGCATGCGCGAGGCGAACGACAGATACTCGCTGATCCTCAGGAACGGCTCGATCGAGACGCTGCCGTACTCCTCGAGAAAGAAGCCGAAGGCCGTCGGGAACACCAGCCGGTAGCAGAAGTACGCGCCGCAGACGAAGAAGAGGGTGCCGAAGAACACGAATGGCTTCACGTAGCGCCGCTCGTGCTCGTAGAGGCCGGGCGCGACGAACTTCCAGAGTTGGTAGAAGATGGCCGGGCTCGCCAGGAAGATTCCGGCGATGAAGGACACCTTCAACTTGGTGAAGAACGCCTCGGCGAGGCCCGTGCCGATCACCTGCACCTTGGTGGCGGCCTCGAGCTGCTTGAGGGGCGCGACGAGCCACGCCATCAGGGTCTCGACGAACTGATAGCAAAAGGCGAACGCGATCCCGACGGCGATGAGCGACCGGATGAGCCGAGTGCGCAGCTCTTCGAGATGCGCCGTGAGCGGCATCTTGGCGTCTTCCATCGCAGCGGACCGCGGCGGCCTCGGGGGGCGGCGCGGCTGAGGCTAAGAAGTCGCGGTGGGCGGCCCGTCCGGGCTCGGCGGGGAGGTTGCGTGAGTCGACGCGCCCGGCGCCGACTTCGGCTCGATGCCACTGGCCGGAGCGATCTTCGGCAAGGGCTCTGCCGCGCGGCGGGCCTCTTCCTCGAGCATCGCGCGAGCGTTGTCGAGCTCCTGCGTGAGGCCCGAAGTGGCCTTGCGGAACTCGGCCATGGCTTTGCCGAGCGCGCGCGCCACTTCCGGGAGCCGCTTCGGCCCGAGCACGATCAACGCCACGGCCAGGATCACGACCAACTCCGGCATTCCGACGTTGAACATCGAGATCGAACGCTATTGGAATCGGTCCAGTGAGTCAAAGGCGGTTTCCCGACGAGAGCAGCACAGCAGGAAAGCGAGCGCCGGCGTCGAAGGTTTGCCTCCCCCGCCAGCGGCGAGCTATACGAGAGGCTCCGTGCAGACTGAGATCGCCCCGGTTTCTTCCGCGAGATCTCCGGGTTCGCACGCGCCCCCGGCGCCGCCGGAAGATCGTCCCAGCTCGGCGCTGCGCCGGCTGCGCGCGGCGCTCCGCTTCGACGGGTTGTGGTGGCGGAAGCTCGCTCGGCTCGGCAGCGTCTACGGGCCGGAATGGTGGAAGCGCGCCTCGCCGCCGGTCATCGCGCTGATCATCTTCCTCGCCGTCGGCCGCAATCGGCGGAGCACGATCGAGAATCAGGCGCGAGTGCGGCCCGGCGCGCCGCGCTGGAGCGTCGTCACCGGCGCCTTCCGGGCGTTCGCGTGCTTCGCGCGATGCATGGCGGAGACCATGGAATACTACGGGCCGCGACCGAAGCCGTTCCGCATCGACGAGCCGGCGCCGAACCACGTCGCGGGAGCGCTCGAGCGCGGCCGCGGCGTGATCCTCGCAACTGCCCACGTCGGCAATTGGGACGTCTCGGGAAGGGCGCTTCACGGGACCGGACGACCCGTACACCTGGTGATGGGCCGCGAGCCCAACGAGACGACGCAGGAATATTCGCGCCGCGCCCGCGAGCAGGCCGGAATGCACGTGATCTTCTCCGACAGCTCGGTGTTCTCTGCCTTCAACATGATCCGCGCCCTGCGGCAGAACGAGATCCTCGCCATCCAGATCGACCGCGGCAACGGCGAGCCCAATTCGTCGGTCAAGCGCGTGGATCTCTTCGGCGCCGAGGCGCCGTTCCAGGAAGGCCCGTTCCATCTCGCCAGACTGTCGGGCGCGCCCGTGGTGCCCGTCGTCACGCTGCGCCGCGGGCGGCGCCACTACGAGATCGTGCTCGGTGAGCCGCGCTGGGTCGAGCGCGACGTCGCCGGCGATGCGGAACGGGCGCTGCGCGAGACGGTCGGGTTCTTCGAGCGCACGATCCGTGAGCATCCGGAGCAATGGTTCCAGTTCGCGCCGTTCTGGCCGCCGCGATGAACGTGCCGGGGCACGATCCGCTGAAGAACCGATCGTGAGCCGCTCGTTCTCCACCTCCGACGAGGCTTCCGCCATCCCCGAAGGGATGCGGGTGACGCTCAACCGACAGATCTTCCGCGGCATGCTGCTGACGATGGGCGCGACGGCGCTGGCGATGGACCGGCTCGGCGTGCCGAAGTCGATCCTCTGGTCGTTCGCGAAGTTCCAGGGACGCAACACTTGCCGCGCTCTCGGCGTGCGCGTCACGATCCACGGCGCGGAGCTCGTCGCCGAGGGTGGTCCCTACGTCTTCACGCCGAATCATCAGGCACACATCGACATCGCCGCGCTCCTCGGCTACCTGCCCGGCAGCAACCGTTTCGCTTCCAAGAAGGAGCTGTTCGACGAGTCCGTGCTCGGCGCGGTGATGCGAACGCTCGGCATGCTGCCGGTAGACCGCGACGACCCGATGAAGTCGATCGACGTGCTGAACCGCGCCGTCGAGCAGGGGGACTCGGTCATCATCTTTCCCGAGGGCACGCGCAGCCGCGACGGCCGGCTGCTACCGTTCAAGAAGGGGGCCTTCGTCGCGGCGATCGAGATGGGCCGGCCGGTCGTGCCGATCATCGTCAAGGGCACGCACCGGGTGATGCCGAAGGGCGGTTACCTGTCGATCCATCCCGGCCGCGTCGAGATCGTCGTCAAGCCGCCGATCGCCACCCGCGGGCTCGGCTACGAGGATCGCGAGCGCCTCCGCGATGCCGTGCGGGAGATCATCGCCGAAGAGTTCGCGCGGCCGATGGCCGCATGAGCAGGGCCACGGCTTCGTACGCCGCGCTGATTCCCGCCCTCGATTGCGGAGCGACGATCGCCGACGTGGTGAAGGGCTGCCTCGAGCACCTCGGCCGCGTGTTGGTGGTCGACGACGGCTCGACCGATGCGACGGCGGAGGAAGCGCGCGCCGCCGGGGCGGAGGTGCGCTCGCACGGCCGGAATCTCGGCAAGGGGGCGGCGCTCGGCTCGGGCCTGCGGTACCTCGAAGGCCGAGGAGTCTCGCACGCGGTCAGCCTCGACGGCGACGGCGAGCATTTCCCGGCGGAGATCCCGAAGCTCGTATCCGCATCGCTCGAGCGATCCGGCGCCCTCGTGCTCGGCTCGCGTCCGAGCGATTCGACGGCCGCCGCCATCAACCGCTTCGGCAACGAGTTCGCCAACGTCTGGGTGCGGATCGCCACCGGGCGAGACCTCGGCGACACGCAGTGCGGATTGCGCGTCTATCCGATCGCGGCCACGCTCGCCCTGTCGCCGATCGGGCGCCGATTCGACTTCGAAACGGAGATCCTCATTCGCGCCGCGCGCGCCGGCTGGGAGATCCGCTCGGTCCCGGTACGGGTCTACTATCCGCCGCCCGAGTTGCGCCGCAGCCACTACGACAAATTCTGGGATACCTTGCGAATCATCGAGATGGTGGTGGGACTGATGCTGCGGCTGCGCTGAGCGCTCGCCGCAGCATCAGTGAGGGAGGCTCGCTCAACTGTCCGAAGGGGTTGCGCCGGTGGACGGTCGGTTCTTGCCCCGCCAGCCATGACGGCCGTCCGGCCCGTCGTGCGTCATCTCG
>JBEVNX010000125.1:0-8007 GCA_040507895.1 Binatia bacterium | reverse complement strand
AAGAGCATGAAGGTCCGGGCATCGGTGAAGAGGATCTGCAAGGACTGCAAGGTGATCCGCCGTCAAGGAGTCGTGCGGATCCAGTGCAAGAACCCGCGTCACAAGCAGCGGCAAGGCTGAGCGGAGAAGCAAGGAATGGCACGAATCGCAGGAGTCGATCTACCCCGCAACAAGCGCATGGAGATCGCGCTGACCTACATCTACGGCGTCGGGCGGAGCTCGTCACACAAGATCCTCGCCGAAGCCAAAATCGACGAGAACAAGAAGACGGACGCGGTGACCGACGACGAGATTGCCCGCATCCGTTCGATCCTCGACCAGAGCTACAAGGTCGAGGGCGATCTGCGGCGCGAGGTCGCGCTCAACGTCAAGCGGCTGATGGATCTCGGCACGTATCGCGGGCTGCGTCACCGACGCAATCTCCCGGTACGCGGTCAGCGCACCCACACCAACTCCCGCACGCGCAAGGGTCCACGCAAGACGGTCGCCGGCAAGAAGCCGCCGCCTCAGGCGAAGTAGGGGAGTCGGGATGGCCAAGGAAGAGCAGACCAAAGCGGAAACGAAGCCCGAGGCAACCCCCGCCACTACGCCGGCGAGTAGCCAGCCCGCCGCCGGGGCGGCTGCGCCCGTATCTCCGGAAAAGACGCCGCGGAAGCGCAAGGTCAAGAAAGCGGTATCGGAGGGGGTCGTTCACATCCATTCGACGTTCAACAACACGATCGTCACGATCACCGACCCGCAGGGCGCGACGCTGTCTTGGGCGAGCGCCGGCACCGTCGGGTTCAAGGGATCGCGCAAGGGAACCCCGTTCGCAGCGCAACTCGCCGCGGAGAACGCCGCGCGCAAGGCCCAGGAGTATGGCATGCGCTCGGTGCAGGTGTACGTGAAGGGTCCGGGAGCCGGCCGGGAGTCGGCGCTGCGCAGCCTGCAGGCCGTGGGCTTTCAGATTCACGTGATCCGCGACGTGACGCCGATTCCCCACAACGGCTGCCGCCCGCCGAAGCGCAGGAGAGTCTGATGCAGAGGATCTATGGCTAGGTATACCGATTCCGTATGTCGTATGTGCCGCCGCGAGGGAGTGAAGCTCTTCCTCAAAGGGGAACGGTGCTATACGGACAAATGCGCCATCGAGCGCCGGAACTATCCACCCGGCCAGCACGGCCAAGCTCGCGCGAAGTTCTCCGAGTACGCGATCCAGCTGCGGGAGAAGCAGAAGCTACGGCGCATCTACGGCGTGCTGGAGAGGCAGTTCCGACGCTACTTCGCCATGGCGGAGCGCGGCAAGGGCGTGACCGGTGAGTCCCTGCTGATCCTCCTCGAGCGCCGGCTCGACAACCTCGTCTATCGCATGGGGTTCGCCAACTCGCGGTCGGAGGGTCGACAGCTCGTGCGCCACGGGCACTGCACGATCAACGGCCGCAAGGTGAACATTCCATCGTACCTGGTGAGGGTCGGGGACGTGATCGCCATCCGGGACAGGAGCCGCGAGGTCGCGCGCATCGGCGAAGCGCTCGAAGCCTCGCAGCGGCGGGGAATCCCCGACTGGCTGGAGGTCGACCGCCAGACCTTCACGGGTCGGGTCAAGGTGCTGCCGGCCCGCGCCGATCTCACTGCGCCGATCAACGAAAAGCTGGTCGTGGAGCTGTACTCGAAGTAGCCGTCGAGACCCGCACCGTTCGAGGCTTCCGCCCGATCAGGGAGGTCATATGCTGCAAAGGAACTGGAAGGATCTCATCAAGCCGAAGCGATTGGAAGTCGAGGAAAAGAGCCTCGCCTCCAATTATGGGAAGTTCGTCGCCGAGCCCCTCGAGCGCGGCTTCGGGATCACCGTCGGAAATTCGCTGCGTCGGATTCTGCTCTCCTCGCTGCAGGGCGCGGCGATCAGCTCGGTGCGCATCAAGGGGGTGCTGCACGAGTTTTCCACCGTACCGGGTGTGCGCGAGGACGTCACCGACATCGTCCTCAATCTCAAGGAAGTTCGCGTGAGGGTCAGCGAAGACGTCCCGCAGACCGCGCGGATCGACGTCAAAGGCGATGGAGCCGTCACGGCGGCCGCCATTACTCATGGTCCTGCGGTCGAGGTCCTCAACCCGGACCAGCACCTCGCCACGCTGTCGAAGGACGCGCATCTCGAGATGGATCTGGTGATCCGCTCCGGCCGCGGCTACGTCACCGCCGAACGCAACAAGGAAGAAGGTGCCCCCGTGGGCACGATTCCGCTCGACGCCGCGTTTTCGCCGATCCGCAAGGTCAACTACGCGGTGACCAACGCGCGAGTCGGCCAGCGTACGGACTACGACCGTCTCACGCTCGAAGTTTGGACCGACGGCAGCGTTCGGCCGGAAGATGCGATGGCCTACTCGGCGCGCATCCTCCAGGACCAGCTGTCGATCTTCATCAACTTCGAGGAGCAGCCGGAAGCCGAAACAGCGCCGACGGCCGCCTCCGAGGCGTTGAACGAGAACCTGTTCCGCCCCGTCGAGGAACTCGAGCTGTCCGTGCGTGCGGCAAACTGCCTGCAGAACGCCGACATCAAATACATCGGCGAATTGGTGCAAAAGACTGAAGCCGAGATGCTCAAGACCAAGAACTTCGGTCGCAAGTCCCTGAACGAGATCAAGGAGATGCTCGCCGACATGGGTCTCTCGTTCGGCCTCAAGCTGGACAACTTCCCGCCGCGCGAGGAGCTTGAGCGAAGACGGATCCAGAAGGAAAAGGAAAGCGCCTGAGCCATGCGACACCTGAACTCGGGACGCAAGCTCAACCGGTCGGCAGCGCACCGCAAGGCGCTGATGCGCAATCTCGCCACGGCCCTGATCCGGTTCGACGCCATCCGTACCACCGATGCGAAAGCGAAGGAGCTGCGCCGCTTCGCGGATCGATTGGTCTCACTCGGCAAGCAAGCAACGCTCGCAGCACGCCGCCGGGCGTTCGATCGGGTCCGAGATCGCGAAGCGGTGACCAAGCTCTTCGAGGTGCTTGCCCCCCGATTCGGCAACCGGCCGGGTGGCTACACGCGCATCGTCAAGCTCGGGCTGCGCGCGGGAGACGCCGCGCCGATCTCGCTGATCGAGTGGACCGGGCGCGGTGAAGAAGGCAAGAAGAAGGGCAAGGGCAAGGCCAAGAAAGCGGCCAAGGTGCCTGCGAAGCAGGAAGCGGCACCGAGAAGGCGCGCAGCAGCGGGCTGAGCGAAGCCGCCGTTGCATCTGCGGATCGGCCGGCCCCGGGCACCCGGCGAAGCTTCCGCCGAGATCGATTGGTTGAGCCCGTGAGACGATCCTCGACTCGCCGGCCGATCATCGGGGTGATGGGTGCAGGCGAGTCCGCATCCAAGGCGGACTGCCTACTCGGCGAGCGGCTTGGTGAGCGGATCGCCCAGCAAGGATGGGTGCTGCTCACCGGGGGCCGCGACGCCGGGGTCATGGCGGCGGCGACCCGCGGGGCCAAGCGCGTAGCGGGAAGCCTGACGATCGGGATCCTGCCTGCGGCATCCGGACCGGTCGCTCCGGGTGTCGACGTCGCGATCTTCACGGGGATGGGAAACGCGCGCAACGCAATCAACGTCCTTTCGAGCCGGGTGGTCGTCGCGTGCGGCGCCGGGGGAGCAGGAACTGCTTCGGAAGTGGCCTTGGCGCTCAAGAGCGGCCGTCCGGTCGTGCTCGTCAGCCCGCCCGGGCGAGCAGAGCGCTTCTTCCGCAAGCTCGGTGGTGTGCTACGCGTGGCCCGATCGGAAGACGACGCGGTCACGCGGATTCATGAGGTGCTCGTCGAATCCAGCGGCGGCGAGCCGCCGCGACCGAGGAGACGCAAGCGCGGCCGGTGACGATCGCCCGCGCGTGACGGGCACGATGTACCCCACCCCGGACGCGCACCGACCATCTTTCGCCTCGCTGCGGTGTCCTTAGGCGGGTCTTCGACCCGCTCTACGTGCGGGGCGTCTCAGAAGAGCGTGTAGATGAACGGCGCGACCGCCGAACCCTGGGTGAAGACCAGTAGCAGCCCGAAGATCAAGAACACGGTCATCATCGGGATCATCCACCACAGCTTCTGATCCCACAGAAAGCTGAAGAACTCCCCGACGATCCCGAACCGCCCGGCCACCCTCTGTAGCGTCTTCTTCATGAGTTGTCCGACTTATGCACGATGTGGTTGCCGAGGACCAGAGTATCCATCTCGCTCGCGAAGAAGGTGTTCAGGGCGTTGTCGGGCGTGTTGACGATCGGCTCGCCCTTGAGGTTGAAGGAGGTGTTGAGCACCACCGGCACTCCGGTTGCTTCTCCAAAGCGTCGGATCAGGTCGTAGTACCGCGGGTTGGTATCGCGGAAGACCGTCTGTAGACGTGCGCTGTTGTCGACGTGCGTGACCGCCGGAACCACGTCGTTCTTGACCGGCACGACCAGGAGCATGAAGCGGGCGGCATCCTGCCGCAGGCTGTCGGAGAGATCGAAGAATCGCTCCGTTTCGGTCGCGAGCACCGACGGCGCGAACGGTCGATAGGGCTCCCGGAACTTGATCTTGGTGTTGACGATGTCCTTCATCTCCGCTCGTCGTGGATCGGCGAGAATCGAGCGGTTGCCGAGCGCCCGCGGACCCCATTCGAACCGGCCCTGGTACCAACCGATCACTTTGCCTGCGGCGATGTCCTCGACAGTGGTGTCGAGGAGCTTGCCCTCGTCGTCGAAATACGAGTGGCGGATTCCCCGGCGCTCCAGGGCCGCTCGGACCTCGGCGTCGCCGTATTCCTTGCCCCAGTAGGCATGATCCATCACGCTGCCGTTGCGCGGATGGCCGAGAATTGCATGGTAGGCATAGAGAGCGGCGCCGATCGCTCCGCCGCTGTCGCCCGCCGCGGGCTGCACGTACAGCTCTTCGATCGGTGTTTCTCGTACGATGCGCCCGTTGGCGACGCTGTTGAGCGCCACGCCGCCGGCGAGGCAGAGCCGCTTCAGGCCCGTTTCCTTGTAGACTGCCCGAACCATGGCCAGCATCACTTCCTCGGTCACCTTCTGGATGCTGGCGGCGACGTCGGAGTAGTGTTCGTTGTCGCGTACGAGCTCGGCGTAGTTGCCGGGCTTGGGTCCGAAGTAGCTCGGGTAACCGGAACTCGACGTGAAGAAGTTCAATCCCGGCTTGCGCGGCGCGCCGAAGAGGTCGAGGAACTTCGCGCTGTAACCCGTGTCTCGGGAGTAGTGATACGCGAAGTACTCCATGTTCAAACCGAAGGAGCCGTCGGCCGAAACCTCGATCAGCTTCCAGACCTTGTCGACGTAACGGGGCTGGCCGTAGGGCGCCATGCCCATGACCTTGTATTCCCCTTCGTTCACCTCGAAGCCGAGGAACGCGGTGAACACGCTGTAGAGAAGGCCGAGCGAATGGGGGAAGCGGATCTCGCGAAGCAGACGCAGCTTCTCGCCGTCGCCGACGCCGAGGCTCGCCGTCGTCCATTCGCCGACGCCGTCCACTGTGAGGATCGCCGCTTTGTCGAAGCGCGAAGGATAGAATGCGCTGGCGGCATGCGATCCGTGATGATCGACGAACAGCAGCTTCGGCGCTTCGATGTCGAGCCGGCGACAGATGTGGTCGCGTACCCAAATCTTCTCCCCCATCCACGTCATCATCGCATCGGTGAAGGATCGCCACGCCCGCGGGTAGCTCTGCATGGCGGTGAGCAAGATGCGCTCGAACTTCACGAACGGCTTCTCGTAGAACACGACGTGATCGACGTCTCGCGCATTGATCCCCCCCGCCTCGAGGCAGTACCGGATCGCGTCCTGGGGAAAACCCGAGTCGTGCTTCTTGCGAGAGAAGCGCTCTTCTTCAGCGGCCGCGATCAGTCGCCCGTCGTCGATCAAGGCGGCGGCGGCGTCGTGATAGAAGCAGGAGATTCCTAGGATTCTCAAAAGTTCGGTCTCGCCGGGCGCCGTTTCCGTGGAAGCGGGTGGAACGCGTGCCCGAGCGCTACACCGTCAGAACTGCCGGTGCGCCTCCTCGAGAGTTTGGGTTTGGCGAGGGTGCTCCAGCCACCAGGTCGACGCCGTCCGCTTCTTGATCCGCAGGGGATCGGCGAAGAGCTTCACGCCCAGTGCGAACGGGGTCACCAACACGAAGTACAAGAATCCCCACAGTAGGCGGGCCTGAAAGTGCCCGATCTTCTCGGCGACCCGTTTCCAGGCCTGCCAGGCCTCACGCACGAATCGTGGCATTCGATGGCCACAATAAGCCGGTTTCTCGCCGCGAGGTCAATTGACCCACCGGAGGGCGCGCGGCACCCGGCTCACACGGACCCGCAGGCGGCACACCGGGGCGTGGGTTGACAGCAAGGGCCGCGTTGCGGAGGCTGACGTCGCCATGGATCCACGTCCGGCGAGGGTTTCGGCGATCGTCGTCTGCTACAACGAGGAGGACAACATCCGCGCATGCCTCGAGAGCGTGGTGTGGTGCGATGAGATCGTCGTGGTCGACGCACGCTCGACCGATCGCACGCTCGACATCGTGCGCCAGTTCACAAAGCGCGTGCTGGTGCGGGACTGGCCCGGATACCGGGAGCAGAAGCAGTTCGCGCTCGAGCAAGCGCGGTTGGAATGGGTCTTGAACCTCGACGCCGACGAGCGCGTCTCCCCCGAGCTCCGTATCGAGATCCAGCAGGAGCTCGCGGACGGGGCGCCCGCGATCGACGGCTTCTACATCCCTCGTCTCGTCCACTATCTGGGGCGGTGGTGGTATCGAGGGGGCTGGTATCCGGATTACCGGCTGCGCCTGTTCCGTCGCGAGAAAGCGCGCTGGGGGGGTGTGAACCCCCACGAGAAGGTGCTGATCAACGGGCGGACCCGGCGCCTCACCGGCAGCCTGCTCCATTTCACCTATGCCGACGTCTCTCAGCATCTGCAGACGGTCAACCGGCTCACCGACATCTCGGCCGTCGAGACGTTGAAGAGCGATCGAGTCAGCGGCGGCGGGCTCGTCTTGCGGCCATTCTGGCGGTTCTTCCGCTCATTAGTCGTCGATCGCGGCGCTCTGGAAGGCTGGCCGGGACTCTTCGTGGCGGCGACCGCCGGATTCTACGTCTTCCTCAAGTACGCCAAGGCGCTCGAGCTTCGCGGCGCGCAGTCTGCGTGACGATCGCCGCGCCGGGGCGGGCGTCGCACGTCGCTTTGCTCTACCGTGAATCGTGCGCTAAACGCAGGCCCCATGCTCGTCGCTTGCCTCGACCTCGAGGGCGTGCTGGTGCCCGAGATCTGGATCAACGTCGCGAGGAAAACCGGCATTCGCGCGCTCGAGCGCACCACGCGGGACGAGCCGGACTACGACAAGCTCATGCGCGGTCGGATCGCCATCCTCGACGAGCACGGCTTGAAGCTCCGGGACATCGAGCAGGTGATCGGCTCGATGGATGCTCTCGAGGGAGCGCCGGCGTTTCTCGACTGGCTGCGCGAGCGTGTTTCCGTCGTCATCCTTTCCGATACCTTCGATCAATTCTCCAAGCCGCTGATGCGCAAGCTCGGCTGGCCGGCACTGTTCTGCAACACGCTCGAGATCGACGGTAGCGGCCGCATCGCCGGCTATCGGCTGCGCCAGCAGGACGGCAAGCGCCGTGCCGTGTCTGCGCTGCGCTCGCTCGCCTTTCACGTGATCGCCACCGGCGACTCCTACAACGATACGACCATGCTCGCCGAGGCGGACGCGGGAATCCTCTTTCGACCGCCGGAGAACGTTGCGCGCGAGTTCCCGCAGTTTCGGGTGACGCGAACGTACGAGGAGTTGCGCGAAGCGTTCCAGCGGGCGGCGGCGGGCCTCGGCGTCGGCCTGCCGCCGTGACGCCGGAGCCGGCCGAGCAGTAGTATCACCCTCCGGGCGGTGGCAAGATCGTGCTCGATGGTGTCACAAACAATGGAGATGTCCGGGTCATAAACATTTGAAGATGTCCGCCCTGGATGGGCTAGCGGCGTTCGATGGACAGCATCGAGCGTCGAGTGGCCCGGGAGGCCAGGGTGATGACGAAGCAGCAGG
>JBEVNX010000113.1:0-12110 GCA_040507895.1 Binatia bacterium | reverse complement strand
GCGCTCCCAAGAAGCGCCGCCTCCAGCCGCTCCTCTTCCCCGAAGGCATCACCTTCGACGGAAAAGCGATTGGAACCCCTGCAACCACCTTTGTTTTCAGTGTGTTAGGTCAAAAACCGGCCGAGAGGGTGGATTTGGTGGAGCAGAAGGGATTCGAACCCTCGACCCCCACGTTGCGAACGTGGTGCTCTCCCAGCTGAGCTACTGCCCCGAACCGGTGGATCGGGCTCTCTACCAGCCGCGGGTACGAGGTTCAACCGACGGCGGCGCGCCGGTCAGGCGCCGAGCTTCTTCTCCTGCGCCTCCTGGGCCGCCTTGCAGTCGATGCAAAGCGTGGTGACCGGCCGGGCCTTGAGTCGCTCGACGCCGATCTCCTCTTCGCACTCCTCGCACAGCCCGTAGGTGCCGTCGTCGATGCGCTGGAGCGCCTCGTCGATCTTGGTGATGAGCTTCCGCTCCCGGTCGCGGATGCGCAGCATGAAGTTGCGGTTGAACTCGAGCGAGGCGCGGTCGGTCGGATCCGGGAAGTTCTCCTTATCGTCCGACATGCCGTCGACGGACCGGCCCGCTTCACGCAGCAGCTCCACACGCCGCTCGTTCAACAGCTCCTGGAAGAACTTGAGGTCTCGCTTGTTCATGAGCACCTACGATTAACGTGAAAGATTACCACCGGGCGCCCTTGCGAGTAAAGATGGAACGTCGGCAGAATCCTCCGATGCGAGTCGCGTACCTCGACGCGTTCTCCGGTCTCGCCGGCGACATGATCGTCGGCGCCTTGCTCGATTGCGGCTTGGAGATCGCCGCGCTCGAGCGGGAGCTCGCGAAGCTGGCCGTGAGCGGCTACGCGATCCGCCGCGAGCGTCGCGAGCGGAGCGGCATCGTGGCCACGAAGTTCGTCGTCGATGTTCACGGCGCTCGGGCCCGCGCGGAACCCGGTCACTCGCATCGGCCGTTCCGTGAGATCCGCGAACTGATTCGCGCGAGCGATCTCCGGCCGCGCATCTGTGAGCTGGCGCTGCAGGTGTTCGTGCGGCTCGCCGAAGCGGAAGGGAAGGTCCACGGCGTAGAGCCGGACGACGTCGAGTTCCACGAAGTGGGCGCCGTCGATGCGATCGTCGACGTCGTCGGCGCCGCTTGGGCGATCGACGCGCTCGCGATCGGCGAGCTGATCGTCTCGCCGCTGCCGCTCGGGAGCGGGATGACCCGCAGCGCGCATGGCCCGCTGCCGGTGCCCGGCCCCGCCACGGTCGAGCTGCTGCGCGGCTTCGCCGTCCGGCCGGGCGAGGGCGCCGCCGAGCTGGTCACGCCGACCGGCGCGGCGATCGTGGCGGCGCTCGGGCGGTCCGGCGCGTTGCCGGAGCAGCTGGTGGTCGAGCGGGTGGGCTACGGCGCCGGCGATCGAGAGCTCGCCGATCGGCCGAATCTTCTGCGAGTGCTGCTCGGCCAGCGCGCCGCAGGGGTCGGAGTCGATTCGCTGCTCCTCCTCGAGACGAACCTCGACGATCTCAATCCCGAGCTCTACGAGCACGTCATGGAGCGGCTATTCAGCGAAGGCGCGCGCGACGTGTTCTTCGCGCCGATCCACATGAAGAAGAACCGCCCGGCCATGCTGCTGTCGGTGTTGGCGGATCCGGCCCGGCGCGACGCTCTCAGCCGCGTGCTGTTCGACGAGACCTCTACGCTCGGCGTGCGCGTTTCGCCGGTGGAGCGGCTGCGCATCGAGCGCGAGACCCGCGAGGTGGAGACGCGCTTCGGACGCGTGCGGGTGAAGATCGGCAAGGATCCGGGCGGCGCGGTGAACGTGGCGCCGGAATACGAAGACTGCAAGCGGGTTGCCAACGCCGCCGGCGTGCCGCTGAAGCTCGTCTACCAAGAGGCGACCGCCGCCACGCTCGGCGCGTCCCGTCCGAGCCCGCCCGCGGCTCGCCGGTCTCGCGCGAGCGGTCGGCCGAAGGCGCGCCGGCTGCGGCGTTGAGCGCCGCTCGCCTCGGCGAGCTTCGAGATCGTCCGAAAGGCTCCGCGCGGCGGGCTGTGCTATACAGCGGGGCGCGTGGCCCGTGAACGAACGCTCTTCTCCTGCCAGAGCTGCGGCTATCAGACCCCGAAGTGGCTCGGGCGCTGTCCCGACTGCGGCCAATGGGAGAGCCTCGTCGAAGAGCGCGTCACGCGCGCGAAGGCGAGCCGCGGGAGAACCAGCAGCGCCGCGTCGCGGCCGACTCCGCTCGCCGAGATCGCCGCCGAGGGCGAAGATCGCCGCACCACCGCGATCGGCGAGCTCGATCGCGTGCTCGGCGGCGGCATGGTGGCGGGGTCCGCGATCCTCATCGGAGGTGATCCGGGTATCGGCAAGTCGACGCTGCTCTTGCAGGCGACCGCCGCGCTCGCTGCTTCCGGAACGAAGGTGCTCTACGTATCGGGCGAGGAGTCCGCGCAGCAGATCCGCATGCGGGGCGAGCGGCTGGGCGTCGGCGATTCGAAGGCGTCGATCCTGTGCGAGACTTCTCTCGAGCGAATCCTGGAGATCGCGGAAGATCTCGCACCGGACGTCATCGCCGTCGACTCGATCCAGACCGTGACGAGCGGCGAGCTCGCCTCGGTGGCGGGCTCCATCGGGCAGGTACGCGAGTCGGCCGCGCGGCTGGTGGCCTTCAGCAAGCGGAACGGCGCGGCCTGCTTCCTGGTCGGCCACGTCACCAAAGAGGGAGCGATTGCCGGCCCGCGGGTACTCGAGCACATGGTCGACACGGTCCTCTATTTCGAGGGCGACCGCGGCCATACGTTTCGCGTGCTGCGCGCCGTCAAGAACCGCTTCGGCTCGACCAACGAGATCGGCGTCTTCGAGATGAAGGACAGCGGGCTCGCACCCGTCGTCAACCCGTCGGAGCTCTTTCTCTCGGAGCGTCCGGTCGGCGTCGCGGGCTCGGTGGTGGTGGCGGCCATCGAGGGCACGCGGCCGATCCTCGTCGAGCTTCAGGCGCTGGTCACGCCGAGCGCCTTCGGCACCCCGCGGCGGACGACGCTCGGCATCGATTCCAACCGTCTCGCGCTTCTCGTCGCGGTTCTCGAGAAAAAGGTCGGCCTTCATCTGACTGGACAAGACATCTTCCTCAACGTCGCCGGCGGCTTCTCGATCGACGAGCCCGCGGCCGACCTCGGTGCCGTCGCGGCGGTAGCCTCGAGCTTCCTCGATCGCCCGATCGAGCCCGGCACGCTGCTGATCGGCGAGGTCGGCCTCGCCGGGGAGGTTCGGGCGATTCATCAGGCCGAAGCTCGCGTGCGCGAGGCGCGCAAGATGGGATTTCGCCGCTGCCTGCTTCCCGCCGCGAGCGAGCGGCGCGTCGGTGCGAGCGACGGCTGCGAGCTGGTGGGCGTGGAATCGCTGGATGCAGTCTGGAAGGTGTTGTTCTAAGGAGGGGACGATGGAGATCGCGACCGTCAATGGCGTCGAGATCGAGTACGAGGTCCTGGGGAGCGGGGAACCGATGCTCTTCATTCACGGGGCCTTGGTGGCGGCGACGTTCGCCCCGCTCGTGAAGGAGCCGGCGCTCCAACGTTACCGCCGCATCCGCTATCACCGGCGCGGCTACGGCGGCAGCGGCCACCCGGGCCGCATGACCGATTTCTACGAGCAGGCCGCCGATGCCACCGCGCTCCTCGCCCATCTCGGCGTCGCCAAGGCCCATCTGGTCGGGCACTCGTATGGTGGTCTGCTGGCGCTCCGCCTCGCGCTCGACTCGCCCGCCACGGTGCACACGCTCTCGCTGCTCGAGCCGCCGATGCTCGCCGAGCCGGTCGGTGCGGCGTTCTTCGCAGGGCCGCTCGCGCCGGTGGTCGCCGCATATCAGCGCGGCGAGAAGCAGCGTGCCGCCGAGCTCTTCCGCGATGCGGTCGGCGGTCCCGATGCGGCGCGTACCCTCGATGAGCACCTCGGACCCGAGGCAGGCGCGCAGGCCGTGGCCGACGCCGACACGGTCTTCGGCACGGAGTTCCCGGAGATCGCCAAAGGCCTCTTCACGGCGGCCGATGCTCCGCGCGTCCGCGTGCCGGCACTGTCCCTGGTCGGCGCGCAGAGCCATCCACTCTTTCAGGAGAGCCACTCCTTCCTGCTCGCGCGGCTTGGCGACGTCGCAGGGGTGGTCATCCCGCGCGCGACGCATTTTCTGCAGATCGAGCAGCCGGCCGCTATCGCCGCGGCGATCGCCGCGTTCGCGGCCAAGCACCGATTGTCGTGAAAGAGCGAGTCCTCCTCTCCTGGAGCGGCGGCAAGGACAGCGCACTCGCGCTTCACGAGCTCGGGCACTCGGGTCAGTACGAGGTCGCTGCGCTGCTCACGACCGTGACCGAAGGCACGGGGCGGATCGGCATGCATGCCGTCCGGCGCGAGCTCCTCGTCCGGCAAGCCGAAGCGCTCGGCTTGCCGCTGCGCGAGCTCTTGGTACCGCCGTGCCCGGCGAACGAGGTCTACGAAGCGGCGATGCGCGGCGTGCTGCAAGAGTATGCGGCGCAGGGCGTTCGATTCGTCGCCTTCGGCGATCTGTTTCTCGAAGACATTCGCGCGTACCGCGAGCGCATGCTCGCCGCCCTGGGTCTGCAGGGTATCTACCCGATCTGGGCGCGCGACACGGCCGCGCTGGCGCGCGAGTTTCTGGGTCTCGGCTTCCGGGCTGTGCTCGTCTGCGTCGACGTCGAGGTGCTCGACGCCTCCTTCGCGGGGCGAGAGCTCGACCGCGCGCTGCTCGCCGAGCTTCCGGCGGGTGTCGATCCTTGCGGTGAGAACGGCGAGTTCCACACGTTCGTGTTCGACGGGCCTGGCTTTAGCGCCCCGATCGCGTTCGCGCGCGGCGACGTTCGCCGCGAGTCGTCGTTCGCGTTCTGCGACCTCCTGCCGGTGTGAGCATGGCCCGGATCGTCTCACTGATTGCCAGCTCCACCGAGATCGTTTGTGCGCTCGGCTTCGGCCCGGATCTCGTCGGGCGCTCGCACGAGTGCGATTTTCCGGAATGGGTGCAGCGGCTCCCGGTATGCACGTCGCCGAAGTTCCCGACCGACGGTACGAGCTACGAGGTCGACCAGCGCGTCAAGGCGATCCTCGCCGAGGGCCTTTCCGTGTATCGCGTCGATGCCGAGGCGCTGCGCGCGCTCGCGCCCGACGTGATCGTCACACAGTCGCAGTGCGAGGTCTGCGCGGTGTCGCTGCGCGACGTCGAACAGGCCGTCTGCGAGTGGACCGAGTCGCGGCCGAGAATCGTCTCGCTGGTTCCGAATGCGCTCGACGACGTGTGGCGCGACATCGCGACCGTCGCCGCCGCGCTCGGCGCCACCGATCGGGGCGAATCGCTGGTCGCGGAGCTCCGCCGGCGCATCGCGGCGATCGCCGAGCGGGCACGCGGCCTGCGTGAGCGGCCGACCGTGGCCGTCGTCGAGTGGATCGATCCGTTGATGGCCGCCGGGAACTGGATGCCGGAGCTCGTCGAGCTCGCCGGAGGCGTCAGCCTCTTCGGCACGGCGGGGGAGCACTCGCCCTGGATGAGCCTCGGCGATCTCGCCGCGCGCGACCCGGATTGGATTCTCGTTATTCCCTGCGGATTCGATCTCGCGCGCACGCGCTCGGAGATGGCGTCGCTGGCCTCCCACGCGGAGTGGCGCGGGCTTCGTGCCGTTCGCAGCGGGCATGTCGCGCTCGGTGACGGTAATCAATTCTTCAACCGGCCCGGCCCGCGCCTGGTGGAATCGCTGGAGATCCTTGCCGAAATCCTCCACCGGGACGACTTCGCCTTCGGCCATTTCGGCGGCGGCTGGCAACTCGCCGATTGATCGAGCGCCGCCGGCGTGTCACCAATCGGAGACATGGAAGGGCTTCGCGACTTCCTGGTCGCCGCTTCGCGGGGGGGTGGGCGCAATTTCCGGACGCTCGGCGACTGGGCGACGCTCGAGGGCGGCCGTGTGCTGCGGGGAAAGGTGTTCCGCTCAGGCCACCTCGGCGAGCTCGCCGACGAGGTTCGCGCCGAAGTCTCGGGGCTCGGCCTGCGCACCGTGGTGACGTTTCAGACCCGGCAAGAGATCGAGATCCTCGGCGATCCGCTGGCGGCCCTCAGCCCCGGCGTGCGCTGGGAGCACATCCCGATCGGCGATCGCTGGTTCGAGAAGGGCACGGTCTTTCCCGACGACACCGCCTCGCAGGGCGCCTTCTACGAGCGGATGGTGCGGGATTACGCCGCCGAGTGGGCGCGCTTCCTGCGCCTCTTCAGCGAAGCCGGGCGCTACTCGATCCTCTATCACTGCACGGCGGGGCGCGATCGTACCGGCGTGGCGACCGTGCTCCTCCTCGAGACGATCCGCGTGCCGCGCGACGAGATCATCGACGACTACCTGCTCTCGAACGAAGTATTCCAAGACCACGCGCAGGAAGCCGCGGTGCTCGCGCCGTTGTTCCAATCGATCGACGAGGCCGGCGGCATCGAGACGTTCCTTCGCCAGCTCGGCCTCGGAGCGAGCGAGGTCGAGGCCATTCGCACGAACTTGATCGCCACCGAATGACGCCGGTGCCGCGGTTTCGTTGACAGGCTCGACCGCGAGTCACTAGCATCGCCTCATGCGAAACCGTGGACTGTTGTCGTGGGGGGTGATGTCGCTCGCGGTGCTGATCGCGGGTTATCGCGGCGCGCAGGCCCAGAACTCGGTGCAGACGGACGCCGCCAACGCCAGGGCGACGGTCGCGGCGGCGATGCCGACGCAGCCGCCTCCCACGCCGATACCCGCGCCCACAGCGACGGCGGCGCCGGCCGCCGCGCCCGAAAAGAAAGAAGGGGCCGCCTCCGAGCTCGAGCTCCTCGGCATCGTGCGCGGCGCGACTTCAGCGGGGGCGCTCATCGGCTTCGACGGCAAGCAGGAGATCTTCCGCAAGGGCGACACGGTGTTCGACCACGGAACCCTCAAGGACGTGCGCGAAGACTCGGTGGTGATTCACTCGGGCGACAACGACGTCACGTTGAAGGTCGTCAAGGAAGCAGCGCCGGCGCCCGCCGAGCCCGCGGCCGAGCAGGTCGAGGCGCCGGCGGCCGTGCGTGAAGCCGTCCCGCCGCCCGCGACGGAGCCAGTGTCGCGCGCCGAAGCGCGCGCGGCGCTGAAGGATTTCGGTACGGTCCTCGGCAAGGCCGAGGCCAAGCGCGTCACGGTCGGGGGCGGGCACGGCGTCCAGCTCGGCAAGGTGGATTCGTCGAGCTTTCTCGCCAAGCTGGGTCTGCGATCCGGCGACGTGCTGCAGAAGCTCAACGGCATCGCCATCGACGACGTCGACAAGCTACCGGATCTGTCTTCGGCAGCCGAAGGCCGGGAGCTGAACGTGAGCTACTCGCGGAACGACATCGGGCTCACGGTCGCTCGGCCGTTGCAGTGACTGCGCCGATTGCCGCGGTATAGTGCTACGGCCGTGCTGCGGTCGCGCGCCTTGCCATCGGGGCGGCTCGACGCCCCATAGGCCACCGCACTCGTGAAAGGAATCACCAAGGAGCGGCTGCGGGCGATCGTTCGTGAGCGGCTCGCTTCCCTTTCGCTAGACGAGAGGGAAGGGAAGAGCAACCGCATCGCCGAGACCGTTGCTCGCCTCGACGTCATGCGGCGAGCCGAGCGGCTGCTTCTCCATCAGGCGCTGCCGAGCGAGGTGGCGACCGAACGGCTGCTCGCCGAGGCGCTCGCAGGCGAGCGGCGTGTATTCGCCCCGCGCGTCGACGGGCGGCGTCTTACCTTTCTCGAGATCGGCGCGGATACGCGTTGGCAGCGTTCCGCGCTCGGCGTGCTCGAGCCGCAAGCCGGCGAGCAGCTCGCCCTCGCCGCACCCGGCCATCCGTCGACCGTAGTGCTCGTGCCGGGGCTCGCCTTCGACGAGCAAGGGGGCCGGCTTGGCAGGGGCGGTGGACACTACGACGACTTTCTCCGAGAGGCCCGCCGGCACGGAGGGATCGTGGCGATCGCGATGGCCTTCGAGCTCCAAGTGGTGGCCGAGGTGCCCCGCGAGGCTCACGACGAGCCCGTCGACGTGATCGTCACCGAGGCGCGCGTCATCGAAGCGGGCGTGCTCTGAGCCCAGCCGCGGTGCTCAGAGCAGCAGCATGCGCGTGATCGCCGCGCCGCAAAAGGCGTCGCGAAGCGAATAGGCGTCAGCGACGAAGGGCAGCCACACGAGCTCGGCGCCGTCGACGCGGATCGACTCGTCGTGATAGCGCTCGGCACGCGTGAAGCTTCGCGGCGGCGCTCCGGCCTGCGCCAACAGCGTGAGCGCGGCCGCATCCGCTTCCCCGTAGAACCCGCCGTGCGCCCGCGGCGGCGGGCTCGAGCTCTTCGAGAGCGAGCCGGCGATGCGCGAAAGCGACGCCGTCAAATCGACCAGCGATCGGGCGCGACGGTAGCGAAAGGCGGGCGCGAGGAAGCTCTGCGGAGCCTCGTCCCCGACCGTCGCACGGAGCGCCCAGAACGGTAAGTGCTCGGCCGGCGCTCGTGCGCCGGAGGGCGGGGCTGCGGCGAAGGCGTGCGGGATCTCGACCAGCTCGTCGCCGGTGATCCGCCAGGCGTGGGCGCAGGATCCGCAATAGAAGATGACGTGTTGGGGAGTCACCGGCAGCTCCCAGCCGCAGTTCGGACAGACGAGCGGCTGCAAGCCGATGACGCTCGGGTCGCCGGCCGCGGGCTTGGCGAGGCGCTCGAGGATCGCGCCGTCGACGTCGCGATCGAGAATCGTTTGCGAGACGGCGTCGACGATGGTGAGCGAGCGCGACTGAGGCCGGCGGATCTCGACGAACCAGAACGGGAAGTACACCACCGAGAGCACGGTCCCGACGACGGCGCGACAGGCGACGTCCGAGCCGTCGCCCGTCTTGCGACCAGTGGCGAGCGCCACCTCTTCGCTCATCTCGATGCCGACGACGTGGCCGAGCGCGCCGAGTGGCTCGCGCCGATAGAGCTCGAGCCGCAGCGCATTCGGCCGCATGCCGAGCGAGTAGAGCGACACACCCGGTAGATCGACGGCGATGAAGTTCCGCTCGATGGCGCGATCGTCGCATTCGATCTCCTCGGGATCGCGCTCGGCGAGCCGGCGGATCAGCACGTCGAGCACGGGGCTCGAGCCCGATTCGCCGTCGCCGGGATCTGGCGCCGGCTCGGGCGGCTCGGGCTCCGGCCGCTGCCAGCGCACGTCGGTGGCGGTGAGCCTATAGTAAGGTAGGAAGAAGAGCCGCGCCTCGCCGGTGCGGAGGGGGCCGCGGCCCTTTTCCTGGGCGTGGCGAGCGGCGGGTAGAGCGAGCGCAGCCTGGACCCGGGGGGGGACGAAATACGACAGAACCCGACCGTGCCCGGTCACCAGGAGCTGCGAGCGGCAGTGGTCGCACCGGAGGGCGTTCGAGCCTTCGCTGAAATCGATCGCCGCTCCGCAGTTCGGGCAGTTCGTCGCCACGATCAGCCGCGGCGCCGCGCCCCCGCGGGGGGTGGTCACTCGCTCTCCAGCTTGGGGCGAACGCGAGCGGCCATAACCTCCGCGTTGCGCGCAAGCTCCGCGGCGCTGGCATAGCGCGAGGCGTGAACGATCCCGGTGACGCCGACCCGCGCCAGCGCGCGCGCTCGATCGACCGCCTTCTCGGGATCGTCGAGCGGCAGCGTCGTCAGCGCGATCACCTCGGGGGCAGGCTTGCCGGCATCGGCGAAGAGCTTGGCGAGCTCGCCGATGGATGCGGCGAGCTTCTGCGGATCGCCACCACCCGGCATCCAGCCTTCGCCGAAACGAGCCGCGCGCTGGAGCACCGCCCGGCCGGCGCCGCCGACGTAGATCGGCGGCCGCTTCGGCCGTGGCAGGAAGAGGAAGCGCTGGCCCGCTTCCTCCACCTCATCCGCCGCGAAGCAGCGGTGAACGAACTCGAGGGTTCGATCGGTGATCGTGCCTCGGCGCTCGCGCGCTACGCCGACGACCCGGAACTCCGCTTCCATCCATCCGGCGCCGACGCCGAACAGGAGGCGCTCGCCGGACAGCTCCTGGATCGTCGCCAGCCATTTCGCGGTGGCGAGCAGGGGCCGGTAGGGTAGGACGAGCACGCCGGTGCCGAGGCGGATGCGGTCGGTGACGGCGGCGAGAAAGGCGAGCGTGGCCAGTGGATCGAGATAGCGACCACCCGATCCTTCGGACTGGTCCGGCGGAATTGCGATGTGGTCGGCCACCCAGAGGTGGTCGATGCCTGCCTGGTCCGCGGCGCGCGCGCAGTCGACCAGCATGCCGCGGGTCGACTGCGGCCCCATGTTGCGGACGTAGAGGCCGAGGTCCATCAAGCCCCGAGTCCGAGCACGTCCGCCATCGTGTAGAGGCCCGGTCGGGTCTGACGCGCGAGCCACAGGCCGGCGCGCAGCGCGCCCCGCGCCAGGCAGTCTCGGCTCTGGGAGCGGTGCGTGAGCTCGAGCCGCTCGCCGTGGCCGAGAAAGAACACCGTGTGGTCGCCGACCACGTCGCCGCCGCGCAGCGCCATGACGCCGATCTCCTCGTCGCGGCGTTTGCCGATCATGCCTTCGCGCGCCGAAATCTGGGAGCGCCCTAGATCGCGCCCGCTGGCAGCCGCCACGGCGCGGGCGAGCGCGAGCGCGGTACCGCTCGGCGCGTCGACCTTCATGCGGTGGTGGACCTCGGACACTTCCGGGTCGAACGCCGGGCCGAGGAGACGCGCGGCGTCGGCCACCAGCTTGAGCAACACGTTGACGCCGACGCTCATGTTGGCGGCGATGATCGTGCGCGTCTTGGCGGCGAGCGCGCGCGCCTCGCGGGCCTCGTCTTCGGAGAAGCCCGTGGTGCCGACGACGATTGCCGCGCCGCTCGCCGCGGCCGTTCGCAGGTGCGCGAGCGCGGCAGGCGCGATGGTGAAGTCGAGCGTCACGGTGTCCGGGGCGGCCGCCGACGCGTAGTCGGCGACGACCGGTACGCCGAGCGCGGCGCCGCCCGCCAGCTCTCCGGCGTCGCGCCCGAGCGCCGGGTGCCCCTCGGCCTCGACGGCCGCGGCGAGAACGGCGTCGGGCGCCTCACGGATGAGGTTGCAGAGGAGCCGCCCCATCCGGCCGGCGGCGCCGCACACCACCAGCTTCGCGGACATCAGCGTACGAGCTTGTGGTCTGCGAGGACCTGCTTCAGCCGCGCGAGGTTGCCCTCCGACATCGGCGTCAGCGGCAAGCGCATGTCGGCGCTGCACAGTCCCATGAGCGCACACGCCGTCTTGACGGGGATCGGGTTCGTCTCGATGAACAGGACCTTGACGAGGTCGAGGAGCGCGAAGTGCACCCGCCGGGCATCCTCCCAGCGCTTCTCGAGCGCCGCTCGGGCCATTTCGGCTAGCGGCTTGGGCGCCACGTTGGCGACCGCAGAGATCAATCCTGCGCCGCCGGCGGCGAGCACGGGGAAGTTGATCGCATCCTCGCCGCAGTAGACCGCGAAGCCCTCCGCGGCTTGGGCGAGGATGTCGATCGACGTCTCGATCGTTCCGGTTGCTTCCTTGACGCCGATCACCCGCGGCACCCGCGACAGGCGAGCGAGCGTGGCCGGCTCGATCTTCGAGCCGGTGCGGCCGGGGATGTTGTAGACGATCAGCGGGATCCCGGTCGCCTCGGCCACCGCCTTGTAGTGCTGGAAGATCCCTTCCTGCGTCGGCTTGTTGTAGTAGGGCGAGATCAGCAGCGCACCGTCGGCGCCTGCCTTCTCCGCTCCCTTGGTGAGCCGGATCGCCTCGGCGGTCGAGTTCGAGCCGGTGCCGGCGATCACTGGCACGCGCTTGCGCACGATCTCGATCGTCCAGCGGACGACCTCCTCGTGCTCCTCGTGCGAAAGCGTGGCGGACTCGCCTGTGGTGCCGCACGGGATGATGCCGTCGGAGCCGCCGGCAAGCACATGCTCGATCACGCGCTCGAGGCCGTCGCGGTCGAGCTTGCCTTGCCGGAAGGGCGTGATGATGGGGACGAGTGATCCCGGGAACATGCCGCCGTAGCTAGCAGAGTGGCCCCGCGGAGACTAGGGCCGCGAAAGACGAATAGGTCCCACGCTCCTTACAGCGATGAGATGGACGGAAGCGGAGTCGGCGAGGATCGCCGCCTGT
>JBEVNX010000107.1:0-9322 GCA_040507895.1 Binatia bacterium | reverse complement strand
ACGCTCCCCTCGCGATCGGGCTCGTCGTGGTCGTCACCTATGTCGTGCTGTTCCTGCTCCTCGACTCCGTGCTGCTGCCGCTCAAGGCGATCGTGATGAATCTGCTCTCGATCTCCGCCTCCTACGGCGCGCTCGTGTGGATCTTCCAGGACGGCCACCTCGCCCGGTGGCTCGGCTTCTCGCCGGGGCCGATCCAGACGGCGACCCCGATCATCATGTTCTGTTTGGTGTTCGGCCTGTCGATGGACTACGAGGTGCTGCTGCTGAGCCGCATCCGCGAGGAGTGGGAGCGAACAGGAGACAACATCCTGGCCGTCGGCCGCGGCCTCGAGAGCACGGGGCGGCTCATCACCTGGGCGGGGGCAATCATGGCGGGCGTCTTCTTCGCCTTCGCCACCGCCGACTCGGTGATCGTCAAGGCGGTCGGCATCGGGATCGGCATCGCGGTCGTTCTGGACGCCACCGTGGTGCGCGCGCTGCTGGTGCCGGCGACGATGCGACTCATGGGACGCTGGAACTGGTGGGCGCCCGCCTCGGTGGCCCGGATCGGACTCCGCTTGCGGAAGACCAGCGAGCGTACCACCCGCCTGCCCTGCGCTCGATGAGCGTCGTGACCTGCGGGATGGCCACCACCCTCACCGAGCGCGACGCTGTGAGGAGCGGTCGCTCTCGGGCTGCCCGTTGCGGCAGTGCGGATCGAGCACCTGCGGTCGGTCGACAATCAGCTCGCTTCGTCAAGCGACGAACCGAATGCAGTAGCCGGCCGACAGCGCCGATCAGGTTCTCGGCTACACCTATGCCGTGAGCTGGTTCGTCGAGTTGCCTCCGGTGTCGCGAGCTACCGCTCCCGTGCGCCACGCATCATCAGGTAGAGACCGACGAACGCGGCGGCGATCGCGACCACGAACATCGTGAAGACCATGATGTTCGTCATGGGAGGAGCGAGCTCGAGGCCCCGCTGGTGCACGATCGCCGCAAAGATGGAGGCGACCGCATTCCCCCAGGCGGCGACGATGAAGCCCGACGCGTAGAGGGAGACGTAGCGTTCGTCGAGCGACAGGTGCTTGAGCGCCGCCGCCGCCCCGAACGTCAGCAGCCCGTTCAGGACACCCTCCAGGTGCGCCATGCGCCAGGCGCGGGCGTCGCCCGGGATCCTGCCCATCACCACGAGCCCGAACGGGAAGCCGGCGATCAGCCCCACCCAGATGACCGCGGCTCCGTGGAAGAACAACTTGCGAACGTAAGTGTCGACCATGGCTCCGCTCCCCCGTTGCGAGCGCGGTTGCACGCTTGGTCGGAGCAAGTCAAATGTGGGCCTATGCCCGCGCGCCTCGAGCTTCCCCCCGAGCATCCGCACGTCGCGGTGGTGACGATCGACCGCGCCGCGCAGGCCAACTCGCTCGACCCTCCGACGCTCTGCGACCTCGCTGCGGCCTGGCGGCAGATCGCCGAGGACGCCGACCTACGTTGCTCCGTGGTGACCGGATCGGGCGATCGCGTCTTCAGCGCCGGCATGGACATGAAGACCACGATCCCCGCCTCGCAGCGCTTCGCGCGCGGCGAGCGGATCGACGAGAAATCGATGGAGGGCTTGCGCAACGTGGAGACGGCGCTGCTCGCCGGATTCGACCTGCGAAAGCCGCTGATCGGCGCCGTCAACGGCCACGCACGCGCGGGCGGTTTCGATCTGCTGCTCGCTTGCGAGATCCGCTTCGCGGTTCCGCACGCGACGTTCGCGCTCGAAGAGGTCGCGCTAGGGTTATATCCGACCGGCAACGCGACCGTGCTTTTGCCCCGCCAGATTCCCTGGGTGCATGCTCACGAGCTACTATTGACCGCCCGACCGATATCCGCGGAGCGCGCGCTGGCGATTGGGCTGGTGAACGAGATCGTACCCGCCGGGGACCTCATGGCGCGTGCTCTCGAGTGCGCCGATGCCATCGCCGGCAACGCGCCTCTCGCGGTCCGCGAGACACGGCGGGGCGTGCGGGAGATCATCCATCTGCCGCTCGCCGAAGCGTATCGGCGGCAGGAAGAGATCGGCCGCGAGCTGCGCAAGACCGAGGATGCGCGCGAGGCGCAGCGCGCGTTCGTCGAGAAGCGCAAGCCTCGGTGGAGCGGCCGGTGATCAGCGCCAGTCGTCGAGCGCCAGCACCTGCGGGCGGTTGAATGCCGGCTCGTTGCCGCTCTGCATGGCGACACCGACGAAGTCGGTCCGAAAGCCGCGCTCGAGCAGCGCTCGGTAGGCCTGCTCGCGCGCGAGATTGACGCCGGCGACGAGACGTGTGGCGCCGCGAGCGGCGCCGAAAGCCTCGCACGCGTCGAGCAGCCGCTCGAAGTCGCCCCGCGCGCTTGCCCCGCAATCGACGGCGCCGAACTTGACGTAGCAGGCTCCGCTGCCCGCTTCGGTCCCGCTTCCTACGTGGCAGACGGCGAAGCCCGCGAGTCGGTCGCCGTCTTCGACGAAGACGGTGTCGCCGAGGCCATTGGTTTCCGTGGCGCGGATCTCGCCGGCGAGGTCGAGCCCCGGGTACAGGGCGCCTGCGAGCTCGCGCTGCCGATCGAGCCAGCGCGAACGCTCGCCTTCAGCACACGCCGAATAGCGCCGAAGCGCGATCGTCGCCGAGCTCGAGATCGGCTTCCTTAGTACCGCGGTGAGGAAGCGCGGGTAGAACCCGAACTTCTGGTAGAGCGCGTGGTGCTTCGGGCTGTGCGAGAAGGTGAAGAGCCCGCGGTGCGTCGTTTTCCAGTCGTCGAAGATCGTCATCGTTCGCTCGAGAAGCCGGCGGGCGATGCCCCGGTCCCAAAGGTCGGGACGTATGGTAAGCGGCCCGAAGAACCCGAAGCTTCCCCAGCGGGTGGCGAAGTTCGAGCCGGCGAGCTCGCCGTCGAGGTCCGCCGCGAGCGCCGAAACGCACGGCGACCGAAAGCGCGTGCGCACGCAGTCGGTGTCGCCGCCGAAGCACAGCGGGTCGGCAAGGCCGAGGAACGTCCCGAAGGCCAGCCGGAAGATGTGATCCGCGCGATCGAGATCGCGCTCACTCAGGGGTCGGACGTCGAGGCTCAAAGGGGCGAATCCTCGCCCGCCGCCTCGGCCTTCTTCGCTCGCGCCCGGCCCGTGGCCGCGTGCACCAGGTAGGCGGCGCCATAGACGCGACGGCGGTCGCGAACGTAGCGCTGCTCCAGGGTCGGGGATTCGGCGATCTCGAGCACCCGGTAGGCGAGACGCTCGAGAAACGGTCCCGCATCCTCCGGATGAATCGCGAACGTCACCGGCTCGCCGATCAGGTCGAGCGCGTTCGCCGAGAATCGGGTGGCGGCGGAAAACAGATCCCCGCCCTCCGGAAGGCGCCAGAGATCGAGAGCGATCTTCGATCCGGCCGCGCTGAGCTCGCGGAGCTCCGTGAGCGTATGCTTGACCGCTTCGCGGGAGAGGTACATGGCCACGCCTTCCCAGACGAAGAACGTCCGCGAGCCCTGCCGGAAGCCGGCCCCCCGCAATCGATCGCTCAGCGAATCAGCCTGGAAATCCATCTCGACGATGCGCACGTCGGCCGCGGGAAGCTCGCCGCGGTGGCGGGCGAGGATCCGAGCCCTACGCTGGCTTGTGGCCGGGTAGTCCACCTCGAAGACAGGACGGTCGCCGAGCTCGCGCGCGAAGCGGTAGGCGCGCATGTCGTAGCCCGCGCCGAGCACGACGACCTGCTCCGCGTTGCCGGCCAGGGCGCCGAGCAGGCAGTCGTCGATGTAGCGGTGCCGGCAGAGGACCCAGGTGACGAGACCGGGAGCAAAACGGTCGGCGAGATCGCCGAGCCGGCCGCTCGCTTCCCAGGTGGCGAGCGCGGCGCGCAGCATCGGCCCGAGGAACAGCTTCGCGTACGGATCGTTCACGATGCGATTGGCAGGCCGGTGGCGCTGCTCGCTCGCGCGCATCCAGCAGACCGCCTCGGCGGTCTGACACGGCTGTCCGCGCAGCAACGGTCTCGGCCGGTTTGCCTTACACCTTGTCCCGCAGGTTCAGAGCCAGCCGCTTCATCGCCGGCGAAGGATCGGAGGGCTCGAGCCGAACTTCGATGAGGCTCGGTCGGTCGCGAGTGGCGATTGCCGCCCGCCATGCCTGATCGAACGCCTCCTCGGTCGCCGCCTCGTAGCCGGCGATGTCTCCGAAGAGCTCGCCGATGCGATGGAAGCGCCACGGCGCGATGTCGTTGAACGGACCGTCCAGGATGAAGCGCTCCGTCGAGTAGCCCGAGTTGTTGAATACCACCACGATCGCGTTCGAGCCGAGGCGCGCAAGCGTCGAGAGCTCCGTACCGGTCATCTGGAACGCGCCGTCTCCGACGAGAACGAGCGGCCTGCGATCCGGCCGCGCGACGGCGGCGCCGAGCGCCGCGGGCATGCCGAACCCCATGGTCGTGTAGAAGGCCGAGGCCAGGAACTCCGTGCGCTCGTGCACGCGAAGCTCTACCGCCGCGAACAGGCAGTCGCCGACGTCGCAGACGACGACCATGTCGGGCGTCAGGCATTCGTTCAGGCGGCCGATCAATCGGCCGACCCTCATCGGCTCGCCGGCCTTGGGAAATCCCGCCGCGGCGGGACCGGGAATCCCAGTCGGCAGCGCTCGGCCCTGCGGCCCGCATTTCTTGATGAGCAGAGGAACGAAGTCGCGGAGCTGCACCCGGGGATATCGATGGTGGCGGATCACCACCTCGCCCTGAGAAGCGCGCACCATGATCTTGGGGTCGAGCTGTGCGGTGTAGACCCCGAGATCGACGTCGTTGAGCGCGACGCCGAGCAGCAGCAACAGGTCCGCCTTCTCGACGCGCTCGCGGGCCGCCTCGGGACCCATGGCGCCCTCGTAGACGCCGAGGTAGGCGGGGTGGCGCTCCCCGATCACCGACTTGCCGCTCAGCGTGGCGGCGATCGGCAGCCGCAGGTGATCGACAAGCTCGACTAGCGTGTCCTGCAGGCCGCCGCGGTGGAGCTCGACGCCGGCTACGAGCACCGGCGACTTCGCGCGCTCGAGCAGGCTCATGGTCTCCGCCACGGCTTCGTCCAATGCGGCGGCGTCGCTCGAGGACGAAGGCCACGTCTCGGCGGGCATCGGGTAGCCCGCGACGTCGACGACGTCGCGCGGCAGCTCGAGGTAGACCGGGCGGCGGAGATGATGGGCGGCGGCGAGCACGCGGTCGATCTGCCGGAAGGCGATCGGGGGGTCATCGAGCACCACCGCCGCGCAGGTGATGCGGTCGAAGATTTCGCGCTGGAACGTGAACGGTCCGAAGCGGTGATGGATCAGCGGATCTTCAAGCTGCTCGCGCACGCCGGGCGCGCCGCTGATCACCACGACCGGCGAGGATTCGGCGTGCGCCCCGGCCACCGCGTTGACGACGTTCAGCGCGCCGACGCCGTAGGTGACCGCCAGCGCGCCGAGGCCGCGGCAGCGGGCGTAGCCGTCGGCGGCGAACGCAGCCGTGTCCTCGCGCGTCGTGCCCACGTGCTGGATGGGGCTCTTGACGATCTGATCATAGAACTTGAGGACGTAGTCGCCGGGCACCCCGAACACGTGCGCGACGCCCGCGGCGTAGAGCTTCTCGAGCAGATACTCGCCGATCGTCGGGATCGCCGCCACGACGCGGCACCGTATCACAGTTTGGCTCGACGGCATCGCCCGGCGAGCTTCCGGTCAGAGATCGTGCCGAGAGAGAAAGTCGAGCACGCGCTCGGAGCAGAAGCGAGCGGTCTTCGACTCGCTGTGCGGGCTGTGGCCGCCCTCGGCGACCGGCTGCAGCGTCGCATGCCGGAGATGGCGCCCGAGCTCTGCGACCTCGCTCGGCGGAGTGTGCGGGTCGCCTTCCCCGTAGAGCACGAGCGCCGGGCAGGCGACGCGCTCGAGCCGGCCCTCGTAGAAATCTCCGCCGATCTCGTGGAAGGCGAGCCAGACGCGGCTGTGCATCGCGACCACCGTGCGCCAGCGCTCCCCGTGATCGGCGCGCAGCCGCTCGATCGTCTGCGGCGACAGGGCGTCCGGATCGGCGGCGAACTGCGCGAAAAACTCGGGCGACTTGGCGCGGTGGAAGTGGATCGCTTCGAGCACCAGCGCCGGCACGCGCTCGGCGTGGTCGGCGGCGAACAGCGCGGCGATGATGGCTCCGTCGCTGTGCCCCCACAGCGCCACCCGCTCGAGCGACATCGCATCGAGAAAATGGCCGAGGTCTACGGCGCCGTCTCGATGATACTGGACCGGAAGCTCGTCGAGGGGCGTGGAGCGCCCAAAGCCGCGACGATCGGGGAAGATCAGCCGGTGCGTCGGGCCGAGCAGCTGCGCAGCGTCGTCGAACGGCATCGCGCCGCGGCCCCAGCCGCTGTGCAGGCAGACCAGCGGAATGCCCTGGCCCGTCTCCGCGTACCAGAGGCGAGCCCCCGGGATCTCGACGAACGGCATGAGGAGGCTCCGCCGTCAGCGGGTGCCGCCGAAGGCGGTATAGAGCCATTGGCCGATCACGCCCATCACGGGCGGCAGCAGGACCCCCGGGATGAAGCGAGCGAGCGTCAGCGGCCAGCCGAGCAGCGGCGCCTCGTAGGTCAGCATGCGGATCGGGCTGACGAGCGTCTTCGCCGTGAGCAAGCTGATGACTGGCCCTGGGGCGGCACCTTTCTGAAAGAGGCTCGCGATGATCGGGAAGACGAGGTAGGGACCGCCGGGAATCACGAGCCCCGCTGCCCAGCCAAGCAGGATGCCTCGTCCCGGGCGCTCGTCGCCGAGCCAGCGCGCCAGCGCCGGCGCGGGAATCAACACGTCCAAGAGGCCCGCGAGAAGAAACCCGAGAAGCACATCGAGCCAAACCCCGCGCATCAGCCGGCCGCTTGCCTCGAGGCCGCGCAGGGGTAAGTGGACGTCGCGGACGAGCGCCACCGCGAAGGCGACCACGACGAGTGAGGACAGCACGACGAGGTTCGCGTCCATGCGGCTTCTCACGTCGCCGCCTTCATCGACCGATACACGAACGACGCAGGCACCGCCGCGCGTGCCTCGGCGCGCGCCGACTCGATGGCGTGGTGATGCGGCGACAGCGAGCAGACGGGATCGGTGGCCGTGGCGTCGCCGGTGAGCAGGAACGCCTGGCAGCGGCAGCCGCCGAAATCCACCGTGCGCCGTTCGCAGCTACGACAGGGCTCGGGCATCCAGTCCTCACCCCGAAAGCGAGCGAAGCTTGGCGAAGAGCCCCACACTTCGGCGAGCGACCGATTGCGAACGTTCTCGAACGAGAGACCGGGGAGCGTGTGCGCTGCGTGACACGGCAACACCAGACCGTCCGGCGAGATCAGGATGAAGCGCCGGCCCCAGCCGTCCATGCAGGCCTTCGGAAACTGCGAGTAGTAGTCAGCGGTGACGAACAGCACCTCCATGCGGCCCTTGAGACGCTCGCGTGCCGCGGCCGCGGTGTGTCGGGCCGCGTCGAGCTGCTCCCTCGTGGGCAACAGGGCGGCGCGATTGAGGAGCGCCCAGCCGACGTACTGCGTGTTGGCGAGCTCGAGCCGATCGGCGTCGAGAGACTCGGCGAGCGCGATGACCTCGCCGATGCGTTGCAGGTTGCCGCGGTGGAGCACGAAGTTGAGCGTCAGCGGGAAGCCGATTTCCTTGGCGGCGCGCGCGGCCTCGAGCTTGCGCTCGAAGCTCGCCAAGCCCGCGACCTCGTCCGAGGCTTTCGCCGCGACGTCCTGAATCGAGATCTGCACGTTGTCGAGGCCGGCGCGGCGCAGGCGCTCGAGGCGCTCGCGCGGCAGCGGCACGGCCGACGTCGCGAGGTTGGTGTAGAGATCGAGACGGCGCGCGCCGGCGACGATCTCCTCGAGATCGTCGCGCACGCAAGGCTCGCCGCCCGTCAACGAGACCTGCACGACGCCGAGCTCCTCCGCCTCGGCGAGTACACGGAGCCAAGTCGCGGTGTCGAGCTCGCGCCGATGCCGGTCGAGCTCCAGCGGGTTCGAGCAGTACACGCAGCGCAGCGGGCAGCGGTAGGTGAGCTCGGCGATGAGCGTGTAGGGGCGGGGCTCGTCGGTCACGAGCGCTCCTCGATCAGGCAGCGATCCGCGAGCCCGTTCAACAGATCGAGGACCTCGCGCTCGATCGTGGCGCGATCGGCGGTGGCGTAGCTCGCCCCGAGCCGCTCGACTATCTCGGCGACCGTGTTCTCGCCGGTGCAGAGCCGCACGATCTCGGCCGCCGTCGGCGAGAGCTCGATGCCCTTCTCCGGATAGAGGATCATCAGGCGGTCGGTGCGGCGGTCGCGACGCAACCGGGCCTTGGCGGCGAGCTGCGGGCGGCTCGCCGCGGAGATCACTCGCCGCCTCCCGGAGCCTGCGCGGTAGCGGCCTCGACGCAATCGAGGAGGTGCCAGAGGATCTCGGTTTTCCGCACCAGCGCCGCCACGCAGCGCTCCTGGATCTCGTACGTCCGGGCGTTGGCCACTACGAACTCGATCGCTTCCTCCGAATCCCGCCTAGCCCGCGGCACGCGTGAGCGGAAGTACTCGAGGAGCTCGGGCTTCACCCAGGGATAGTGTTTCTCCCAAGCGGCGATGCGCGCCGACATCAAGTCGGGCGCGAAGAACTCGGTGAGCGAGGAAGCCACGGCCTCGACGAGCGAGCGCTCGCGCACCAGCTCGACGTAGGCGTCGCAGGCGAAGCGCACGCCGGGGAGCACGCTGCGGCAGCTCCGCACCTCCTCGCGGTCGAGACCCACGCCGTCGGCGAGCCGGAGCCAGAGCTCGAGCCCGCCTTCGCCCTCACGCTCGCCGTCGTGATCGCGGATGCGCCGGAGCCAGGCGCGACGAAAGCTCGGATCTTCCGACTTGGAGACGATGATCGCGTCCTTGATGGGGATGCGCGTCTGGTAATAGTAGCGATTGCGCACCCATTCCTGGAGCTGGCTGCGCGTGAGCTTCCCTTCGTGCATGAGCCGGTGGAAGGGATGGCGGTCGTGGTAGCGCCGCTCGCCCTCGCGGCGGAGCCAGGCGATCAGATCGTCTCTGCCGAACGGATCTCTCACAGCTCGAGGTCCATTCCGTCCTCGGCCACCTGCCAGCCGGCTGCGGCGACGGCGGCGGCTTCCGGCGATTCCTCGCGCAAGATCGGATTGGTGTTGTTGACGTGGATGAAGAGACGCCGCGGCGCGTGCATGTGGGCTAGGCGGGCGAGGCTGCCGTCCTCGCCACCGATCGGGAGGTGCGCCATGTCGCGCGCGCGCTTCGATCCGAGGCCGAGGTCGACGAGCTCCGTTTCCGACCAAAACGTGCCGTCGAAGAATACGCAGTCGGCA
>JBEVNX010000100.1:0-8362 GCA_040507895.1 Binatia bacterium | reverse complement strand
GCGCGGAGGACAAGAGGCCGAAGGGGCTCAGCACGAGCGCCACGCCCGCCGCGAGGCCCGGAGCCAAGAACATCGCGCCGTTGACCTTCAGCATGGAGAACCCCCACGGGAGAGATTGCGACCCGAGGCCGGGATTGTAGCGACCGGCATGCCCCGGCGCGAAGCGCCCTCAATGAAGCTCGATGCCGCCGTCCACGTTTATCGCCTGGCCGGTGATGTTTTCGGCGCCGGCCAGATAGACGGCGAGCGCACCGATGTCGTCGGGAGTTTGCGGACGGCCGAGTGGGATCAAGGAGCGCACCCAGCGGTCCCAGGCAGCCTCCTTCGACTCTCCGGGCTGCTTCAGCGTATCTGCAAGGTACTCCCACATCTGCGTGCGCAGGATGCCCGGACAAATCGCGTTGACGCGAATACCGTGCGGCGCGAGCTCCTTGGCGAGCGCGTTGCTGAAGCCGACGACGGCGAACTTCGAAGCGCAATAGTGGGCGAGTCCCGGGTGACCGTTCTTTCCCGCGATCGAAGCGATGTTGATGATCATTCCACCGCCGCGCTTCCTCATGGCTGGGATCGCCGCCTGGCAAGTGAGGAAGACCCCCTTCACGTTCACCCCCATCGTCAAATCCCAGGTGTCCTCGTCCATCGCCTCGACGGGAGATACACTCACTACCCCCGCGTTGCACACCAACACGTCGAGCCCGCCGAGCTGGCGCACGGTCTCTTCCACCATGCGAGCGACCTCGTCCTTGCGGGTCACGTCGGCATGGATCGCGGCCGTTCGCCGACCGAGCGCGGCGATCTCGGCGGCGGCCTCCCGGGCGGCGGTGAACCCGCCGACGGCGCGGTCGCCGTACTGTTGACCGGCCGCCGCTAGGCGCTCCACGTCGGCGACGGCCACGTTCGCGCCTGCCCGCGCCAGCGCCAAGGCGATACCACGACCAATCCCGCGAGCGCCTCCCGTGACGAGAGCCGCTTTGCCTTCGAGACTTCCCATGCGCGCCTCCTCGAGATCCGAGGGGCGGGAGTCTATCACCGCCTTCGGCGCGGATGTCCAGCCGTCAGCGCTTGTTGGCGCCAACGACGACGAAGGCCATCACGCACTCCCGGTCGGAAGTGTTGTGCCAGGCGTGGCGCGTCCCGTTCTGGATCATGCAATCGCCGGGCTTGAGGAGGCGTTTGGCGCCGTCGTCGAGCTCGAGCCATACCTCGCCACGGATGACCACGCCGTAGTCGATGGTTTGCGAAGTATGCATCCCTGGAGCGTCCTGCTCCATGGTGGCCGCGAGGCCGGGGAAGGCGTCGTAGAACTCACGCTGCGCCGCCGCAACGTCCACGCCGCTCTCCGCCGCGCGCGTGACGTCGCTCTCTGGCGGGAACGTGACCACCAAGAACCCGGTACCGCCGGGCGCCGGAAAGAAGGGGTGTCGCTGGGTGGTCGGCTCGCCGCTCGCCGGCGGGAGCGTTGGAACTCCAACTACCGACCAAACCTCGTCGATGCGGGACCGGGGCACGCCTCGCAGAGCCACCCCACGCGGCGGCTCGCCGTCGTGCACGAACACGGACTTTCCCGATGCATCGTGGCCAGTCACGACTCTTCGCATGTCGACCTCCTCTCGATCGTGTCGCCGTCCGAAGAGTAGTACGTCCACCAGCTCGGCGCGCAAGTCCAGCGCCTGCGCGCCACGCTGTCAGGCGAATCGCTCGCGGAGCGTCATCCTCGTTCGAGATCAGCGAAAAAGCAGCCAGGAAAGGTACGCGATCAACAGCGTGACGATCGCGAGGATCACGACGATCGCCTTTCGCGCGCCGCCCACGAGCTGTGCGCTCCGCTCCTGGATGCTCTCGGCGCGCTCTTGGATGCGTTCGGCCCGCTCGGCCTGGCGCTTGACAAGCTCGAATTGCTCGCGCTGGAGAGCGAGCCCTTCGGCCTGCTGCGCGAGCTGCCGCGCCTGGTTCGCACGGATCTCCTCGAGGATCTCGATCGCGCGGCGCAGATTCTCGTCGCTCATCGAGCCCAGGGCCTCAGAGAGAAACCGCGCCCATCTGCCGCAGGACGGTCAAGAAGTCCGCCTGGCTCCAGCGCTCGACACAACGACCGTCGCGAAATGCGAGTATCGTCATGCCGCCGAACTCGATCGGCCTGTCGGTGGGCGCGACGCCGCGATGAGTGCCGCGGCAGACGAATCGACAAGCGAGCTTGTCACCCTGCTCGACGAAATCCTCGGCGGTGATGCGGACGTCCGGGAAAGCGGCCCAGAGCGCTTCAAAGAATGCCCGGATGCTCGGCAGCCCGGGCTCGACACCCGGGTAGCCGTGCAGCACACAGGCCGGGTCGTAGAGCTTCAGATAGGCTTCTCGATTGGCGGGGTCGCTGAAGTTCCGCAGCGCGGTCTCCAGGGCCAGTCGATTCGTCATGTGCGCTCAGAGGGTCGAGGCGCACAGAGCGCAGTCGACGTCGGGAAGCTTGATCGTCGGCGCGCCCGGAGGAGGATACGCCGTGCGGAACGTGAACGCTTCGGGGCTCGGTCCTTGCGACTGCAGCCGCGCGAAGCGCTGCTTCGCCTCCTCGACCGTCGGCAGATGACCAGCAGGGACCCACCACAGCACGATCGTCGGCCCCGCCGTCGGTACGAACCACTGTCGGCGCTCGCGGAGCGGGCCCGCGTGGTCGCTGCGGTACACGTAGGCGTGGAGCGCTTGGATCGACTCCCACACCGACATGTTGAAGAGAATGCGCTCGTCCTCGTAAGCGCGGATATCGGTGGCGTTGCCGGCGTCGGTCTTGAGGCGCCAGACGAAGCCCGGCGAGGCATCGGCGAGCGCGTTGATGCGATCGAGCTGCGAGCGGAATCCCTCCATGATGGGATCCTCGAGGGCCGCGCGCATGGTCGCGACGTTGGCCTGGGCCAGGTGGAAGCGCGAATGCGTCATGGGGCATGCTTACAACAACCGGAGCGTGCTCGCCCAGCGCCTCAATCGGCCGCGGCGCGCGCCAGGGTGGCCAGCTCTCGCAGGGTCGCGAGCCACGACTCGGTGGTCGGCTCGGGGTTCCAGGCATCGAGGTCGACCCAATCGGGACCGAGCTCAGCATCCGGCTTGGCTCCGCTGCGATATGCGTCGGAGGCGCGGCCCCGGCCGACGCGCAAGCGGAGGAGCCCGGTACCCTGCGCGAGGGCGAAGATCCGCCCGCGCTTCGTTCGGGCCGCGAACATGCGGTAGTAGACCCCGAACTCGGTCGCCGGAAGATCTTCGACGATGAGTCTCAGTCGCTCGCCGAGATCCGGATGCGCTCCGAGCTCACCGATCGACACGTCGGCCTCCCGCCGAAATCGCCTGGCTTGCTCGAGCCACGGCTCGGAAAGCCCGGCGACGAAGGCCTCGAGAAGCGGTACGAGCGGATCGTTGCCTTGGCTGGCGGCGCTCCCAGGATCGGAAGACTCGCCGCCGATGACCACGGACCACGGCCGCACGGTCCAGCGCGTCACCAGTCCAGCGCGCACATAAGGATCGCGCCGCGCGAAGTCCTCGGCGACGGAGCGATCGACGCAGCGGAACACCAGGAGCGCCCCATCCGCCGGCTCCGCGAGGGCCCCCGCCAGCACCAACTCTCCGCGCGTATGCGCGCCGAGCGCCATCGAGAGGTGCTCGGCGCGGTGAGCCTGGCGGCGCGCCACGAAGTCTTCGACGACGTCGTAGAAGAGGGCGAAGTACCTCACGATGGACGTGCTGAGCGTCGCGCGCCGTCGAGCGCGTGTGACCCCGCAATGCATGAGATCATCGTGAGCCCCTGGGTGGCGGTCAGCGCCGTTCGACATCTCACGGTCCGAGCGACTCGACGAACTCGCGGACGACGCTCAAGAAACCGTCTTGATCGTCCTGATAGACCGGGTGACCGGAGCCCGCGAAGCACCGGTAGCGGACGAGCTCGGGTGGGACCGCCGCGACGATGTCCTCGCTTTCGCTCGGCGGCGTGATCGGATCCTCTGCTCCGGCGAGCACCAGCGTCGGACAGCGAAGCGCGCCGAGAGCGCGACGGAAATCGAACGTACGCCACTCGCCACGGAAGAACTCCAGGGTCAGCCCGAAGTTGGCCGTGGCCAGCGCGCGGGCCATGACGTCCGGATCTTGCGGCCGGCGGTTGTAGAGCGGCAGGCAGATCTCGACGAACCCACTCATCGTCTCCGGGGAGGGATGGTCGAGGAAGCCTGCCGCGACGTCGCGCGCCGTGCGTCCGCCGAGGCGCTCGAATGCGCCGAGCACGTGATCCGGGCGGTAGCGCGCGGCCGTGTTACAGAGCACCAGCCCCTTGACGTGATCGGGATGTCGGGTCGCGTAGGACTGTGCGACGAAACCCCCGAAGGAGACGCCGAGCACGATGGGAAACCGGATGTCGAGCGCGTCGCAGAATCCGCGAACGTCGTTACCCCACCGTTCGAGGCAGAGGCGATCCGCCCCGCCGCGATCGCTTCGGCCGTTGCCGCGGTGGTCGATGAACACGACCTGCGCCACGTCGGCGAGCGCTCCGAGCCAAGGCCGCAACAGCGAATGATCGAAGCCCGGGCCGCCGTGGAGCGCGAGCAGCGTCGGCTTCTCGCGCAGCGTCGGTCCGCGGGGCTCGAGCTGACCTCCCTCGACTTCGAAGAAGAGACGGACATCGTCGACCAGGACCCGCATGGCGCACCGGGGAATGTACGCAAGGGAGGCCGCGCCGGGCAATGGCCGGTAGGTTCCCCCGCGATTCGCCGCAGGGGGCGGTCGAAGCAGACCGCGAAGGTGCCGCCGGCCCGGCTACGGCGAACGGTGTTCGAGCTCCCGGCGCATGCGTGCGACCGGTACGCGAACATCGCCGGGAAGCGTGAGCTCAAAGCGCTCGCTGACCGTGAAGCCCGCGGCGGCGTAGAGCGGCTCGCCCGGAAGGGTGGCTACGAGCTCGAGGCTCCCGAAGCCCGCCGCGCGCGCCGCGCGGGTACATTCGTCGACCAGCCGCCGGCCGAGGCCTTGGCGGGCGTGGCGGGGATCCACGAAGAACGCCCGGATCCGTGCTGGCTCGATCGCGGGATCGAGCAACGGGTCGACGGCGGTTTTCGCCTGGTCGCCGCCGAAGAGCGTGCGCCGCCGGCTCCAACCGCCGCACGCGACGACGGCGCCGCCCTCCTCGACGACGAAGTAGGTGCCGTCGGCGATCAGCTGCGAGTCGACGCCGAAGACGTAACGGACAGCGGCTTCCGTCTGCGCCGGGGTGTAGTAGCCGACGCTGAGCCCGCGCGCCGAGCGGGCGATCAGCTCCCGAAGGACGGGTACGTCGGCCGCTTGGGCGACGCGCATCATCCGGCTCATTTCTCCCCGCGCGATGGCCCGACCGCCCGATCGCGGCCGCCGCGCGAGTGCGGCAGCTCGGGTCTCGTGAGGTACTCTCGCCACGGCGTCCAGTAGTACTTCTCCCAGCCCTGGCTCACGCCGGCGTAGTCCTGATCCGAGACGTTGACCTGGACGAGGTCGATGCGGGCGCCCTCGCCTTGCGGCCAGAACGTCAGGATCAACGTGGATTCGAAGTCGGTGGGAGAGAAGTTGACCGAGCGCCACGTCTGAACGATCAACTTCTTCGGCACGAGGTGAAGGATCGTGCCGCTCAGGCGATCGTCGAAGGCGCGGAAGCGCGCGCCGGCTCGCGCCGAGATCTCGACCGGCGCGCCTGTGATCGCCGCGTGCGCCGCGGGGTCGAGATACATGTCGAACAGCCGGTCCGGCGGCGCCGGCAAGAAGGCTGCGGACTGAATCGTGCGAGGCATTTGTAAACGCTCCTTCCGGGGCCAGCTCGCCCGAACTTCCCAGAAAAGGAGGTGCTGGGACAAGCGCTGGGGAAACGTTCGACGCTCGGCGCCCGCTTGTGATACCTCCGCATCAGCGTGGACCGAGAGGAGCGTCGCAGGCTGGCGGAGCTGCGTTCGCACGAGCGGCTGCTCGAGCAGGTGGGGATCACGCCGGTCGCCGGCGTCGACGAGGCGGGCATGGGACCACTCGCCGGTCCGGTGGTGGCCGCCGCGGTGATTCTGCCCGCGCATCCGCTGGTCGAGGATGTCGACGATTCGAAGGCGCTCAGCCGCCCCGTGCGCGAGCGTGTCGAGGCGGAGATTCGCCGTGTGGCGATCGCCGTGGGCGTCGGCGTGGCGACCGTCGCCGAGATCGACGCGCTCAACATCTACCAGGCCGGGCTCGAGGCGATGCGGCGCGCGGTCGCCTCCCTCGGCGAGCTGCCCCGCCACGTCCTGGTCGACGGCCGCACCATTCCCGGGCTCGCGGTCCCGCAGATGGATTTCGTCAAGGGCGACGCGCGCGTCTATTCCATCGCGGCCGCTTCGGTGGTCGCCAAAGTGTACCGCGATCGCTTGATGAGCGAGCTCGAGCATGCCCATCCAGGCTACGGATTCGCCGGTCACGCCGGATACGCCACCGTCGAGCACCGTGAAGCGATCCGCCGCCTCGGTCCTTGTCCGGCGCACCGCCGATCGTTCACCCTTCTCTGAGGGCCGGCGGAGCGGTTGTTCCGGTCGCTCGCCGGGTCGGGTATCCTCGACGAGCCGGAGGTGACCTGTCCGTGGACGTCGTGATGCCGAAGCTCAGTGATACGATGGAGGAAGGGAAGATCCTCCGTTGGCTGAAGAAGCCGGGCGACCACATCGCCGTGGGAGACGTGCTCGCCGAGGTCGAGACGGACAAGGCGGACATGGAGCTCGAAGCGGAGGCCGCGGGCGTGCTCGGCAAGATCCTCGTCGAGGAGGGTGACTCGGCGGCGGTCGGCGAGTCGATCGCGCAATTGACCGACGACGATTCCAAGCCAGCGGCGGCCAAGAGCGAGAAGGGCGCGGCGGCCGCTGAAGCAACCGCGCCGAAGAGCGTCACTCGGCCGCCGATGCCGGAGCGGCCCGGACCTCGTCCCATCGTCCCGCCGCGCCCGCAGCCCGCGCGGCCGCTCGGCCCGCGCCCGGCGGCGGCGCGGACGGAGCGGACGGTTCTCCCGCCTGCGCCGGCTCCCGCGTCAGCACGCCCAGCGGCTGCCGCGACCCGGGGGCGCGAAGAGCTCTCGAAGATCCGCCGCACCGTGGCCCGCCGCATGGCCGAGAGCAAGCGGGACGTGCCGCACTTCTACATGAGCGCAGACATCGACATGACGGAATGCGCGCGCCTCAAGAAAGGACTCGCCGCGGCGCATCCCGATCGGCCGGTGAGCTACACGCACCTGCTGCTGCGCGCGGTCACGCTCGCGCTCGCCGAGCATCCGCGCATCAACGCTCGCTACGCGGGAGAGGACGCCGTCGAGTTCTCCGGCGGCATCCATCTCGGCATCGCGGTCGCGCTCGACGAGGGCTTGATCGTACCGGTCGTACACGACTGCGAGTCGAAGGACCTCTTCGCGATCGCCGAGACGGCGCGCGCCGTCGTGGAGCGCGTACGCACCGGCAAAGCCGAGGGCGGCGACCTCTCGGGCGGCACCTTCACGGTCTCGAACCTCGGGATGTACCCGATCGAAGAGTTCGCTGCGGTCATCAATCCGCCACAGGCTGCGGTCCTGGCGGTCGGCTCGATGGCCGAGCGGGCGGTCGTGCGCGATGGCGAAGTCGTCGCGCGTCAAACGATGCGCGTGACGATGTCGTCCGATCACCGCGTCATCGACGGCGCGGAGGCCGCGCAGTTTCTGCAGACCTTGAAGGCGATGCTCGAGGATCCGCTGAGGCTCGCGCTGTGACGGTCGCGGCCACCGAAGCCGTCCGCGCTCTCAACGTCGTCGAGCTCGGAACGCTGGAATACGGCAGAGCGCTCGAGCGGCAGGAAGCTGTCCTGGAAGCGGTGGGGGCGGGTGGCAGCGAGAAGCTGCTGCTCGTCGAGCACCCCCCCGTCTACACCATCGGGCGCGGCGGCGACGAGGCGAACCTGCGTGGCGCGCCCGAGCGGCTCGGCGTGCCGCTGTTCCGGGTCAGCCGGGGGGGCGATGCGACGTTTCACGGACCGGGGCAGCTCGTCGCCTACCCGATCCTCTCGCTCGACCGCGAAGGCCGCGACCTCCACCGCTACCTCCGCCACCTCGAGGATGTGCTGATTCGCACGCTCGTCCGCTTTGGAATCAGCGGGAACCGCGCCGCCGGCAAGACCGGAGTTTGGGTCGCGGGACGAAAGATCGCCTCCATCGGTGTCGGCGTGCGTCGCTGGGTGACCTACCACGGCGTGGCGCTCAACGTGACGACCGACCTCGAATACTTCCGAGCGATCGTACCGTGCGCCATCCCGGGCGTGGAGGTGACGTCGATGGCGCGTGAGCTCGGCCGCGAGCCGAAGCTCGCCGAAGTGCAAGCGCAATTCGTCGATGCGT
>JBEVNX010000006.1:0-25011 GCA_040507895.1 Binatia bacterium | reverse complement strand
CGGGGTTCCTAACGGCGATGCACCGCTCGTGCGCGCCGGCATCGTGGCTCGGCGAGATCGGCTGCGCGCTGGAATCCTTCGCAGCCGCCGTCGGTCAACTCGGCTTTCACGCCGTCTCGGTGTTTCTCGTGCTCAGCGGCTTCGGGCTGACCTACTCGCTGGCCAAGACCGGCGAGCCGCCGAGTGGTTGGGTCGGATGGTACCGCAGCCGGCTGCTTCGACTGTTTCCGATGTACTGGGTCGCGCACATCGTCTACCTGGTGTCTCCATTCCAGGCTCGCTACGAGGCGATCGATTATCGCTTTCTGCTGAGCTTCCTCGGCGACCGCATCTGGCCGCTCGAGATGATCTTCTACTACTTCAACCCCGCACTCTGGTACTTCGGGTTGCTGCTCCAGCTCTACGTCGTCTTTCCGTTATTGTTTCGACTGCTGCAAAGAATCGGTGTCACGCCATTCCTCCTCGTCTGTGCGGTCGCCACGTTCGGGTGCCGCTACGTGCTGCTGTGCGTGTGGCCGGTCAACGGCTATTGGGTTCAGGGCGCGTTCTTCGTGCCGCGGCTCTGGGAGTTCGCGCTTGGCATGGCGATGGGCGTCGTCGCCAGGGAATCCCCCGCAAGTGCCGGGAGCCAACTGTTTTCCCTGATCGTGTTCTGTGGCGGCGCCATCCTCTACACGCTCGGGCTCTACAGCTATGAAGCGCTCTGGTCCTACACGTTCACGGACGCACTAGTTGGCACCGGGCTCGCGATCATTCTCGCCCACCTCGCGCGCGCCTGCGAACGGGTGCTTGCGCTCGGGGGCGCGCTCGCCACGGTCGGCGCGTACTCGTACGGCCTCTATCTCCTGCACCAGCCTTACGTGTTGTACGTCGCCGCGCGGGCTCAACTGCTTTCCACCCCGGCGTTCGTGGCCGTGCTCGCCGCGCTGATCACCGTGCTGACGCTCGCCTCGATGGCGATCGAGCTCCGCGTGAACGAGCTCACGCGCCGAGCACTCGGCTGAAGCCGCCCAGTCCGTCTAGAAGATGATCTGAATCAGGCCGCCGATGATCTTGAACGGCAGCGCGAGGATGAAGCCGATCGCATGAATGGTTCCGCTGAGAATCCCCACACTCGGCCCGCTCGTCTGTTGCTCGGTGGTCTTGGTCTCGGTGGTCTGTACGGTCGTATTGCCCTCGGCGCTCGGCTGCTCGGTGGTGTGAGTCGTCGTCGTGGTCGTACTCGAGCAGCCGCTGGTGGCGCCGCCCGTGGCGAGCGCCAAAAGGCAAGCGAGCAGGAGCAGGGCGATGCTGCGCATTCGATCCTCCTCATCGCCAAGGATTGCCGCACGTTCGGCGTGCGCGCAACGCGCCAAGTTCAGCTGCGCGGCGCTGTCGGTGCCGGAGGCTTTCGCGAGAGCCTCCACGCTCGCGCCGAGGCGCGCCACAGTCCCCCCGTGCCGTAAGCGGTGAAGCCCCACCGCAGCCACCAGAGGAGAGCCGAAGCGATCCACAGCGCCCAGGCCAACATGGCGACCCGGTAGACCGCGAGCGGCACCGACACGACCCACGTGCGCGCCAGCTCCGGCCCCGAGCGATCGTGATACCAGCGGAGCATCTCGGCGGTGGACCCGTTCCCGCTGATCTGCATCTCGGGAAGACCGAGCAGCCCTTGCTCGATCGAGACGAACAGCGCGACCAGAGCGGCGAGCGTCCAGAGCGCCAGCACGACCTGCACGAGATTGAAGCGGTTGTCGTTGAGCGCAGCGCCATGACGCTCGCGCCAGCCGAGCGCCAGGAGCCAGCCGAACACGACTGCAGCCACCCAGGTCGGCCCCTGTGTGAGGCCGACGCCGAGCAGGAACCAATGTCTGGTGGCGAGCGGAGTCGATTGGGCGCGGCCCAAGGCGAGGGAAGCGAGGAGGACGACGCCGAGGAGGCTCCAGAAGAGCACCGCCGGCCCGAGTCGGCCGCCACCCACGGCCAGCGCCCAGCGGTCCTGCGAGAGGTGAATCGTTGTGTCCGCGTTGACGCTCGGCACCGCGAGCGAAACTTCCGGCGAGAAGACCGTGGTGGCGATGCCCTGCGGCGCGCGCCAGGCGAGCAGGATCGTCTGGGTCCCGGGAGCGATCGGCAGCGTCACCGAGCGCTTGTCCTGGCGAATCGGTTGCTGGGCTCCATTCACCGTCACCGATTGCAGTTCCGCATCCGGCGGAAGCGTCACCGCGTGTTGGCCGCCTCGCGAGCTGCGCACTTCGAGGGCGAGCGTCGCGTCCGTCGATCGCCGACCCGGGCTGACGTCGAGCGCCGCGTGATCGACGGTCAAGGTTTGCCCGGGGAATCCCTCGGGCCTGGCCAGCACCAGCGTCACGCTCTCCCCCGGCCACGGGCGCCATTCCCGAATGCGCCGCACGGGGCTCGCGGCCAGGTGGATCGGCGGGATCCCTCGCGGCTCGATGTGCCACAGCGGACTGGCATCGACTCTCCAGGTCTCGACCCACGGCCCGCCCGGCGGAGCTACGAGCTCGATCGTCCCGGCCTCCTTGAGGATCGAGCGCCAGCGTACTTGCTCGACGGACGGACCGAGCACGACGAACACCTTACCGTTCTCGACGCGCAGGTTCCCCGTGGTGACGGACTCGCCGGCGAGTAACGGAACCTCGACGCTGAACGCTGTGCCGAGTGGGGTGAGCCGTGTGAGCGCGTTGTCCGACTCCCACGACAGGCCGAGATGGAGATCGCGCTCGAGGCGCGCGAACGGAGGCAGGGAACCGGGCTCGAGCGTCTGTTCCCCGCCCTCGCTCTTGCGCTCGCGAATGAGGCGAATGCTGTCCTCGGGTAGCCCGTCGGGGCGCAGGCCCTCGAGCGTCCAGCCGGTGATGGCCGCCTCGATGCGGTGAGGCTTGAGGGGCAGCGGGATCTCCACCGCGTCGGCGTTCGGCAACGAGCCCTCGAGCAGCACCTGATGCTTTCCGGCGGATACCGCGAGCCACGCGACGCCGGATTCGTCTTGCACGACCGCCTCGGCAGGCTCGCCGTCGAGGATCACCTGGGCCGCCGTCCAGCTTCGCGCGCCGCCAGCGAGGGGCACGGCGGTATCGGCCGCGGCATCCACCTCGGCGCGCAGCGACACGGACGTCGCAGTTGCTTCGATGCGCATTCGCGGGCTCGATGCGCAGCTCGGGAAGCAATCGGGTCGCTCGAGCAGGCGCTCCTCGAGCTTCTTCAACAAGTCCTGGGGCGGGAAAGCGTCGGCGATGGCGGATCCGGGCGCGAGCACCGTCGCCAAGACGAAGAGTACGGCAGTCGAGGCAGGCAAGGCCGTTCCCGCTCGCAGCGAGAGCAACGCTCGTGAAAGCAGCGCGGCCAGCAGCCCGACGCGCAAGAGTGCGAGCAGCAAGTTCACGCGGGGCGAGAGCAGCACGAGGCGGATCTGCTGGCCCGGCTCGACGGGCCCCCGCCAGGTGAGCGACACGGCTCGCCACTGCCACCGTGGCAGACCGGGTCCGGTGGAGATCGCAGCCTTCTCGTCCACCCCGCGATACTCGTCGCCGAGCCCCGAGACCCTGCCCTTCGACATCGGGGACGGAGCCAGGGTGCGCTTCGAGCGGGCTTGCGGTGCGCGCTCGAGCTCCGTCGTCTCCTGCGGCGCCTCGAGGGTGGCGGGCTTCGCGTCCGCCATGCCGCCGGTGACTTGCGAGATCAGAGGGACGGCCATCCCCGGCCGCTCGAGCGCCGGGTACATGCCGGAACGGAGCTCGCTCACCATGAACGGCACCACGACGATCAGCAGCGCGACGAGGACGGTGCCCCGATAGAAGCGCACGACGCTGCGCATGCGGCCCGCAGGCAGCACCGCGACCAGCGCCTCCCCGGCGAGCAGCGCGAGCCAGAGCCAGCGCGGCGCGTCGGGCTCGAGATACGTGAGCCCCATCGCGACGAGCGCCACGCCGCCCCAAAACGCGCCCCAGATCCGCCATGCCGACAACGAGATAACCAGCACGAGGAACAGATCGAGCAGCGTCCAATCGGTCACCCAGGTCGAAGAGACGGCGTCCACACCCGAGGCGTGAAACAATCTCCAGCCGGGCGGAAGGTTCAGGACCGCCGACACCTGCTGGAAGACGTGGCGCCAGCCGACCGCGGGAATCGTTGCGATCGACCCGGCGAGCCGGCTGTCCGCCTCCATGTGCAACTCACCCTGACGGATCTCCACGCCAGCCACACTGGGGTCCTGCATTCGCGTGATCAGCTGGTCCCGACCGCCGACGGATACGCGTCCGAGCACTCCCGGCGGCGGCATCTCGAGCCGCCAGCTACGGCTCATGCGCCCCGAGATCTCATCGCGGATCGTGTACCCGCTGCCGGCGAAGTCGAGCCACCAGGTGCGTTGCAGGCTCAGCTGATCGGGTGCGGGATCGGCATCGCCACGGCGCTTTTCGACCAGACGCATCGTGCTCGCCGTGCGCATCGGATACGCGGGGAATTGCTTCCAATCGGCAGGCAGCTGGGTCTGCTGGGGATCGATGGCCGGGACGCCCTCGACCGACACGAGGCGAAGGTCCGGCCGTGCGTCCAGCACCCAGATCTCTTCGGACGCCCAAGGGCCGTCATTCGACGGCAGCGTGACCGTGGAGATCGGCCCTTCGTGTCGCGCGACGATTTCGAGGTTCCATGCTCCAGCCCTCGCCTGGACGCGCAGCCGTCCGTCGGGCTCGAGGCGGGCCGGCAGCGGGCTGTCGAGCCGCATCGGCACGAAGCCCACAGGCAGCGCACGCCCGAGCAGAACCTCGCGATTCTTCCCTGAGACCCGCAGCTCGACGCGCGTCGTCAATTCGGCGGGAACCTCGTCGGCGAGCCGGCGGTAGACCCGCACGTCGAGCCGCGCTTCCTCGGCGGTCGTCGTCGTGCGCACTCGGAGCCACAGCTGACCCTGCGGATCGCGTCGCGGCAGCGGCACTGCCTGGCCGTCGAGCGTGAGCGCGACGAGGCCCGTGCGTGCCGGGATCGGCAGAATCTCCGGGAGCTCGCTCCATGCGAAGCTGCCGGTGATCTCGTGCTTTCCCTTGAGGATGCGCACGGCGGGCGCGCCGTCGCGCGGAGCGACCGCAACCGGCTTGCCGTCCACGCGAACGTCCTGCGGCCAACGGCTGGCATCTCCGGGCAGCAAGACCCAGACGTCGCGGTACACGCGCCACTGTTGCGCGAATCGTCCGCCCTTCTCGTCGAGGTCGAGCGTCAGCCGCGCAGGCCAGGCACACTCGCTGCGGTCCGAGCTGCCGTCGAAGAAGGGACAGGTCGCATCCGCGTGATCGCGCAGCACCCAGTCGATCCATGGGCGGAGCGGCTCGGGCACCTGTTCGCGCGCGAGGGGCTCGGCGCTCCCCGGTCTCGCCAAGGCCAAGGCGAGCCACAGGATGCCGAGGCCGCGCCGCATCAGCCGTTCCCCTTCCATGTACACCCGCCAGCATCCTCAGATACACGGAGCGGCTGGCGATTCACAAACGGAGGTTTTCATGCTGCTGCAGGGAAGGACGGCGCTCGTCACAGGTGCGGCGCGCGGCATCGGGCGCGAGATCGCGATGGTACTCGCCGAAGACGGCGCGAACGTCGCGGTCGCCGATCGCCTCGCCGAGGTCGCAGGCACGGCGCGGGCGGTCGCCGCGCTCGGCCGGCGCTCCGCCGCCGAGGTTTTCGACGTGGCGAACGCCGAAGAGGTACGAGCGGGCGTGGCGAAGATCCGCGAGCAGCTCGGCGACGTCGACGTGCTCGTCAACAACGCCGGCATCGTCAACAATATAGCGCCGCTGCCGCGCATGACGGAAGAGGCGTGGCAGCGCGAGATCGGCGTCAACCTAAGCGGCGCTTTCCACCTGATCCAGGCGACCATCGACGCGATGGTGACTAGGCGCTGGGGCCGCGTCATCAACATCTCCTCGATTGCCGCGTTCGGCGGGCTGCACAACCAGGCGGCGTACGCGGCGAGCAAGGCCGGGCTCATCGGCCTGACGCACACTGTGACACTGGAGTTCGCCCGCCACGGAATCACCTGCAACGCGATCCTTCCGGGCCTGATCGGGACCGAGACCGTTCGCAACATGCCGCAGGAGATCCGAGACACGGTACTGGCCTCGGTTCCGGCGCGGCGGCTCGGCGAGCCACGCGAGATCGGCTATCTGGTCTCGTTCCTCGCCTCCAACCGCGCCGCATTCGTCAACGGCGCGGCGATCCCGATCGGCGGCGGCGCGAGCCTGAACACGCTGACCGTCGGCAGCCGGAAAGAGCTCGCAGAGATGAGTCGCCGGCCGTCGTGAGAAGCGCTCAGGCGTGGATCGTCGGGCGACGATCCTTCCAGGGGAGCGCTCGCTCGAGCTGCGCGGCGAGCCGGAGGAGAACATCCTCGCGGCCGTCGCGTTCAGCTTGGGGTTCAGCGACTCGATCCGAGCGATCGCGCGATCGACGAGCTCGAGCGGCGACAACTCCTTCGTGCGTACCAACTCCGCTTGCGCGGTCGCGTCCAGGAACGCCAGCTCCTTCATGGTGGCGCGCCGAGATGGTCACAGCGGCTCGGCCGGCGCAAGCTCGGCGGCGGCGCGCCTTGACAATCTGCGCCCGCCGCTCCACGGCATAGCGAATGCGCCGGCGCTTCGGCTTCGTGCTCTTCCTGTTCCTTTGGGGCTCGATCGTCGCGTTCACGCACTGGTACCTGGTGCTGCGGCTGGTTCTGCTGCCGCAGTTGCCTTCGCCCTATGCCGAAGCCGCGATCACCGCCTTGGTAACGCTCGCGGCGAGCCTCTTCACTCGCCCGTTCGTCGCACGCCTCGTCGGCGCGCGCCTCGCCGGCATGCTCGCTTGGCCGACGTTCGTCTGGATGGGAGCGAGCTTTCTGCTGCTTCTGGTTCTACTCGGCACCGACGCGGTGCTGTCGCTCGCGGGCGGCGCCGCGTGGGCGATCGGCGATCCGCGCTCGTCGTCGGTCTCCGACCGAGCTGAGGCCGCGTTCGTGGTCGGCGGAGCGCTGGCGGTGTCGCTCTACGCGCTCGCGCTGGCGCTGCGTCCGCCGACGCTGCGCGCCATCGAGCTGCCGCTCATGGGTTTGCCCGAAGCGCTCGACGGCTTCCGTATCGTGCAGCTCTCGGACCTTCACATCGGTCCGCTCCGCGGCCGCCGATTCGCCGCGGCGTTGGTCGCGCGCGTCAACGCACGGTGCGCCGATTTGGTGGCGATCACTGGGGACCTGGTCGACGGCGCGGTCGAGCGCCTGGCGAGCGAGGTGTTGCCGCTCTCGGGATTGGAATCTCGCCACGGCACGTTCTTCGTGAGCGGCAACCACGAGTATTTCTCGAGCATCGATCCATGGCTCGCGACGGTGCGCGATTTGGGCTGGCGAGTGCTGCGCAATGAGCGGGTGACGATTCGCCACGGCGACGTGGGCCTCGACGTCGCTGGTGTCGACGATCACATGGCGCACCACTACGGAAACGGTCATGGCGAGGACGTGGCCGCGGCGCTCGAGGGCCGGGATCCGGCGCGGCCGGTGGTCCTGCTCGCGCACCACCCGAACGCATTCGACCAAGCCTCGGAGCTCGGTGTGAGCCTACAACTCTCGGGGCACACTCACGGCGGTCAGATCTGGCCGTTCCATTATCTCGTGAGGCTCTCCACCCCCTACGTCGCGGGCGTCTTCCGCCGTAGCCGCTCGACGCTGTATGTGAGCCGGGGCACCGGCTTCTGGGGACCGCCGATGCGGCTCTTCCATCCGGCGGAGATCACCGAGATCACGTTACGGGCCGCCACGCCGCCCTTGACCGGGCCGCGGTTCCGGGGTTGAGGGGGTATCGTCGAAGCGGAGGAGTGCACATGAGTTACGAGTTCTTCGAGATCGAGAAGCGTGGCCACACGGCGACGCTTTGGCTGAACCGTCCCGAGAAGCGCAATGCCCTCGGTCCGGCCTTCTGGAACGAGCTGCCGGGGGCGATTGGTGAGCTCGAGCACGACGCCGCGGTGCGCGCCGTGGTGCTCGCGGGGCGGGGGCGCGACTTCACCGTCGGCCTCGACTTGAAGGCCATGGGAGGAACGCTGTTGGGCGCCGAGCACGGCCACTTCGCGCTGCTCGACGAGATCGCCCGCCTGCAGGGCTCGATCACCGCGGTGGCGAAGTGTACGAAGCCAGTGATCGCCGCCGTGCACGGGTACTGCCTCGGCGGGGGTATCGATCTGATCACCGCCTGCGACATCCGCTACGCGTCGAAGGACACCACCTTCTCGATTCGCGAGACGCGAATCGCCATCGTCGCGGACGTCGGCACGCTGCAGCGCCTGCCCGCGATTGTCGGCAAGGGGCACGTCGCCGAGCTGGCGTTCACGGGCGACGACTTCGACGCCGAGCGCGCCGAGCGCATCCACCTCGTGAACCGGGTCTTCGCAGACGTCGATACGACCGTGGCGGCGGCGTGTGACTTGGCGGAGCGGATCGGCGCCAACTCGCCGCTCGCCGTACAAGGCACCAAGCGGGTTCTCGAATTTTGCGAGGGAAAGAGCGTGGAGGACGGGTTGCGCTACGTGGCCACGTGGAATGCGGGGTTCCTCGATAGCGAGGATCTGCGCGAAGCGATGGCGGCCTTCAGCGAGAAGCGCAAGCCGAACTTCACCGGCCGCTAGTCCGAGGATCGATCGGAGGAGGCAGCGCCATGCTGAAAACCCCGCTTTGCCGAGATCTCGGGATCGACCTGCCGATTCTCAACGCCGGAATGGGCGGCGGCACTGCCGGCCCCGAGCTCGCCGCGGCCGTGTCGAACGCGGGCGGCCTCGGCGTGCTCGGCATGGGCGGGCTTCCCCCGCCGGTCATCCGCGAGCAAATCCGCAGGCTCCGCTCGCTCACCGCGAAGCCGTTCGGCGTCAACCTCATCCTGGCGCTTCTCGAAGAGGGACAGGTCGAAGCTTGCCTCGACGAGAAGGTGCCGCTGCTGATCCTCTTCTGGGGCGACCCCAAGCCGTTCGTGGCCAAGGTGCGGGGCACCGCAACGAGGCTCGTGATCCAGTGCGGGTCGGTGGACGAGGCCAAGGCGGCCGCCGACGTCGGTGTCGATGCGGTGATGATCCAGGGGGTGGAGGCCGGTGGGCACGTGAAAGGCACGACGGCGCTTTCGATCGTGCTGCCCGCGGTGGTCGACGCCGTGAGGCCGCTGCCGGTGATCGCCGCCGGGGGCGTCGCCGACGGGCGCGGGCTGGCAGCGGCGCTCCAGCTCGGCGCCCAGGCGGTGTCGATCGGCACGCGGTTTCTCTGCAGCAACGAATCGGCGGCGCTGCGCGCGTACAAGGAACGCATCGTGCGGGCGAAGGCGGAAGACACGGTACACACGCTGCTCTTCGACATCGGATGGCCCGACGCGGCGCATCGAGTGCTTCGCAACAAAGCCTACGCCGAGTGGGAAGCGGCAGGGTCGCCACCGAGCGGTCGGCGGCCCGGGGAGGGCGTGACGTTCGCGGCAATGAGCGTCGGGGGGACCCGCGTCGAGATGCCCCGCTACCACATCTTCCCGCCGCTCGAGGGCTTCGAGGGCGACATCGAGTACGCCGCGCTGTACGCCGGGCAGTCCTGCGCGCTGGTGAACGACATCACGCCAGCGGCGGAGATCGTGCGAGACCTGGTGCGGGGTGCCGAGGCCGCCCTTCACCAAAGCGCCAGCTGAGCGCCGCCCGGCCGGCGAAACGCCGCCGCGGAGAGCTCCACCCGGCCGCCGGCAATGCCGGCGCGCCGGCAGGCGATGGCGAACAGGGCTCCCATCTCCTCGGCGAAGATTCCTTCGCCCTGCAGCCGCGAGCCGAACCGCGGATCGTTGAGCTTTCCGCCGCGGAGATCGCGGATGCGGCCGATCACCTTTTGCTTGCGATCCGGGAAATGGTCCTCGAGCCAGCGCTCGAAGAGCTCTTTCACCGCGTAGGGAAGACGGAGCGGCACGTAGCCGGCAACGCGTGCACCCGCGTCGGCGGCGGCGCGCAGGATCGCGGGCATCTCGTGGTCGGTGAGACCAGGGATGACGGGCGCGATCAGCACGCCGACCGCGACGCCCGCGTTCGACAGCATGCGGATCGCTTCGAGCCGGCGCTCCGGCGGCGACGTGCGCGGCTCGAGCCGGCGCTGCAGCGCGCCGTCGAGCGAGGTGACCGAGACGCACACTCCGGCCGCGCGGTCGCGCGCCAGGTCGGCGAGCACGTCGCAGTCGCGCGCGACGAGATGGTTCTTGGTGACGATCAGCACGGGGTTGCGAAACTCCGCGAGCACCTCGAGGCAACTCCGCGTGAGACCGAGCTTGCGCTCGACGGGCTGGTACGGGTCGGTGACACCGGAGATCGCGATCACCTGCGGCTTCCAGGACTTCCGCGACAGCTCTTCACGCAGCAGCGCCGGCGCATTGCGCTTGACGAGAATCTTGGTCTCGAAATCGAGGCCCGAGGAGAAGCCGAGCGTCTCGTGCGTAGGGCGCGCGAAACAGTTGTGAGTTGCAAGCCCGGCCGCATAGAACGTCCCGGTCGAGGTCTCGATGTCCACAACGTCGGTGCATGGGCCTCGCTCGACGGCGAGAACGCGTTCCGGATCTACGTTCATCTCCCGGTCGAAGAGTACTTCGTGCTTGCGTCGGATTGCCGGCTTACAGAGCGAGTAGGAGCGAAGCCGGTCGACGAGGCGGCCGACGAACCGCACCGTGCTGACCCTGCCTTCTCGTCGCTCGAGCCTGAATCGGAACCCGAGAAAAGCGCCGTAGCGGCTCACGCGATCGAGCCGATTCCAATCGACCTGCGAGATGCGCAAGGAGTCGCGGTCGTGGCCCTCCGCATCGAAGAAGCCGCCCAGGAAGCCGCGATGATAGCCCCGGCTTGACCGCTCCGTATTGAGTAGCGCGTGGAGAGTCCCCAGCCGTCGGAGCGACCGAACTTCCACCTTCTGCATCGGTCGACGAGAGCCAGGGCCTCCGTCAAAAGGTCGAATCGAGGCTTCGACACCGAAGCCCGCGAGGTATTCAACCAAGCGCGAGAGCGGCGCTTCGTCGGCCAACGCGACTCGCCAGTATGAGGGAGGGAACCCGAGCTTGTCGCTACGCCAACCCGGTTGGTAGCGATAGGTTCCATCACCGAGAGTCACACCGGCGAGATATCCGAGGCGATAGTCGTCATCCTCGCCCTCGTCGCGACAAACCGGCACGTGGCGCAGCATGCGACCTGCGGACAGCTGATGCGTGCAGGACCATCGGAAGTCCCGGCTCTGGAGCCAGCCGTGGTTCGCGGTCGTCACCACGTCGGCTCGCTCGGTGATCAGCCGCAACGTCGGTTGCCTCGACCAAAGCACCGCCTGAACGACCGCTCTTCGAAACTTACGCGTGCAGCGCCATTTCGCAACCTCGTCGAAGCCGACCAACTCGTCCCCCACACGAATCTCGCCGATCGGCTTCCACGTCATGTCGGCGCGGAGCACCGGCGTGTCCGGCCCCAGGCAGTAGACGCATCCGTGCTCGCAGCCTCGATACGGATTGAGGCTGACCTCGAAGCCCACGTCGGGACTTTGGTTACGTGCGAGGATCGAGCGCGAAGCGTCGTCGAAGAACTCGGTCCGCGGGCGTGGCGAATCGGCGTCGAGCGCCTCGGGATCGGGTTCGAAGACGATCCTGTCGAATCGGTTCGGCGGATTGATCGCCGCGCCCCGCCCGGGAACCGGACCCTGCCGCGAACCGTCCATGGGAGCGTCGAGCAGAGGCGAAAATTAGACGAAAGTCAATAAGTCGCATCTACCGGAAGCTGCCTGCGCCTTCTCGAGCGCCGAGCCGCTGCGGCGCGATCCTAGAAGAGCGGCTGATCCCAGCGATCGCGGAACGTGACCGCTTCCACCGGCTTGCGCGCGAGCGGCCCGAAGCCGCGGCCTTCCGGGAAGCCAATCGGCAAGTAGGCGGCCGTCACCCAATCGTCGGGGATGGCCAAGAGCGCGCGCACCTTCGGCTCTTCCATGCAGAGAAGCGTGGTGAGCGTCGCGCCGAGCCCGAACGCACGGCAGGCGAGCAGCAGGTTCTGCACGGCTGGATAGATCGATCCGCCGCCGACGATCGACGGACGGGAGAGCTTCGCGTCCGTGATCGCCAGATCCGGCAAGTGCACGCACACCACGACGATCACCGGCGCTTCGTGGAAGTGCTCGGCGAGGTGCCGCGCGTTGTCGTACATGCGGTCCCAGCGCTTGCGCTCGCCATCGGGCAGCTTGGCGATCGCCGGACGGTGCGCGGTCTCGTAAGCCGTCCAGGGCGGCAGGTAGAGATCCCGCAGGCTCCTTTTGGTCGCAGGATCGCGCACGGCGATGAAGCGCCAGCCTTGGCGGTTACCGCCGTTCGGCGCCCAGGTCGCCGCGGTCAGCACCTTGCGCAGCAGGTCGTCGGGGATGGGATCCGGGCGGAGCCGCCGAACGGAGCGGAGCGTGCTCATCGCCTCGAAGAGATCGATGCCGGCGTTTTCCATGCCCCGTTTCTACGGTGGTCGTTCGGTTTCGACAAGCCCGTGCCCGCTGCCGAGAAGACGACTGCTGGTGCGGCAAACGCCTGCGGAGTAGGAGTGTCGATCGGCGAGGAGAACGAGGAGGAACCCATGAACCGTTGGCGAATCGGCGACGTGACGATCACTCGCATCATCGAGATCGAGGCTCCCTGGGACGGCACCTTCGTGCTGCCCGACGCGACGCTGGAGAACGTGAAGCGCGTCGGTTGGCTGCAACCGCATTTCGCGACGGCCGACGGCAAGGTGCACATGAGCATTCATGCTCTGGTGGTCGAATCGAAGGGCCGAAAGCTCATCGTCGACACCTGTGTCGGCAACGACAAGGACCGCAAGATGGTGCCCGCGTGGCACATGATGAACGGTCCTTTTCTGCGCGACCTCGCCGCCGCCGGCCAGCCGCGTGAATCGATCGACCGGGTGCTCTGCACGCATCTCCACGTCGATCATGTCGGCTGGAACACCATGCGGGTGAATGGGAAGTGGGTTCCGACGTTTCCGAACGCCCGCTACCTGATCGGACGCAAGGAATGGGAGCACTGGTCCGTGGCGCAGGACGCCGATTTCCGCGGTCCGGTCGAAGACTCCGTTCGCCCGATCATCGATGCCGGTCTTGCGGATTTCGTCGAGCCCGATCACCGCATCACGGAAGAGGTCTGGCTCGAGTCGACTCCCGGCCACACGCCCGGCCACGTGAGCGTGCGTATCTCCTCGCGGGGCGAGGACGCGGTGATCACCGGCGACCTCATGCATCACCCCGTGCAGTGCACCAACCCGCACTGGGCGAGCCGCTTCGACTCGGACCCTGACCAGGCGCGCAAGACGCGCCGGGAGTTTCTCGGCCGCTACTCGGATCGGCCGGTGCTTGTATTCGGCACCCACTTCGCCACGCCGAGCGCCGGGCGCATCGTGCGGGACGGAGACACCTGGAGGTTCGCGGTGTGAGTCGGCACGAGCCCGTCTCGCGCTCGCCCTGCTCTGGCTTGCGGGCTGCGTTTCCTTCCGGGACATGCGCGCTGAAAACGCCTACTTGAAGGGGGATCTCGACACCGCCGAATCCCTCCATCGGTCGTTGGCGAGCGACCCGAAGGATCTTCAGGCGCGAAGGCTCGGCGCCAAGATCGCCACCAAGCGGGGCGCCGATGCGCTCGACCGCGAGGATCTACAGAAAGCGGGGAGCTACTTTCGCAAGGCGCACCGAGCTCGACCCCGCCGACGAGACCGCAGCCAAGTATCGTAAGCTCGTCGAGCGGGAGGTGAGCCGCCAGAGCGGGGAATGATGCGCTCGGTCTACGGATAGCCCGCGCCGGGCACGTCGACGCGCGCGGTCTCGATCCGTCCCTTCGACTTCCCCTGCATCAGGTCTTCGAGGGTGGTTTCGGCGGTGAGCATGTAAAAGGTCCGGCGATCCTCTCCCCCGAGCATGCATGCCACCGCGCGCCGGCCGGGCACCGGCACGCGGGCGGCGATGTCCCCGCCCTCCCAGACGCGGATGAACTCGTCCTGTCCAAAGCACGACGCCCAGACCGCCCCCTCCGCGTCGAGGCAGATGCCGTCGGGCGTCCGGTCGCCGAGGTGGGCGAAGAAGCGCCGGCCGGAGAGCGCGCCGTCGCGCGCCAAGTTGAAGGCGGTGAGCAGGTTTCCGAAAGACTCGGCGACGATCAGGGTCTTGCGGTCCGGCGTGATCACCGTGCCGTTCGGGAACGCGATGTCTTCGGCGACGGTACGCGCTCGCCCGTCGGGCTCGACGCAGACGAGATTCGCCGGTTTGTGCTCGGCGCCGGCGAACAGATCGAATCCGAAGTTGCCGATGAACGCCCGACCGTCCGGGTCGACCACCATGTCGTTGGCGTCGCCGGGCATGAGGCTCGCCATGTCGGCTACGATGTCGAGCCGGCCGTTCTCGAGCCGAAGCAGCTTGCGGTCGCGCATCGACACGATCAACGGCCGCCCCTTGGGGTCGAAGCCGATCCCCGACGGGCGAGTGGGCACGGACACCACCTTTTCCAACCGTCCGGCCGTGTCCACGGTCATCACGCGCTCGCCGTGGATGTCCGAGAACCAGAGCTTGCCGCCATGCCAGCGCGGGCCTTCCGGGAAGATGATGCCCTCGGCGGTCAGGGTCGTCGCTGCATAGGTCTTCATGGCGGCTCCTCCGCGGCACACCATGCTCACGTCTCTCGCTCTTGACGCAAGCGCAGCAGCTCGGTTGGATGACCGCGATGGCGGTCACACACGAGGTATCGAACCAGCCGCCGCCGCTCGAGGGCTACAACCTCTTCAGCGAGGACCGCGCGCTCTCGGAGGCGCTCGTCCGCGAGGGCGGAGGCTTCGCCGAGGAGCGCGTGCGACGGTTCGGAGAAGCGGTCGGCGGCGAGCCGGTGCGATGGGGGAGCAGGCGAACCGCAACGTGCCGGTGCTGCGCACGCACGACCGCTTCGGCCATCGCATCGACGAGGTGGAGTTCCATCCCAGCTGGCACCAGCTGATGGACCTGGCCGTCACCAACGAGTTGCACGCTCTGCCTTGGCGGGATGCGCGCTCGGGGGCACACGTCGCGCGCGCCGCGCTCTTTTACCTGCTGTCGCAGGTGGAGGCGGGCGTGCTCTGCCCCATCGCCATGACCTATTCGGTCGTGCCGGCGCTGCGCCTCGAGCCGGAGCTCTCGGCGGAGTGGGAGCCCCGCTTCACCTCGAACGTGTACGATTCACGCACGCTCCCGGCTAGGGAGAAGCGCGGCGCCATCTGCGGCATGGCGATGACCGAGAAGCAAGGCGGCTCCGACGTGCGCGCCAACACCACCCGCGCTCGCCCACTCGGCCGCGGCGGCGCGGGTGAAGAGTACGAGATCACCGGCCACAAGTGGTTCTGCTCGGCGCCGATGTCCGACGCCTTTCTCGTGCTCGCGCAAACCGACCGCGGGCTCTCCTGCTTTCTGCTGCCGCGCTGGCGTCCCGACGGGACGCGCAACCGGTTTCACCTCCAGCGTCTGAAAGATAAGCTCGGTAACCGCTCGAACGCATCGAGCGAGGTCGAGTTCGAGAGCGCGTGGGCGCGCATGGTCGGCGAGGAAGGGCGGGGCGTTCCGACCATCATCGAGATGGTCAACCATACCCGGCTCGACTGCGTGATCGGCTCTTCGGCCTGGCTTCGGCAGGCGGTGGCGCAGGCGCTGCACCACTGCGCGTACCGCTCGGCGTTCGGCAAGCGCTTGGCAGATCAGCCGCTCATGCAAAACGTGCTGGCTGACCTCGCGGTCGAATCCGAGGCCGCGACGGTGACGATGATGCGCCTGGCGCGCGCGTACGACGAGGGCGCGCGCGACGAGGCGCCAATGCTCTTCAAGCGTCTGGCCACCGCGGTGGTCAAGTACTGGATATGCAAGCGCTGCCCGGCCGGCGTCGGCGAGGCGCTCGAGTGCCTGGGCGGCAATGGCTACGTCGAGGAGTCCATGCTGCCGCGCCTCTACCGCGAAGCGCCGCTGTCCTCGATCTGGGAGGGCTCGGGCAACGTCATGTGTCTCGACGTGCTGCGCGCCGTCGGGCGCAACCCCGAGTCCCTCGAGATCTTCCTGGCCGAGATCGCACTGGGGGGAGGCGCCGACCGGCGCCTGGACCGGTTCGCGGCGAGGCTCCGTGAGGAGCTCGCCGACTTCGACGCCGTCGAGGAGCGTGCGCGAAGCCTCGTCGAGCGCATGGCGCTCGCGCTTCAGGGCTCGCTGCTGGTCCGTCACGCCGAGCCGGCGGTGGCTGACGCGTTCCTCGCGTCGCGGCTCGGCGGCGAGCATGGGCTCACCTTCGGCACGCTTCCTCGCGGCGTGGAGTTCCGCCGCATCATCGATCGAGCGCGCCCGGTCCTTCCTTGACGCGGGAACTCTCAAGGAGCGCGAGCGGTTGAGATCGGCGATGGGCGACGTGTTCCATTCCGGCGAGCTCGAGGTGCAGGACCAGGCTGGCGTACGAGACCAGGCGGCGAAGATCGGTTCGGGAATTCGCGCCGAGATCACCGCCGACAGGCAGGGCTTTTTGCTCGCACGGCGCTTCGTCGTGGTCGCGAGCACGGACCGCGCCGGCGCGGTTTGGGCATCGCTGCTCACCGGGGCGCCGGGTTTCCTCGAGCCTGTGGACGCGCGAAGGTTGCGAGTCTACTCCCGGCCTCTCGACGGTGATCCTCTCGCGGAGGGTCTCGTCGACGGTGCGGACGTCGGGATGGTGGCCATCGACCTCGCCAACCGCAAGCGCCTGCGCATCAATGGCCGAGTCGCGATGCGCGAGGACGGATTTGACGTCGTGACGCGGGAAGTATTCGGCAACTGCCCGAAGTACATCCAGGCACGAGCCCCGGAGGGCCCCGACGGCGCGGCGGCGGCGCCGGTCGCTACATCCGCGACGCGTCTCGACGAGAGGCAGCGGCGCTGGGTGAGCGAGGCGGACACGTTTTTTATCGGCAGTCGTCACGCCGAGAGAGGCGCCGATGCCTCACATCGTGGCGGCACCCCGGGCTTCGTGTGCGTAGTCAGCCGGTCGCGGCTCAGCTGGCCGGACTACTCCGGAAACCGCATGTTCCAGACGCTCGGCAACCTGGCGCGCGATGCTGGCGCGGGGCTCCTGTTCATCGACTTCGATGCCGGTCGAACGCTGCAGCTCGCCGGCCGGGCGACGGTCGACTGGGATCCGGAGCGTACTCGGGGCTTTGCCGGCGCCGAGCGCGTGATCGACTTCGCAATCGACCGAGTCCTCGAGATCAGCGGGCGCGACGACGTCCGTCATCGGCTGCTCGAGCGCTCCCCGTTCAACCCCGGATGATCACGCCGCGCGCGCGGCGGGCATGACCTCCTCGGCGAAGCGCTGGATCTCGTCCTCGTTGTACGGGACGAACGTCATGAAGATGAAATGCGTGACGCCGACCCGGCGGTAGCGCTCGATCGTGTCGAAGCACTCCTCCTTGCCGCCGATCATGATGCGGCGGCGGGCCGCCTGCGGGTTGCTGCCCTCCATCTGCGCGATCAACCCCATGACGAGCTCCTCGCGCTCCTTGGGGGCCTTGTAGCAGAGTGGCATGAGCACGGTCTTCTCGATCGTGGACGTGTCTCGACCGAGCGTTTCGCCGTGGCGGTCGATCACAGCGATCAGATGCTGGATGCGCTCGGCCTGCGCGGCCGTGTTCCACAGATCGGCATGCTCGGCGACGATCCGCAGCAGCACCTTCTCCCCGGTGCCGCCGATCATGATGGGCGGATAGGGCTTCTGCACGGGCCGCGGCAAGCCGATCGCGTCGGTCACGATGTAGTATCGCCCGCGCAGTGTCGTCTTCTCTTGCGTGAACATGCTCTTGACGATGCGGCACGCTTCGTCGAGCCCGCGCAGCCGTTCGGGAACGGTCTTGAAGTCGATGCCGAACGTGCGGTGCTCGAGCTCGAACCAGCCTGCGCCGATGCCGAGGTTGAAGCGCCCGCCGCTCACGTGGTCGAGCGTCGCCGCCATCTTCGCGGTCACGCACGGATGGCGGTAGGTGTTGCCGCTCACCAGCGTGCCGATGCGGGCGCGCTTCGTCGCTTGCGCGAGCGCCGCGAGCGTCGTCCAGCTCTCGAAGCACGGACCTTCGGGCGAAACGAAGATCGGGTAGAAATGGTCGAAGTTCCACAGCGAGTCGTAGCCCCAGCGGTCGGCCTTCTGCCAGAGGTCGAGGAGCTCGCGCCACTCGACCATCTGCTGGCCGGTCTGGATGCCGAAGCGGATGGGATGGGTCATGGTCTGGGCTACTCCTCGCCGAAGAATCGCCGTCGGACGGAATCGTCGTGGGGGGCTTCCGGACCGCTCATCGGCGGTTCGGGGAAGCGGCTCATGTCTTGCGCGAGAAGCGACAGCGCCCTCGCGCGGGTGGCGTCGCTTTCGGGGCCGACGTCCATGAACACGTGTGTGACCCAGCCGTCGACGCGATGGACGATGCCGTAATAGCGATCGTGCTCTGCGGCGTAGGAGTGGCCCGCCTTGTCCCAGTCGCGTTCGGCGTCCAGCGCATCGCGGAGCACGCGGACGTCGCGCAGCGTGAGCGACATCCCCTGGCCCCACGTCGGATCGCTCGTCGCCGCGGCGTCGCCGACGAGGGCGACGCCGTTCGCGTACGGATGATCGACCCAGGAGTCGGCGCCTTCGAACGTCGCCAGCGGCCCCGCGGCCTTGGCGTTGGCGTAGAACTCGCGAGGCATGCCGATCTCCTCGCTCGCCCGCTGGAGGCGCTCGACGTCGTGCGCTCCCTGGAGTCGCGCGAAGTTGGTTTCCTTGTGCCACCCGAAGTAGCAGCGGCTGCGGTTCCCGGCCTGTGGGAAGAGATATGCGGTGAGCCCCATGCCGGGCGCGGTGATTTGAAAGGCGGCGTCGCTCGGCGCTGCGACGCCGTCACAGAGGAGACCGGCGAACAGCAGCTTCGGCGGATCGTTGCGGGTCGTGAAGTTGCCCCACGCGCGCACCTTGGAGGCCCGGCCGTCTGCGCCGACGACGAGGCGGGCCTCGACGACTTCGCGATTCCCGTGCTCCTCGATCGTCACCCGCGCGGGTGATCCCGGCTCGAGCGCTCGCACGTGCGCGCCGCGCCGGACTTCGGCGCCGGCGACTCGGGCAGCCTCGAGGACGACGTCCTGCATGTCGGGGTGAAAGTACGAGAACCACCCTTCCTTCTGGAGTGTCGTCGCGCAGAGGTCGCGGTTCAGCACCTGGTTGCCTCCGACGTAGATGTTCCAGAATCGAAGCATGTTGCCGCAGCGCTCGCGGAGAGGCTCGAATAGACCGAGTGCCTTCGCGTCGGCCACGCCCCAAGGGGAGAGCGCTTCGCCTCGCACGCGGTCCTTGAAATGAGTCTCCCGCTCCACTACCAGCACGCGTGCGCCGCGCTCGGCCATCGCCTTGGCGAGAGCCGATCCGCCGAGGCCTCCGCCGACTGTGACGATGTCGTAGGTCTTCACGCGACCTCCAATCGAATGCCCGCTATAGATCGGAAAGCTCGCGAATGTCGATGAGTACGTTCTGGCGCCGGCACTGGTTCCTCGTCGGCTTGGCGGCGGTCTGCGCGGCGGCGATCGCGTTTCCCGCGGGCGGGATCGCGGTCCGCCAGGCGCCGCTCGCGCTCCCGCTGCTGACCGCGACGAGCCTCTTCCTTTCGAGCGTCACGCTCGAGACGGCCGGGCTCCGCGAGGGGGCGGACGTGCGCGGGCTCGCCCTGGGGCTGTCGTCGAACTATCTCGTCGCGCCGTTGCTGGCGGTGGCGCTGGTCCGGTTGTTCGGCCCGGAGGACACAGGCGCCGGATCCGAGGGGTATCAGTTCTTCGAGGCGATGATGATCGTCGCCGCGCAGGCGGGCACGATCGCTTCGGCTCCGGCGCTGACGCTCGCTGCCGGCGGCAATCAGGCTCTCGCGCTTCTCATCACGCTATCCTCGAACCTCCTCACCTCGCTCGTCACGCCGCTCATCTTACGATTGACGGTCGGCACGGTGGTGGCGTTCCCGGTCGGCCGCATGATGAGAGAGGATGCACTCGTGGTGCTGCTTCCGGTGGTCGTGGGGCAGGTCGCGCACCGGCTCTTCTGGTCCCGACTGGGCCGCTGCCTACCCGTCATCGTGCGGCTACCGCAGGCGATCATCCTAGTCTTCGTCTACACAGGCGTGGCCATGGCGGCGTCCCACCTTTCGGAGCGGCCCTCGCTCATCCTTTCGTTTGTGACGACCGCAGGGGCGCTGCACGTGGCGCTGCTCGTCTGGAACCATCGCAGCGCGACATGGCTCGGCCTCTCCGAGCGCAACCGCACGGCGGTGGTGTTCTGCGGCTCGCAGAAGACGCTACCGAATGGCATCTATCTCTGGGACACGTTCTTCCCCACGAACCCGCACGGCGCGTTCGCGCTCGTCTGCTACCACGTGTTCCAACTCGTGCTCGACAGCTTGCTCGTGCCGTGGCTCTCACCCCGCCGTTCCCGGCTACGGGATCTGGAGGAGGCGGTGGATGGAGCCTGAGGACGAGCGGGAGCGGCTCGGGTTGTGTGCCGCTTGCCGCCATTGCCGCCGCGTCGAGAGCGGCAAAGGCTCGACGTTCCTGCTTTGCCGCCGCTCCGAGACCGATCCGCGCTATCCCCGCTACCCGCGCCTGCCGGTCCTCCAATGTCCCGGCTACGAGCCCGAGCGCGAGAGCCGTTGACCGGGCCCCGTGTCCGCCGGGACCTGGCGCGGGCGAGCCAGAGTACCGGTGCTGATTCGGTGTAGCTTGTATGTCAGAATGACCGGACTTTGGCCTTGCCAAGTGCACAAGAGCGGCTCGAGCGTCTGCTCGCCGAGCGCATCCTCGTCTTCGACGGCGCGTGGGGAACCATGTTTCAAGACCACTCGCTCACCGAGGCCGACTACCGGGGCGAGGCGTTCCGCGATCACCCGCGCGACCTGCGCGGCGACCACGACGTTCTGGTGCTCACGCGCCCCGACGTCGTTGAGGGGATCCACCGCGCCTATCTGGACGCCGGCGCGGACGTCATCGAGACCAACTCGTTCAACGCTACGTGCGTCTCGCAGGCGGACTACGGCCTCGAAGACCGGGTGTATGAGCTCAACGTGGCGGCCGCCCGGATCGCCACCGCGGTCGCGCGGGAGTACGGCGAGCGCGATCCCGGGAGGCCGCGGTTCGTCGCCGGCTCGATCGGACCGACCAACCGCACGCTGTCGATTTCGCCGAAGGTCGAGAATCCGGCGTTTCGGTCGATCTCGTTCGACGAGCTGAAGGACGCTTACGCCGAGCAGATACGCGGGCTCGTCGACGGCGGCGTCGACCTGCTGCTCGCCGAGACCAGCTTCGACACCGCGAACCTGAAGGCGGCGATCTTCGCCATCGAGGAGGTGTTCGAAGAGAGGCGCATGCGACTTCCGGTCTGGCTCTCGGGGACGATCGTCGACCGCAGCGGCCGCACGCTCTCCGGGCAGACGATCGACGCGTTCTGGGTCTCGATCGCACACGCCAAGCCGCTGATCGTCGGTCTCAACTGGTCGCTCGGTGCCCACGAGCTGCGGCCGTTCCTTGAGGAGCTTGCGGGCATCGCGACGTGCTACGTGAGCTGTTATCCGAACGCCGGGCTGCCGAACGCGTTCGGCGGCTACGACGAGACTCCTGAGCACACCTCGGGGCTGCTGCGCGAATTCGCCGAGCAAGGCTGGGTGAACGTCGTCGGCGGCTGTTGCGGCACGACTCCGGCGCACATCCGTGCGATCGCCAGCGCGGTCCGAGGCCGCGCGCCACGCCGCCCGCCCGCGGCCGACGGCTTCATGCGTATCTCGGGCCTCGAGGCGCTGACCGCGCGCCCCGAAACGGGCTTCCTGCCGATCGGCGAGCGCACCAACGTGACGGGCTCGAAGCGTTTCGCGCGCCTGGTTCGCGCCGGCGACTACGAGAGCGCGCTGGCGGTGGCGCTCGATCAGGTGCGCGGCGGCGCCAACATGATCGACGTCAACATGGACGAGGGCATGCTCGACTCCGAGCAGGCGATGACGACGTTTCTCCATCTGGTCGCCACCGAGCCGGAGATCGCGCGCGTGCCGATCGTCATCGACAGCTCGAAGTGGTCGGTGATCGAGGCGGGCCTCAAGTGCGTGCAAGGAAAGGGGATTGTCAACTCGATCAGCCTGAAGGAAGGGGAAGAGGCGTTCCGCAAGTACGCGCGGCTCGTGCGCCGCCACGGAGCGGCGGTCGTCGTCATGGCGTTCGACGAGAAGGGTCAGGCCGACACGGTCGCGCGCAAGGTCGAGATCTGCCAGCGCGCCTACCGGATCCTCACGGTCGAGGTCGGCTTCCCGCCCGAGGACATCGTCTTCGACCCCAACATTCTCGCCATCGCCACCGGCATCGAGGAGCACAACGACTACGCCAACGCGTTCCTCGAGGCGACGCGCGTCATCAAGCGGACCTGCCCCGGGGCGAAGGTGAGCGGCGGCGCGTCCAATCTATCCTTCTCGTTCCGCGGCAACGACGTGGTGCGCGAAGCGATCCACGCGGCATTCCTCTACCACGCGATCCGCGCCGGCCTCGACATGGCGATCGTCAACGCCGGACAGCTCGCGATCTACGAGGAAATCCCCAAGGATCTGCTCGAGCTCGTCGAGGACGTCATCTTCAACCGCCGACCGGAAGCCACCGAGCGGCTGGTCGCGTTCGCCGAGAGCGTGAGGGGGAAGACTACGGAGCGGGAGGCCGATCTCGCCTGGCGACACGCGCCGGTGGAAGAGCGGCTGTCGCATGCGCTCGTCAAGGGCTTGGTCGAGCACGTCGAGGAGGATGTGGAGGAGGCCCGGCGCAAATACGCGAAGCCGCTCGACGTCATCGAAGGGCCGTTGATGGACGGCATGAAGATCGTCGGCGACCTCTTCGGGTCGGGCAAGATGTTCCTTCCGCAGGTCGTCAAGAGCGCGCGCGTGATGAAGAAGGCCGTCGCGTATCTGCTGCCCTACATGGAGCGCGGGAAGGCGGCTGGCGCCCGGGCGCAGGGCAAGATCCTGATGGCGACCGTCAAGGGCGACGTGCACGACATCGGCAAGAACATCGTCGGCGTGGTGCTCGGCTGCAACAACTACGAGGTGATCGACCTCGGCGTGATGGTGCCGTGCGACCAGATCCTCGAGACAGCGCGGCGCGAGGGCGTCGACGTGATTGGGCTGTCGGGCCTCATCACGCCTTCGCTCGACGAGATGGTGCACGTGGCGCGCGAGATGCAGCGCGAGGGGTTCTCGGTGCCTCTGCTGATCGGCGGCGCGACCACCAGCCGCCAACATACGGCCGTGAAGATCGCCCCGCAGTACGGGCCGCCCACGCTCCACGTGCTCGATGCCTCGCGCGCCGTGGCCACGGTCTCGAGCTTGCTGAGCGGCGAGCGCCACAGCGATTTCGAGGCCGCGAACCGCCGCGAGCAAGAGCGGTTGCGTGAGCTCCACGCCGAGCGTCGCGCGCAGCCGCTGCTGCCATACGCAAAGGCGGTGGAGAAGCGGCAGCGGATCGATTGGCAACCGCGCGACGTCTCTCAGCCCGCGTTCTTCGGCCGGCGCGTGCTGGACTTCCCGCTCGGCGAGCTGGTGCCCTACATCGACTGGACGTTCTTCTTCCATGCCTGGGAGCTCCGCGGGAAGTTTCCGCAGATCCTCGACCACCCCGAGCTCGGCAAGGCCGCCAGGGATCTCTTTGCCGATGCGCAGAAGATTCTCGACCGTATCGTTCGCGAGCGGCTGCTGCGCGCCCGCGCCGTCTACGGCTTCTGGCCGGCGAACGCCGATGGCGACGACGTGGTGGTTTGGGCCGACGAGACCCGCGCGCGGGAGCGCCTGCGCTTCCACATGCTCCGCCAGCAGGAGACGAAGACCGACGGCCAGCAGGTCTACCGCTCACTCGCCGACTACGTTGCCCCGCTCGGCAGCGGCCTCGAAGACTGGATCGGTGCCTTCGCGGTGACGGCCGGGATCGGCGCCGATCAGCTGGTCGCGAATTTCGAGGTGGCGAACGACAACTATTCGGCGATCATGGTGAAGGCTCTGGCCGATCGGCTCGCCGAGGCGTTCGCCGAAGCGCTTCACGAGCGTGCGCGGCGCGAGTGGGGCTACGGCGTGGAGGAGAAGCTCAGCAAGCAGGAGCTGATCGAGGAAGGGTATCGCGGCATCCGGCCCGCGTTCGGCTATCCCGCCTGTCCCGAGCACTCCGAGAAGACCCAGCTCTTCGAGCTCCTCGAGGCAGACGGGATCGGCGTGCGTCTCACCGAGAGCTTCGCGATGCTGCCGGCAGCGTCGGTCTCCGGCCTCTACTTCGCACACCCGCAGGCGCGGTACTTCGCTCTCGGCAAGGTAAACCGCGATCAGGTCGCCTCCTATGCCGAGCGCAAGGGCATCGACGTGGGAGAGGCCGAGCGGCTGCTGTCGTCGAGCCTCGCCTACGATCCGGACTGAGCCGGCACTATCCCCTGGCCGCCTTGAGCGCCGCCGGCACTTGGCGTAGGACGCCGCCATGTCTCACGTCGACGCCTCGTCAGATCTCGCCACGCTCGGCTTCCTCGTCGGACGCTTCACGGGCGAGGGCTCGCTCGGGCAGGGCGCGACCAAGGTCTCCAAGCAAGTAGTCGGCCGCTGGGAAGTGGGCGGACACTTCCTCTCGCTGGCGATGACGGCTTCGTATCTCGTGAATCAGACACTCGCCGACGTGCATCACGCGCTGGCCGTCGTCGGCGTGATGACGCGTCCCGACGGGTCGATCGAAGCGCGGGTCTTCACGGACGGCGGCGCGATCTACGAACACCGCCTCGTCGTCGAGCCGGGCCGCGTCTCGTTCCGCGACCGTGTACCCCACGAGATCCGCGCGAGCGAGGCGCGGAAGATCCTGGTGCCGACGGATTACGGATACGACGAGACGCTCGAGATCGATCGTGACGGCCGGGGATTCGAGCGCTACTCGCTGGTGCGGCTACGCCGGCAGGCGGACTGACGTCAATT
>JBEVNX010000213.1:0-13329 GCA_040507895.1 Binatia bacterium | reverse complement strand
ACATGTTCACTCCGATCTCGGAAACGATCGCAGCCGCCGCGATGTCGCTTACCCCGGGAATGCTCATCAGCTGCGCGGCGGCGACGTGAAAGGGACGAGGCCACGATCATGAATCAATCGTCGCTCGATCCAGGACGCATCATGCAGGTCTCTGGCTGCGACATTGCCGACCACCATCCTCGTTGGGAGAACATCTACCGGACGCTGCGTGTGCACCTCGGCACCGCATCACCGACCGGGATGTGCAGCTAGCACGCTACCTCGATGAGGCGTACGCTGATTTCGAACGGCGTCCCAGTCCTAAAAGGGGGTCCCGATGCCGACGAAGTTGACCGACGACGAAATCGCTCAGGGTCTGAAGATGGTCGACGGGTGGACTGTCGACGGTGGCGGGCTCTTCCTGGAGTTTGTCTTTGCAGACTTCGTCGACGCTTTCGCGTTCATGACCAAGGTCGCCCTACTGGCGGAGCGCGCCGATCACCATCCCGACTGGTCGAACGTCTACAAGCGGGTGAAGATCCACCTCTCGACCCATGAGGTCGGAGGAGTCTCGGACCGGGACTTCAAGGTTGCCACCGAGATCAACGCCCTCCTTGCCCGATAAGAAGTCGGGCGGATGGGCAGACACACTTGCGTGTGGCCTCGGGCTCGAGCCGCACGCGGCACCGGACGTACAACTTTCGGCGCGCGCGATTCTCGTGCCCGCACGAGGGGCAGAACATCTTCGGCCCTCCTTACTAAGTCCAGCCCCTTGAGCGAGCCGACAATTCCTTCGGATGCTCTCGCGCAAGGAGCGGGAACCTCAGCGTGCAGAGTCCCATTCCCGCGGGCTTAGGCGCTATCACTAATGGTTCCTATCGGTCCTGAGACGTGCGGGCCGGCCCAACTAACCAAATCCTTGTTCGCTTCAGGACGCGATCTGTGACGGTGCTCACCCGAATCGGCGGGCGCCGGAGGCGGTGGCTGGCTGCGGCGACGCGTGACGCCGCGAGGACGTCGGGTGTTACGATTCGCAAGCGTTGGCCCTTTCACGACCCCCATTGCGAAGGCTAAGAGGCCGCATGGCAAACGCGTCGGCCGGCGGGCTCTCGATCGCGTACGACGATCGCGGCAGCGGTGAACGCGCGCTGCTCTTTCTTCCCGGGTGGTGCACCGGGCGCGCCGTGTTCGACGCCGTGACCGAGCGTCTGTCGGCGCGCCATCGGACGCTTGCGCTCGACTGGCGTGGTCACGGCGAGTCGTCGTCGTCCGACAAGGACTTCGGCACGCGCGAGCTCGTCGACGATGCGGTCCTCGTGATCGAAGCGGAGCCGGGCGAAGGAGATCGTCGCGATCGCCACGGCGCACGCGGGCTTCGTGGCGATCCAGTTGCGTCGCCGCCTGGGGGCACGCGTGAGTCGAATCGTGCTCGTCGATTGGATCGTCACCGAGCCCCCGCCGGCCTTCCTCGGCGCGCTCTCTGCGATGAGCAACGAGGCGAGCGCGCTAGGCGTGCGCGATCAGTTGTTCGCGATGTGGACGACCGGCGTCGCCGACCCGCGCGTCCTCGCCTACGTGCGCGAGAACATGGGCTCGTATCCCGCGGCGATGTGGGCTCGCGCCGCGCGCGAAATCGCCGCCGCGTACGCCCGCGAAGGAAGCCCGCTCGCGGCGCTCTCCGCGCTCACGCCGCCGTGCCCGACGCTGCACCTGTACGCGCAACCCGATGATCCAGGCTACCTCATCGCGCAGCAGCAGTTCAGCGCCGCGCATCGTGGTTTTTGGTGCACAAGGTCACCGGGCGGTCCCACTTCCCGACCATCGAGGCGCCGGAGGAAGTGTCCGCGCAGATCGACGCCTTCGTCCCGCGAACAACTTCCTGAACAACTTCCTGGCGGCCTAGCGCTGAACTCCCAGAGACGGCCAAGAGACGGCGATTCGCAGCATGACCGTTGCTGATGCCAGGCGTCGGTTTGCGAAAGTCATTTCGCGCAAGGCGAACGCGTTTGCTCGGTTCTCGAATCTAGCTCTGTTTATCGAACCGGAGCTGGACGGCCACGCGGTGCTTGTCGGTGAGCTGGCCTGCTTCGACGCGGAAGGTAGGCTTCGATTCTCCGAGCTCATGTTCGGACGCGGTGATCCAGCCTTCGTCGTGCTCGACGATGGTCGGGATCTCAGAGAGCTGGGGCTGATCGAGCCAAAGCAGGTCCTCCGCCGCCTTATTCCGAAGCGTTCATCGTTCGTGGGTTAGTGCGTTTCTGCCGTGTATGCTTCTAGCTAGTGCCGAAGAGTGCGGAGGACATGGGGACATGACGAAGACAGTGAGGTCGTGAACGACCATTCCCCGCGTCGCGGTTTCAACACATTAGGTTTTGACCCCAACCGCTGCGGCCAAGCCGCTCGACATAAAGGAGATTCGCGTGGTGCCCAAACTGATGAGGACCTTTTCGCTCTTCGTAGCCGGAGGCCTGCTGGTGGCCGTGTGCTCTTGTCACAAGGAAGGCCCCGCCGAAAGGGCTGGCGAAAAGGTCGACAAGGCGATGAGCAAGGCCGGCGACAAGCTCGAGGAGGCGGGCGACAAGGTCAAGGACTCTGTCGATCGCTAAACCAGAGCTCGGCATTCTAATGAGGCAACGAAGACGGAGTCGCGATCACTCGCAACGACAATGGTGAAGGGCTCGTCGCCCCTCTGAGAACCCGAAGCGTCTGAGAAACAGTCCGAGATCGCGCGGCGGCTCGAGCAAGCGATCGATTGACGCCCCGAGCAGAGCACGCGGATGGAGACGCGGCGATTCGGCGCGACGCATCGTGAGGTCCCACTGATCGGACAGGGGACCTGGAACATGGAGCGAGACGACCGGAACGCCGCGATCGATGCGTTGCGCCTCGGGCTCGATCTCGGCATGACACATGTCGACACGGCGGAAATGTATGGATCGGGAGCCGTCGAGGAGATGGTTGGTGAGGCGATCCAGGGGCGCCGCAACGACGTCTTTCTGGTCTCCAAGGTGCTTCCCGAGAACGCATCACGAAAGGGAACGATCGCGGCGTGTGAGCGATCGCTCGCGCGACTACTGACCGACCGGCTCGATTGTTACCTGTTGCACTGGCGCGGCCGGTATCCCCTCGAGGAGACGGTCGCGGCATTCGCGGAACTCGAGCGTGACGGGAAGATCCTGTCCTGCGGCGTCAGCAACTTCGACGTGCCCGACCTCGAAGAGATCGAGGCGATCGCCGGGAACGTTACGCTCGCTTGCAACCAGGTGCTGTACCATTTGCGTGAGCGGGCGGTCGAGCACGCCGTTCTTCCTTGGTGAGCACACGGCCTCGCCGTGGTCGCGCATACAGCCCACTCGGTTCCGGCCGCTTCCCGGGCCCGAACACGCCCGGCGGGCGCGTGCTCCGCGAAATCGCCGCCGAACACGGCGCGACGGCTCGTCAGGTGGGGCTTCGCTTCCTCGTCAGCCGGAGATCGCTCTTCGCGATCCCCAAAGCCTCGTGGCCCGCGCATGCGGCCGAGGACGCCGGGGCGGGAGACCTGCGATTGACGGAAGGCGATCTCGCCCGCATCGAGCAGGCTTTCCCGCTCGGGCCTCGCCCGCGCGAGCTTCCCACCCTGTGAGCAAATGACGGTGAGGTTCGGGCCTCGCGGGCGCGAGGCCGACTATGCGACGACGTTGGCGGCGGCCCGAAGTGACTGCCGGTCCACTGTCGACTGCGTCCGGCCTCTTCGGCCAAAGTCCCGGATCAAACGAATACGCCGAAACCCCATCGTCGAGGAACTACTAGAAGGCGCGAATCGGGTTCTCGCCCCTCCACCCCTCCGCCGCTTTGGCGACACGGCGATAGAGGCCGCGCATGAGCTCGCTCTCCTCGTAGACCTCGACCATCGCGCCGAGGAGTTTCCGCGCATCGAACCACGCTAGGCGCATTCCGCCGACGGCCGGAAGGCGACACGTCATCACGGTGTCGAATCCCATCTCCTCGAGCCGCCGCGTCTCGGCGTCGAGGTCGTCGGCGAACCAGGTGAGATGCTGAAGGCCAGTCTCGCCAGGAGCGTACATCTCGCGAGCACCGGACGGGCTAGCGCAGTGCTGTTGGAATAGCTCGACCTGAAGGGTCCCCCACTGACCGATCGCCGAAGACTGGTCGAGCGTAGCGGGCTTGCCGCGGTAAGTTAGGTCGTCGAGCTGGATGTGGGGAACCAGAAAGAAGGGCCCTGCGCCGACCGTCTCGATCCACCGCAGGGCGGCGGCCTCCATGTCGTCGACCACCCAGCACATCTGGACGATGGGATGAGCGGCGACGGCTTCGATAGTCCCGATCATCGTACAGAGCCGCTTTCGAGGTTGGTTCTACTTGGCGAACGACCGATCTGTTTGCGGGTTAGGCTGAGCAGGTGAGCATGGCGCGGCACGTTGAGCTGATGGAAGCCGTAGGTCCTTCATGTCCGGTCGGTCGCTTACCGCATGGTAGCGCTCAGCACAACCAGCGGATGAGGCAGAGGCTGGAGCACGCCGGCTTCGGGACATTGCCTGAACGAGGGTACCGAACCACCGAGTAGATTTGAACAATCTCGGGCTCTACGTAGGCCGATGTAGGACGATAAAATCGAGAAACGCTTAGAAATCGCGGCCTACTTTAGGGTTCGAATCCCTTCTGCTCCATTAGTTTCTCCTGTGATTTCAAGCGCTTATTAGCTGAACGCGTGGTTCAACAATCGCTTCAATTGTCGGTGACCCTTCTGCTCCATGCTTCCCGGAGGTCGGGGCCGGGCCTCATGCTTTGAGTGCAACCGCTTTGCACCACGCGGCGAACAGTGCCTCGACGTCGTCGACCGCGTGCCCCTTCGCCGCGAGGAACGGCAGCGGCTCGAGTGATCCAGCGCTCCTACTAGCCGAGGAACTCGCTCGCCGTTAGCTCTTGGAGTCCCGCGCGTCGAGGATATCCAGAAGCCGGCGATTGCCAGCCCAGGCGGCGAGCTCGGCGAGATACGGGTGGTCCCGCTCGCGCGGCTCCTCGAGATCGACAACCCCCTCCAAGACTTCTCCGCCATCGCCGTCGACCGTCGCGTTCCGGCCTGCGAGCACGGCGGCCGTGCCGGGCCCGCAACCGACCACGCAGGGCTTGTTGAGCGAGCGGCTCACGACCGCGGCATGAGACGTGGATCCGCCGACCTCGGTGATCACCGCCTGCGCGGCGATGATGCCGTGAACGTCCTCGGGGCTCGTCGTCGGCCGCACCAAAACCACGCGCTCGCCTTCGGCGGCGCGCCGCTCCGCCTCGTCGCAGTCTTCGACCACGGCGCCCGCGCCGACGCCTGGACTCGCCGGCTCGCCTCGGGCGAGCACGCGCGTCGCGGCGCGCGTCGCCTGCGAAAGGCGAGGTCGCAGCACGGCGCGCACCTGCGCGGCAGTCAAGCGGCTGATCGCCTCGTCCTTGCCGATCTTGCCGTCGCGGGCGAGATCGACCGCGATCCGCACCGCCGCGTCCGCGGACCGCTTGGCGGTGCGGGTCTGCAGGAGGAACAGCGTGTCACGCTCGATCGTGAACTCGACGTCCTGCACGTCGCGCTCGACGTTTTCGAGAAGCCGCCCCGCTGCGAGCAGCTCTTCGTGCGCCCGCGGCATGAGCTCCGACAGTGAGTCGAGCGAGGCCGGAGTGCGTGCCCCGGAGACCACGTCCTCGCCTTGCGCGCGCGACAGAAACTCTCCGTAGGGAACCGGCGCGCCGGTCAGTGGATTTCGCGTGAAGAGCACCCCGGTGCCCGAGCGATCGTCCAGGTTGCCGAACACCATCGCCTGTACGGTGACCGCGGTCGGCAGATCGTCGGTCAGGCCGTGGTGCTTGCGGTACGCCCGCGCGCGGCGCGAACGACTCGATTCGAAGACCGCGATGACCGCGCGGCGAAGCTGATGGCGGGGGTCGTGCGGTACTTCTTCGCACGAGCCGCGGAGCACGATTCGCGCGAAGAGTTCCTCGAAGCGCGCGCGCGTCTGCGCCGCGAACGCGGGGTCGCCGGTCTCCCTGGCCAGCGCCGCTTCGGTCTCCCCGTTGATGCCGAGATCGAGCACCGTGTCCATCATCCCCGGCATGCTAACGGCGGCGCCGGATCGGACCGCGACGAGGAGGGGTCGGGACGAGCCGCCGAACGAGCGCCCGGTCTCGGCTTCGAGCCAGGCGATGCCCGACTCGATCTCCGTCCACCCGTCATCCGGAATCTCCCTGTTCGACAAGAACGCTCGGCAAGCCTCGGTCGTGACCACGAACGCGGGAGGGACGCGTAAGCCGAGCGCCGTCATGCGCGCGATGCTCGCGGCCTTGCCGCCGATCTTCTGCGGGTCGGGGACGATCGAGCCGTCGATCCTCACCGTCCAGCGGTTCACCGCGACCTCATTCCTCGCGCTGCCTGTCGAGCATGCGCAGCAAGTCTTCGTGCAGCTCGAACCATACCGTGTGGTAAGAGTCGCAGCGCACACCGCACACCCAGTCGCCCTCTCCGGCCTCGGCGCGGTGTAGCGCGGTGGTCAGCCGCTCGGCGTAGCGCCCGAGCCGCGGCACCCGCCGCGCGAGCCCCGCCAGGAGCTGCTCCGCGCGCTCGTGGGCTTGCGCCAACCGATCGAGCACGCCGTCGTCGTACGCGGGGTCGGAGTGATCGTTCGGCAGCTTCTGACCGCCGACGGGGCGGACCTGCCAGTCCGTGACGATCGCCTTCACCTCGCGATTCACCGCTTCGAAGCGGGCGTAGTCGGCGGCGAGCCCGCCGTCCGCGCGGGCGGTGGCGAAGCGGTCGGCGTAGACGGCACGCAGCGCACGATCGCCCTCCGGCGCGACGAAGTAGCTGCCCCGTGCTGCGAGCACGAGCTTCGCCTCCGCTGCGCGTTCGAGCGCCGCTTCGATGGCTTCGCGGGGGAGCCCGGTCGAACGCACGAGACCGTCGAGATCCGTGCGCTTGCGAAGCGCCACGGCGTGCAGCACCTCGAACTCCGTATCGGCGAGCGTCATCGGATTCGCACCCACCGCGGCACGTCGGCGGCCTGCGGCCTTTCCCCACTCATGCGGTCAACCACTTCTCGACGGCCTGACGTTGAATCTTCCCGGAAGTGCTCCGCGGGAACGCGTCCGCGGACGGTACGAAGCGCACCTCTTTCGGCAACTTGTATCGCGCGAGGTGGCGCCCGCACACCTGGATGAGATCCTCGGCCGTCGTGTTGGAATCCTTGCAGGCGACGAAAGCGACCGGCACCTCGCCCCATTTGTCGTCGGGACGGCGAACCACGACCGCCTCGACGACCCGCGGATCCGCCATCAGCACGCGCTCGATCTCGGCGGGATACACGTTCTCGGCCCCGGTCTTGATCAAGTACTTCACGCGATCGACGTAGTCGTAGAGTCCATCGCTGCGGCGTCGAAACACGTCTCCCATGTGGAACCATCCATTGCGGAAATCGTGAGCGTTGGTCTCGGCCGCGTTCCAATAACCGCTGAACAGCGTCGGGCCCCGGAGCGCGACCTCGCCGGCCACGCCTTGGCCGACCTCTTCGTCGGACTCATCGACCAAACGGAAGAGGTGCAAGGAGTTCGGCGCCTTGGCGTTGCTCGCCGGCCTTTCTCCGATCGGGAAGCGCGTGCCCGCAAACGGCAGCATCCCCGTCTCCGTGGATCCGAAGGTGTTCCAGTATGGAGCGCGGAAGAGCCGGGAGGTCTCTGCGACGAGGTCGGGGCTCGTCAAGTCTGCCAGGGTTCCGACGATCTTGATCGGGGCCGGAGCCGCGCCCGATCGCCGCATCGCCTCGACGACGCGATCCATCATCCCGGGCAAGAGCACGAGCCACCACTGCGGAACCGTCGCCGCTAAATGGGCGATGCGGTCGATGTCTGCGCCATCCACGACGTGAACCGTGCCGCCGAGAGCCAGAACGTGCAGCGCGTGCTCCAGAGAAACCATGTGGAACATCGGCGCCCAGGCGACGAACGAGTCCCCCGGCTGCAGGGCCGAATCGATCTGGCTGAGGCAAAGACGTGCCAATTCCGCTCGGTGACTGACGAGCGCGCCTTTGGGAAAACCGGTCGTGCCGCTCGTGTAGAGAATGAGGAGGCCGTCTTCGGGCTCCGCCACCGGCGGCAATCGCTCGCTGGAAGCGGCCTCGAGCCGCGAGTCGTATTCATCTTCCAGAACGATCTGGCGCAGGCCGCCGAGGTCGAGATCTCGGAGCTGGGAGGAGTGTCGGCGCGAAACGAAGAGGAGCGATGGGCTCGTCAGCCCGATGCAATGATCGAGCTCGGCGGGCGAGAAGCGCCAGTTCAACGCGCAAAGAGTGGAGCCGGTTCGCGCCGCGGCCAACGCCAGCTCCAGATACTCGATCCGATTCTCGGCGAGGACGGCGAAGCGGTCACCGCGGCCCACTCCCGCAGCGGAAAGCACGTTCGCCGCGCGATTGGATCGGGAGTCGAGGGCTTCGTACGACATGGCGTGAGTGCCGTCATCGATCGCCCTTGCGCCCGGCGTTCTGCGCGCGACGGCGCCGATCAGCTCACCGAGATCGGCGAACCCGGCCTGCCTGGTCTTGGAGCCGGAGAAGCGGTCGCGCGCGTTTGATCGGCTCATCATGTCCTCCGGAGCCCTGAGTGTCTCGTGGCTACACGTTTTCGAACGAGCCGCCGCGTCCCTTGCCTGCGGCGAATCGCTTCGCGCCGGCAACCGCCTCTTCAAGCAGCGGCCGGGCTCCCGCGCGACCCTCGGCGCGCAGCGCATCCATCAGATCCGCACCCCACTGGCGATACGACGACATGCGGTCAGTACGCATGCACAGCTGTGGGAAGCGAGCGATCTCGCGTGCCAGCTCGTCCGCGGCTCGATGGACGGTACCCGCGGGAACCACGCGGTTGGCCAAGCCCCATGCCGCCGCCTCCTCGGCGCCGACCGCGCGGCCGGTGAGGATCATGTCGAGCGCACGACTGTGACCGATCAAGCGCGGGAGCCGAACGGTACCGCCATCGACGAGCGGAACGCCCCAGCGGCGGCAGAACACGCCGAACACCGCGGTCTCGTCCATGACGCGCAGATCGCACCACAACGCCAGCTCGAGGCCGCCGGCGACCGCGTACCCGTCCACGGCCGCGACCACGGGCTTCTCGAGGAGCATGCGGCTCACACCGAGCGGCCCCTGCCCTTCGGGCTCGTAGGGAATGCCCTCGTCGGAGAGGGATTTCAGGTCGTAGCCGGCGCAGAAACATCCGCCGGTGCCGCGCAGCACCGCGACCCGCGCCTCCTCGTCCTCCTCGAACTCGCGGAACAGCCGCACCAGGAGCCCGGCGGTCTCCACGTCGACGGCGTTGCGCACATCGGGGCGGTTGATCGTTACCGTGGTAATCGGGCCACTCTTCTCGACGACGACCTTCATCGCTCTCGCCATTGCGCCCGTCCTATTTGCTCACACCGGGCGCGATCGGAGCACCGCTGTCCCGCTCGCGCACGGCCTCCTTGAAGCCCACCTCCTCGGACCGCTGCTTGAACCACCGTCCTTCCGGAGAGTGCCGGCTGATCCCGTCGAAGAACGTCGCGAACACCTGCGTGCCGTGAAGGCCCATCTGCTCGTAGGCCTGGTTGATCATCAGCTTCTGCATGAGAAGCTGATTGCGCGGAATTCCCACGATGCGCTTCACAACGCTTTCGACACGCCGATCGAGCTCTGCTTCGGGAACCGCGTCGAGAACCAATCCCATCTCCTTGGCTTCGCGTCCGTCGACGAGGTCACCGGTGAGGAGCATTCGCTTGGCCCGTTCGGCCCCGACGCGATAGACCCACATGGCCGTCGTCGGGCAGCCGAACACTCGCGCCGGCGGGTAACCGATGCGAGCGTCCTCGGCCATCACCACGAGGTCGCAGGACAGTGCGATGTCGCTTCCGCCTCCTACCGCGTATCCGCGGACCTTGGCGATCGTCGGCTTGTACGAGCGCCAGAGCGACATGAAGTCCTGCGTGTTGGCGTACATCAGCTTGAAATCGACCGTCGGGTCCCAGGGCATGTCTTGGAAGCCCGGATGCCCTCCGGGCTTCTCGGCCCACTCGGTCAAGTCGTAGCCGGCGCAGAACGCTCGCCCCGCGCCGGTCAGGACGATCGCGTGGACTCCGTCGTCGCGGTTGGCTTCTTCGACGGCGGCGCGGATGGATCCCGGCATGGACGCGTCGATCGCGTTGAGGCGCTCGGGCCGGTTGAGCGTGATCGTCGCGACTCGTCCTTCTACCTGGTAGAGGACACTCGGAAAGTCCATCATCGCCTCCCCTGGCTGCGGATCGCTCTAGTCGGTGCTGCCGGCCGCCCGACGATCCCCGGCGAAGCAGCGCTCGAGTGCATCTCGTCCCTTGTCCGCCAGAGCGTAGCGCGTCGGCTCCCCCGAGCGCGCCTCCACGTACCCGGCGGCCTCGAGCAGGGAGAGGGCATCGTCGAGCGTGGCGGCCGACGAGGGCTCCATGACGCTCTCCAGATCTTTCCGACCGGCGAGTTCTCGGCCGCGAAGCACAACCAGTAGCGAGGTCGGACAGCGGTAGATGCGAGCGATCGAGACGTCGCGCGCGTCGAGGAGGACCTCATGACCGTCGATCTCGCCGGTGATCTGCGTTTGCAGCACGCAAGGAATCTGGAATTCCCGCGACACGATCGCCAGGTGTCCCGTACGCGTTCCGGTGATCGTGACGATCGCGGCCAGGTTCTCGAGGATCGGAGAGAGGAACGTCGAGCCGGCGAAGGGTGTGAGCGCCACGACGCCCTGCGATTCGTTGTCGAGGAAGGCGAGCACGTCCTCCACGGACTCGAAGCGCTGGACGCGCCCGCCCACGACGCCGGCCGGAAGGACGTTCTCTCCGAAAGCGATCAACTCCATGATTCGCCGAAGGTGCGGCCGTTCGACCGCTCTAACTCGTGAAGCCGTATCGCGGGTAGCGTCCCATGGAAAGCTCGAACACGCCGTATCCGACCGTTCCGTCCGCGAGCCGGAATTCGGAGATGTTGTCGTTCAGGGCCAGGAGCTCCTGCTGCCGGTCGAGACTCGTGAGGTCCCAGCGCTCGCCCTCGACGTGAGCGCCGCGCCGCTCCACCCCATGTCCGCCCTTGAAGTAGCCGCCGCCCTTCAAATAGAGCGACGTCAGCTTGCGCACCGACATCTCCAGCGACTCGTCGTTGTCGAGGCGCATCGTCAGGCGGCCCTGCTTGAATATCCTGGTCCCGGGCTCGAACTCGAGGTCGTGACGGATCGACTCGATTCGGGTGTCGCGCTTCGCGCCGAGGAGCCCGCCGCTCATGTACGCGGATGAGCCGTCCTCGCGCTCGATCAGGTAGTAGCAGAATCCCCGCTCACCGAATCGCACGGGAACCCAGTTGAGGAGCCCGCGGCTCGGTCCACCCTCGCCGGGGCTGCGGATGCCCCACGAGCGGTCGCGAAACACGACGAGGTCCTCTAGGCGGTAGTCGTGTCCGTCGATCCGGGCGCTTCCCCGACCGCCGCCGAGCTGGACGTAGTGAGTGGTGTGAGTCACCGCCGTCCCGTCACGCCGCTTCACCAGCACCGGTGCCGCCTCGAACAAATTGCCCACGAAGTCGAGCTCGAGCTCGAAGGAGGCGCCATACGGACTCTCGTCGAGGACGATCCGCCAGCGCCGCTGAGGCGCGACGAGCTCGAAGGAGAGCGGGCCCGCGCGCAACGGCCACGGCGAGCCGTCGTACGATGCGGACGGGCGGACGTTGATCTGAAAGTAGCGCCCCTTCTCGTGGACGACGCTACAGCTCCATGCCTCGACGAGACGCAAGTTGGGGAAGACCCCCACTCCCATGTGCAGCACCACGCTGCCGTCCGGACAGAAGCACGAAAAGTAGTAGCGATCGGTCCATCCGGGACTGTCGACCGACACGGTGCCGTGGGGCGCTACGATCTGATGGGTCGGATATTCATCGAGGTCCGTGAACATGTTCGACTCCGGATGGACCGCCGGGTTCAGGCGGCCGTCGGCAAGGGCGTGTAGGACGAAGCTTCCTCACGCGGCAGTATGAGACACTCCTCGAAGATTCGGTCTGCGCGCCCACTGTCTGCGAAGACGTCGAGAAATTCAGGTGCATGAAGGAGGTTCCAGTCGATGCCGGCCGAGACGCCCGCGACGTCCGCCAGCGGCCGGATGAACCAGAAGTAGACGGATGCGCCCGCGAGAATACGATCTCGAGCGCTCAAGCGGGCAATGCGGCGATAGAGCTCGCGCTGCGCTTGGGCGATCGCCTTACGAGTCGGCTCCCATTCCTCGGCCTCGAGCGGGGAGAGTGTCTTTCCATCGCTGGTATAGACTCGCGCGCTGACCGCCTTTTCGAGGAAGTTCGGCGGTTTGCCGTATGGGAGCCCCGCGTTCGCCAGACGGATTTTCACGTCCTCGAGCACGACGGCGACCGTCACGTGCGAGACCGGCACCGAATCCGGTATGCCCCATGGATACGAGCGCCCCGGGAGGTCGGCGAATTCGGCGACGATCATCACGCGCTTTTCACCGAGCTCGTACGGCCCCGTGACGCCGTACTTGGCGCGCGACTCGCAGTTCATGAGAATGAGGAAAGACAGAAGCTGCGCGTGTAGCCGCAGGAAGCTCGCGCGGTCTTCGTCCCCGAGTGACTTCGTCTCCGCTGCGACCCGTTGCGCTTCGTCGGGCGAAAGCACGCGACTCGTGCCTCCCGCCTCACCGTTGCACAGCGCCGTGTCGCCCCGGTAGACCCCGTTGATGCGCTTCCAGAAGTCGAGGACCGCCAACGTCTCTGCCGTTCGATCGCCCGGCTGCAACTTCCCGAGACCGAGCAGGATCTGCCGGCCCCACAGATACTCGAAGCCGATCGTCCAGAACTGCATCGGGATCACCGGGCCGCCGATCTTCGGACACAGCCGGCCGAGCTCTTCCGGAGAGACCACACGAGCGATTGCGCCGACGATCTCCGGATATCGGTAGAAGATCTCGATGGCGCTGAGATTCTCGTAGGCGGTATTGGGAAACAGAATCGTCTCGAGTTTGCCGCGGTTCGAAAGCTCGCGCTTCGTCTGCCGGCCGAGCATGTCGATCAATTGGTTGGCCTCGCCGACGTCCATCGCGGATCCCGATGCTTCGTTTCAAATGACCTTGCTTCTCTTGAGCTCGTCTACCTGCGGCGCGGAGAGCCCGAGAAGCTCCCCGTAGATCTCGACGTTGTGCTCGCCGAGAATCGGCGCAGGCCCGCGCACTCCGGTCGGGCTGTCCGAAAGCTTGATGACCGCGCCGGGGACACGCACCCGCCCCATGTGCCGATGATCGACTTCTTCGATCATTCGGCGATGTCGAAGCTG
>JBEVNX010000158.1:0-31345 GCA_040507895.1 Binatia bacterium | reverse complement strand
GTCGGGGCTCTCTGCAAGAAAGCTCGGCAAGTCCATGTCGTTCCCGACCCAGTTGACGATCACCAAGTCGGGCCTGATGCCATCCGCCTTGGCGGCGAAAGTCTCGACCTCCTGCACGCTGTTGTAGCCCGGTACCGCAAGGTTCCAGACCTCGAACCTCCGCTCCGAAGAGCGCGCGTTCAGCTCTTTCTCGAGCAGCGCCAGAAAAGTCTCCTCGAGCCGCACGCCCCAGCCGAACATGAGGGAATCCCCGAGCCCGACGATCCGAAACGTCTGCGGCCTCTTCGGGAGCTCACGCTCGTCGTCGCGCATGCCGAGCGAGTTGACCGCCACGGGGGCGCCGAGGAAGCGGCCGCGCACTCCAGGCTTCAACTCATAAACGATCGAGTCGTCGGCAGTCGGGCGGACCAGGTCGCCTAGGGCGAGATCGCCGCCGGGCGCGAGCGCGCGCGCTGAGGAGATCTCGTCCAGATAGTTCCGATCCGAGGCGGTGACGACGCGAACGGCGACTTCGAGAGCGAGGAAGCTCGCCGCCATGCTCGCTGCCGCCATGGCGACGCGTGACGACACGCGGCGACTCAACTCAATCTCCCGCGTCCCTCTATGCCGCGGTCCACGCGCATGGCGATCGCGGGGGGCAGCCGTGCCCGCGGGCGCGAGGTCAATCGGCCGCGCAGCGGGCGCAGCGACCCTCGGGCGTGACTTGAATGCCGTCGATCCGGAATGCTTTGGGGATCTCGGCGCGGTTGCGAATGGTCTCGTCGGCCCGGGCCGGGATGTCGAAGAGCCGGCCACAGACGCGACAGTAGGCGTGATCGTGGCGCTCGGGGCGCGCTTCGTAGCGGGCAGCGCCTCCACTTTCGGTGACGCAGCGAGCGAGCCCGACATCGACGAGCGCGTCGAGAAGCTCGTAGACCGTCTTCTGGCTGACGTTCGGAGGGCGACCCACCAGGCGTCGATGCACCTGCGTGGCCGTCGGGTGACCACGATCCGCGCGCAAGAGAGTGAGCACGGCGATGCGCTGGCGCGTGGCCCGCAGCCCGCGCCGCGCGAACTCCGCCGCCGAATCCAACCCACGAGCACTCGCTCGTCCCATCGTTATCGCCGAATCGTAGCGCCTCGGTCCCCGCAGGTCGAGGCAGCGCCGACGAATTGCTCTCCGCCTCGCGCGGCGAGCCACACCTTGCGGCCACGATCGCTCGTGATCTCAGTTACTGCGCGGTCCATCCTCCGTCGATCACGAGCTCCGTCCCGGTCACGAACGAAGACTCGTCGGAGGCCAGGTAGAGCGCCCCGTACGCGATATCCTCCGGTGTCCCGAAGCGGCCAATCGGCTCGCCTTTCATCCATTCCGCCCTTGCCGCCTCGGGATCTCCCTGGGCCGCGATCACCTCGAGAAGCATCGGCGTCTCGATGACGCCGGGGTGGATGGAATTCGCTCGAATCTTGTCCTGGGCATGCGCGAGGGCAGTCGACTTGGTGAGCAATCGCACGGCCCCCTTCGAAGCGTGATAGGCCGCAAAGCCCGGCGACCCGATCAATCCGAAGATCGACGACGTGTTGATGATCGAGCCGCCGCCACTCTTTCGCATCGGCGCGACTGCGTGCTTGGTGCCGAGAAACACGCCCTTGGCGTTCACCGCCATGATCCTGTCCCACTCGGCCTCGCTGGTCTCGACCACTGGCTTCGTGCTTTCGATCCCGGCGTTGTTGAACAGCACGTCAAGCCGCCCATGGCGTGCGACCGCGAACTCGACCATTTGCTTCGCGTCCGCGTCCCGGCTGACATCCGCGCGCACGAAGGAAGCTTCTCCGCCCTCGGCTTGGATCGCCGAGGCGACCCGCTGCCCCGCTTCGACCTGCACGTCGGCGATCACCACCTTCGCGCCCTCGCGCGCGAAGAGCTTGGCCGTCGCTTCGCCGATGCCGGATGAGCCGCCGGTGATGAGCGCAACCTTCCCTTGAAGCCTGCCTGGCATATTCGCTCCTTTCGCGTCGCCGACTGGGCGACCAATGACATGGTCCGAGTCTCGCCGCCTAGGACTCCCCAGACGAGCCACTTAACCGCCCGGTACCGACCGTGGTCAAGCTCGGTCCTCTACTGCGGTCTCCCGCCTTACTGCAACGCAGCCGTCCAGATGCGCCGGCGAGGGTTTCCGCCGTCTCGGGCAAGTCGTAGGCTGGCGCATGGGCACCGAAAAGAGCTTCCACATGACACCGGCGGAGTTTCGCCGGCGCGGCCGCCAGGTCGTCGACTGGATCGCGGACTACATGGAGCGGGTGGAGTCGCTGCCCGTCCTGTCGAAGACCCAACCCGGGGAAATCCGCGGGCAACTGCCAGCGGCCCCGCCCGAGAGTGGTGAACCTTTCGACGCCATGCTGCGCGACCTCGACGAGATCGTTCTACCCGGGATCACGCATTGGCAGTCGCCGCGCTTCTTCGCATACTTTCCTGCGAATGCGAGCGGCCCGTCGATCCTCGGCGACCTCGTTGCGTCGGGCCTCGGCGTACAGGGAATGCTCTGGCAGACGAGCCCCGCGTGCACCGAGGTGGAGACGCACGTCATGGACTGGCTCGTGCGGATGCTGAACTTACCGGGGCGGTTCCTCTCCACCTCCGACGGCGGCGGGGTGATCCAGGACACCGCCTCCTCCTCGGCCCTCTGCGCGCTCGTCGCCGCTAGGGAACGGGCCACGGCAGGCCGTACGGGACGAGAGGGGGGTGACGGCACGCTGACCGCTTACACGTCCACGCAGGCGCACTCCTCGATCGAGAAGGGCGTGCGCATCGCGGGCATCGGGGCCGCAAACCTCCGCCTCGTCGACGTGGACGGGAGCTACGCGATGCGGCCCGACGCGCTCGCCGCGGCCATCGAGGCAGACCGGGCCGCCGGACGGCAGCCGTTCTTCGTATCCGCCACCGTCGGCACCACGTCGTCGAACGCGATCGATCCCCTGCGTCCGATCGGCGAGATTTGTCGGCGTCACGGCGTCTGGCTCCATGTGGACGCCGCGATGAGCGGCACGGCAGCGCTCTGCCCGGAGTTCCACTGGATCCACGACGGGCTCGAGCACGCCGACAGCTATTGCTTCAACCCCCACAAGTGGATGTTCACGAACTTCGACTGCGACGCCTTCTGGGTCGCGGATCGTGCGGCGTTGGTCCGGGCGCTCAGTGTACTGCCCGAGTACCTGAGAAATCGCGCCACGGAATCGGGCGCGGTCATCGACTACCGCGATTGGCAGATTCCGCTCGGCCGGCGGTTCCGGGCTCTCAAGCTCTGGTTCGTGATCCGCCACTACGGCGTCGAGGGGCTGCGCCACCACGTCCGGCGCCACGTCGAGCTCGCGAAGGCCTTCCGTGCCTGGGTCGAGAGCGAGCCGAACTTCGAGGTGGCGGCACCCTCGCCGCTGAATCTCGTTTGTTTCCGTCACGTCGGGGGAGACGAGGCGAACGAACGGATCCTCGAGACGGTGAATGCCTCGGGCCGAATCTTCCTCACCCATACGAAGCTCGACGGCCGATTCACGCTGCGCCTTTCGATCGGCCAGACCTGGACGGAGGAGCAGCACGTTTGCACTGCCTGGGATGCGATCCTCGCCGCGGCGGCACGGGCGGTCTCCTGAGGTTGGAGTAGCCGGACACGGCGAGGCTACTTCGGAGAATCGATCCAGCGCGCCTTCTTCGCCCAGCGGGCGGTTGCCCAGAGTCCTGCCGAGAACAGCCAGATGGCGCCCGCGATCCGGACGCGCACCGTGGCCGCCTCCAGCCCGTGCCAGTGAACTTTCTCGAGAACGAAGAGCGCGAGGATGACGGTGATCAGGGCGAACATCGTTCCGTATTCCTTGCGGATCACTCGCCTCCAGTCGAAATCGAACTGGGCGAGCGTCTGGCGGAAATCGCGTAGCCTCGGTACGAACCGGGGGACCCGGGCGCAGTATTCCGTGTACTCTGCGCCAAAGCGCTGGGTGAGAAACTCCTCCTCCGCGCGAACGATCGAGAGCAGCGCCACCCCGAGCGAGGGCAGGACGATCAGGTACGCCCACGGCGAGTTCCAGATGAGAAGGAGGCCGCTCACCATGAGAAAGTTCGCCAGATAGAGTGGATTGCGGCTGTGGGCGAACACCCCTTCGCAGACCAGATGGTCCGCGGTGATCGTCTTTTGGCGGCCCCCTCGCTTAATGTAGGCAAGTCCGATGACGACGATACGCAGCGCCTGACCCGCGAACGAGACCGCCACGCCGACGAGGTCGAGCCCGATGTCCCACGCCTCGAAGTGGGCGAAGGCAACCGGCGGCATCGCCAGCACCGCCACGAGAAAGACGAGCGGCGCGAGGTAGTCTCGATAGCGAAAAACGAAGCGGCCGAAGGCCAGCGCGGCCGCGTGTAAGCCGCCGTGCGCGCTACTGGCGAGCGAGGACGCCTGCAAAATTGTATCACTTGAGGAAGACGTCGACGGCGCGAAACCCGACCTGCCGCAGCATCTCCTCATTCTCTTTCAACAATCCCATGTCGTGATGCAACATCCGAACCCAGCTCCTCTACTACATCCCATCCGACGGAGATTGTCGACGAGCCGCGAGCCCTCGAGCCGCTGCTCGCGAAGGGCTCGGAAACATGGGTCGTAGCACCCCGATTCGGCCAGAAGCGCGCTCGGCCGGTTCGGTACGGCGGAGATCGTCGACCGCTCGGAGCGCCTGCTCGCACACCAGAACGATCCGGACCGGCTGACCCTGCTCCGACTGCAGATAGGTGCGACGACCGCGCCGAGGGCCGAACACCGGCGCGCCTTGCACGCTTCCGTTTCCGCGAGTGCGCCCGCTGGGGTATGAGATCTCGTTCCGTCGCCGCGGAAGGCGTTCGATTAGACGGGAGGTCGCGTGAGGGTCGCCAGAGTGCTGCTTTCGATGCTCGCTATTGTCGTGCTGTCAACCACCGTCGTTGTGTCGTCGGCTACCGCTGACTCCACGAGCGCGCAAGCCGTGCTCGACGCTGCACCGGACCGCGTGAGGGAAGCCGCCATCGCCTCACTCAAGGAAGCTGGGTACAAGGTTTCGGAGCCGAAGCGCTCCGGGGCTGACGTCACGGCCCGTCGCGCGCGAATGGTGAAGCACATGGGCGAGGAAGACGACGCCGCGACGGAGCTGCAGCGCATCGCAAAGGTCGACGATGCTTGGCAGGCCGACGTCAGGAGCCTGTCCGAGTACTACGTAAACGTGTCCGTCGCGATGCGTCCCGTAGAGAACAACCAGACGCGCATCGCCGTGCGCGCGCAGATCACGGGGGCGCGCCGCACCCGCGGCCGACGCGGCGCGCCGCTGCCCGTGCCCATCGAGTCCAACGGCGTTCTCGAGCAAGAGCTCATCGCTCAGATCCGGGAGCGCCTCGCCCGAGGGGGCGATTCGTCGCCGTAGCCATCGCGCTCCAAGCGGTCTCTTCCCATGTTCCTCGCGAGCGCACGGGGTCCCGACTCCATGGCAGCGGTCCGACGCCCCCAGCATGCTTCGGCCGACCCACCGAATCGGGGCACGTCGAACCGCGGGCGGCGCCCACCGTTCCGAGCGATCCCCGCACGCGTGGCGCTGCTGCTCGCCCTCGGTTCGGCCGCATGCGGCGACGACGTCAGTCTCTCCGTGCGCTTCAGCTCGGGCACGGTCAGCGAGACCGCGCAGTGCAGCGGCGGTCGCGGACAATTCCCGCTGCGACAGCAGGACGGCCTCTCGGTGACGATCCTGATCACCGACGACACCACGATCGTTCGCGCCAACTTCACTCCCGCGACCTGCGGCGACTTGGTGAAGGGTGAGCGGGTTTCCGTGCGCGGCGCCGACGACGACGGGCGCATTCGTGCCAACGAGGTCGAGCTGCTCGATTCCTGAGACTGCGAGGGCACGCGGAGCGCGACGCCGCTAGACACTCTTTCCGACGGTGATACGCTCGACGCGCCTGCAAGCGGGCCGATCAATCGGAGGATGGCTCGCTGCGAACGGAATTCAACAAGGCGTTCGCGGCGTGCATGGAAGCGCGCGACTACACGGTGAAGTAGCGGGGACCGTGGCACCGCGATCGACGCGGCTCGATCGTCCGAGCACGACCCTCGCGCGGGCGGCGCCAGGGCGCCGAGGGAAGGAATCGAGAGGCGCCCGCGGCGCACTCCTGCAGCTTCCGCGCGTGGGCATCGACCCGAGGTAGTCCATCTTGCCGAGGCCGACCCCGTTGTGCCGCAGAATCGCGTACGCCGTGGTCGCGTGGAAGAAGAAATTCGGCAGCGCGACATGCGCGAGGTAGTCGTCGCCGCGGAGCCACTTTCCGCCGAGCCAGGCAGGAGCCACCCTCCGCTCTCCGGCCCCCGCTAGCTCCTTCGGCTGCACGCTCGCGAGAAATCCTAGGCACTTCTGGATGCGCTGGCGCAGCTCGGCGAACGTCTGCTCCGTGTCCGGGTGAGACGGAGCGGGTTTCCCCCCGAGATACGCGGCCAGGAATTTCGCTTGGTCACACGCGGCCTGGACCTGGCGCACGAACGCGAACTGGTCGGGCGCAAGCCGCGCTTGTGCGAGCACGTCGACGTCGAAAGACTTGGCCTTCGCATGGGCGGCCGCCTTATCCAGCCACCGTTCGATGTTTTGCAGGGTCTTGGCACACAGGCGAATGGCATCGTCGGGGCTCATCAGGTTCCTCTTCGCCAGAGAAACGAGGTGCGCGGCTCAGTACAATAGCACCAACTCGATGACGCCGAGCAGGTCGCCCGCCATCGCGAGAACGCCCGACTTGATGGCGGACATCCGAACGATGTGCTCCCAAGCGAGCCAGTTGAGGGTGGGACTGCGGACGAGCCGTCTCTTGGCTCGCAAAAGAGGCCCTTGGCCGAGCATACGTTCGAGGCTGCGGCGAGAGAGCGTCGCGCCCCGAGACACGGACTGAACGACGAGACCGAGCTCGCTCCGGTACCATCCCCAGCCGTGGCCGATGCATTCTTGTGCCTCGAATCCCGCCGAGCGCAGCACCCGCAGCCATCTGCCGCGATGGTACCTTCGTACGGTCACTGGAGCATCGAAGCGAGGAGCCGGAGGTTGCCGGCCTCGCAGGCGATACTTCACGAACCGGTACAGGGGTCGCACGGCCTGCACCAGAGCACCGACCACGCGATCCATGAAATGGAGTGGACTGATCGCGCTCGGCGTGGAAACGATGGCGCTCCCGCCGGGCTTCAGCACGCGCCGGATCTCCTTCAACGCCTGATCGTCGTCGACCAGATACTCGATGACCCCGAGGCAAACGACCGCGTCGAACATGCTGTCGTCGAATGGGATCTTCTCGATGTCCCCGACACGGAATCGGCCTGAGCCGTAACGACGCGAGGCGTAGGCGATCATCGGCTCGGCGAGATCCACCCCCCAGGCTTCGTACCCGCGCTCCGTGAGTTTCGCCACCATCTCGCCCGTGCCGCACCCGACGTCCAGAATCCTCGAGCCGCACGGAGCGGCGCTCTGCACCATCTCTAGCGCAAACCGCTGCCTCGAGAGGACGCTCTGAGAGCCAAGGGATCGGGGCTCGAGGTCGGAGTAGTGGGCCGCCCACTCTCGAACCCGTTCGCCGAAACGGTTCTTCACCTGTTGCTTCGGATCGGTCACTCGCGATGACTCAGCGCGACGCATCCTGACGGAGGCTCGAAACGGCGGCTGAACAGTCAGCGGTCGCAATCATGAAGCTGTTGGGAGCGTCCCAACACAGGTTCGCTCGGGCTTCCCTTGTACACCAAACCGTCCCCGGGGCGAAATCGACGGGATCGGGTGCCGCCGGGAGCGCCGCCCGCCTGACGCCGTTGGGCCAGCGGTCGGGGTGACAAGGCTTTGCCTTCCTCAATGATTTACTTTGTTTTCCCCTCCTCCTTGATACTACATTTGACGAGTGAAAGACGCGTCAGTCCTATCGCCGGCCCCAGGGGTGGTGCTGGCGCCGACCTACGGATACGGAGAGGCTCCGCCCCGCAAACCCACGATGCGTGAGGTGGCAATCGAGCTCGTCGACTCCGTCGCCTTTTGGAGAGACGCTTCGCGTCTGGTCCCGGCGCTGGTTGCGGTTTACCACCTGGTTGCGTTGGGCACGTTCCTGCTGTTTCTCGCGCGGTTCTTCTCGCTTACCAATCTCGCGCTCGTGCTCCTCATGACGAACGCCATCGGCATCGTCTACAATACGGTTTGGTACCATCGGTATTGTGCCCATCGCGCCTTCCGGTTCCGGAGCGTTTGGCTGGCGAGGCTGTTCCTATGGACCAATCCTTTGGGTTTTCGAGAGGAAAGTTATGTCATTCCCCACGAAATCCACCACTCGAAGGCTGACCAATCCGGCGATCCCTACGGTCCGCACCTCGGCTGGCTCGGGAGCTATCTCGCAGCCGAATCCACGCAAAAGATGAACCGCGACATTCGACGGCAGGACTACGAACGTATTGCAAAGAGCCTCGAGCACATCGGATTCGTCGGAAACTCCTATCCACAGTTCCAACGCACGGGGTCGATCGAGAACCTCTGGCACTATGCGGCCCGCGCGGTCTTCGGAAACCTGCTTTGGATCTCGGGAGCATACGCGATCGCCGAGTGGCAGGGTGTCGTGTTGTGGATTTCGGCGGTCTTTCTGTTTTCGTTCATGCTACGAGACTTCAACTATCGGGGCCACGGAGGTCAATTCGTAGCGGCATCCAAGGGCGCGCCCATCAACCAAATGTACTACGGCTTCCTAGTCGGTGAATGGCACGAGAACCATCACGCGAATCCTCAGCTCGCGCGAAGCGGTGTGGCTTGGTGGCAGCTCGACGTACCCTATGGGATCATCAGATTGTTGAGCGCCAGCGGAGCCGTGGTCCAGTACAATTCGGCGCAAACCGAAGTCCGCTGAGCTCTCGCTTCGGCTGCACGATTTCGTAACCGATTCTATCCGGGAATTTCTGACGGGGCCCCGGCCGCTCGACAGCGACGGATCCCCAGATGGAGGTCAACGATGATGACTCGGAAACTTCGTCGCAGACGACGCGCGGACCTAGCCGTTGCGGCGCTGCTCGTCGCGCTTGCGGGAGCGTTCTTGCTCTCCCGCCTCGCGGAGGCCGCCGGGGACCAAGCTCAGGTCATCTTCTCGCAGAAGCTGCCGAACGTCCCGGGAAAGACCTTGACGGCCGTAGCGGTCGACTATGCGCCGAAGGGGAAATCCGGTCCCCATCACCATGCAGGAGTCGTCTTCGCCTACGTAGTCTCGGGCGCGATTCGCTCGCAGGTCGACGCGGGGCCTGCTCGTGTCTATCAGGCGGGCGAGAGCTTCTTCGAAGGCCCGGGCGCGCATCACGTCGTGAGCGAGAACGCGAGCGACAGCAAACCCGCCAAGCTGCTAGCCGTGTTCGTGGCGGACGACGGGGCGGACCTCACCACGTTCGATCCGTGAACGCCGGTGAGGCGAGTGACGGGTGAAGGCACAATCGATTCGCGGCCGTGACGGCCTCGTGACCGTATGGACGGCGTGAGCGATGTGACGCACAGAACGAAGGAGAGCATGGTGCCCGATCTCGCTTATGTTTCCGCCTTGGACCTCGCCGATGCGATCCGTCGGCGGAAGGTCTCCAGCAGGGAAGCGCTCGAGCATTTCCTCCGGCGCGTCGAGATGCTCGACAAAACCATTCATAGCGTCGTCACAATCGACGCCGACCGTGCGCGCGCCGAGGCCGATGAGGCCGACAGAGCCCTGGCGCGAGGGGAAGGGCGCGGTTCGCTTCACGGTGTACCGATGACGATCAAGGATTCTCTGCAAACGCGAGGAATGCGGACGACATCGGGTGCGCCGGAGCTCGCTGACTTCGTGCCGCAGGAAGACGCCTGGCCCGTCGCGCGAGTGCGCGAAGCCGGCGCGGTGATCTTCGGCAAGACCAATCTGCCGATCTACGCCGGCGACCTGCAAAGCTACAACGACGTGTTCGGCACGACGAACAATCCCTACGACTTGACGCGCACGCCGGGAGGATCGTCCGGCGGTTCCGCCGCTGCGCTTGCCTGTGGATTCACTCCATTGGAGCTGGGCAGCGACATCGGCGGCTCCATCCGTCTACCGTCGCACATGTCGGGTGTCGTGGGACACAAGCCGAGCTACGGCATCGTGCCCGCCCATGGGCAGATCCCCGGGCCGCCCGGAACCCTGACGCTGGCTGACCTCGCCGTCGTCGGACCGATGGCCCGCACCGTCGAGGACCTCGAGCTCGGCCTCGAGATCTTGGCGGGACCGAACCGATGGGAGAAGGCGGCTTGGCGCCTCGAGCTGCCTCCGCCTCGACGAAAGAAGCTCGAGGACTATCGGATCGCCGCCTGGCTCGACGATCCTCGCTGTCGCGTCGAACCCGACGTCAAGGCGCTCCTGGAGAGGGCGGCGCGCAAGCTCGCCGATGCCGGCGTCGCGCTCGACACCGAAGCGCGGCCGGACTTCTCGCTGGAAAAGGTCGCCGGGGTCTTCTTCGCGCTCCTGCAAGCGGCCTTGGCGGGCGGCACCCCGCGAGATCGCATCGAAGCCTATGCCGCTACGACGGAGGACACTCCGACGGCGAACACACGCCGCCTCCTCGCCATGCGACACCGCGACTGGCTCAGCCACAACGAACGCCGTCTGCAGATGAGACGACGCTGGGAAGAGTTCTTCGAGCGCTGGGACGTCATGCTGCTGCCGGTGATGCCCTGCCCCGCCATCCCTCACGACCATTCGGAGCCACAGGCCGCGCGGCTGGCGCGGGTCTGCGGAGAGCAACGGCCGTATTGGGACCTGGTGACGTGGATGGCCCCGGCGGGGGCGTGCTACCTGCCCGCGACGGTCGTGCCGGTCGGACGCTTGAGCAACGGACTACCCGTTGGCATCCAAATCGTCGGGCCGTACTTGCACGATCGCACCACTCTCGACCTGGCGAAGCATCTCCTCGCCATCGTCGGCGGCTGCCCTCGACCCACCGGGTTCTAGGCTTTCGTCGAGCGGGACACTCTCAGCCTTCGAAGATGGCCTCAGGGACGAGTGCCGAGACCACGTAGTTCGGCACGTCGACCACGTTGCTCACTCTGAGATCGACCGCGACGCTGGAGATGATGTAGGCCTGCTCGCGCGTCCAACCCTTCTCCTGCAGCAGATCGATCATGTTGAGCAGCGCATTGCGGCAAGCGAGCGTGAGATTCTCGCCCTCGTTCACGCCGTCCTCGCGGATTGGCATGCCGGTCGCGGCCAAGAACCGTTTCGGGGCTGCCCACTCGGGCGGAGCGAAGTAGTCGCGGTGGCGGAAGCGGGGGCCGCGCGCCAGCGTTTTGCCGGCATCCTTGATCACCCGGAAGCGCACGGCGGCGGTAGCGGCCATCTCGACGGCGGTGACGCACACCTCGCCGTCTCCTTGCGCGAAGTGCGCATCGCCCAGGGAGAACAGCGCCCCCTCGACGCTGACGGGCAATTGCAGCGTCGATCCCTTGGTAAGCTGCTTGACGTCCATGTTGCCGCCGTTCTCGCGCGGCGGGATGGTGCGCAGGCCTTCGGAAGCGGCCGGCCCCCGGCTCGGTACCGCGCCCGCCGGGTCCGGCGTCATGACGAGCCCGCCCTGGTTCAATAGGGCCTCCTCACGCTTCGCCCACGCGGCGACCTGCTCCCGGGACGGCGCCACCCCGATGACCCCCATGAACGGTGCGCCGGGAATCCGCACGCCGGGAAGCGCCGTCGACGTGGCCCAGCCGTCGGCGATGCGCCAGTGCACGAGGTAGGGCGTGTGGTACAGGTCCCGCAGGAAGCCGAGTCCGGGCACGATGCAAGAGATCGCGTGCGCTTGCGGCAGGATGTCGATGAACTCGACCTCGAGGAGGTCGCCCGGTTTGGCACCCTTGACCAGCACAGGCCCCGTGAGCGGATGGATGATGCCCGCATCCATCGTCGCGAGGCTGGCGGCAGTCGCGGACGGGGGCAGTTGACCGTCGAGGGCGTCGCGGGTCTCGAGCACGACCTCTTCGCCCTCGTTCACCTCGAGGACGGGCGAAATATCCGGATGCCACCGGTTGTGGCCGGTGTTCGGCTGCTCGATGAGACGCTTGCTGCGGTCGATTTCTACGCTCTTCATCGATTCTCCTTCGACGATTCGTGTGCAACGGCGCTTCGAGCGCCGGCGAATCGAACGGTCGAGCTCTGTTCGCGCACGGGCGCGCTTCGACGAATCGCGTAGCATAGCCGTAGGCGGAATCCCAAGGCAGCGCCCCGCACGAGTGACACCAGCTGCCTCGATGACCACGAGTTGCGCCCCGGGGTACCAGATGGCCGTCGGCGGTCCTGCATGGGCCGCCGATCGGTCGCTACCGCCGGTTCAGCCCATGTGCAATGAAGCGGCGTCATGAGAGTCTGCCTCTGCCGCCGGGGTGCGGCCAAGATCGTCGAGTTGCTGCGCGGCGAGCTTCCGCGAGACGAGATCCTCGAGTGCTCGCCCGAAGAGGTCACGCGGGTCGCTCAGCAGGTGGAGGTGCTCGTGCCCCTGATCGCGCGAGTCGGCGAAGAGGCCCTGGCCTCGCCGCGCCTGCGCCTCGTCCAACAGTTCGGCGCGGGGCTCGACGGCGTGGAGGTCGAAGTCGCTTCCCGCCACGGCATCTACGTCGCCAACGTTCCGAGCGGTGATACGGCAAACGCCGACTCGGTTGCCGAGCTCGCGATCCTGCTGATGATCGCGCTGGCTCGTCGCTGGCCTCGAGCGCAGGAGAACCTGCGAGCACGCCGCGTCGGCGCGCCGGTTGGCACGACCCTCATGGGCAAGACCGTGGCGATCGTCGGCTTCGGCGGCATCGGCCGGGTACTGGCAAGGCGGCTACGCGGCTTCGGCGTGCGCATCGTCGCCGTGTCTCGGCGGGGGCCCCGAGGCGAGGAAGGCGAAGTGGACCTCCACGTAGCGGTTTCGGCGCTCGAAGAGATTCTCCGGCAGGCCGACTTCGTCGTCGTGGCGACCCCGCTCAACGAGGAAACCCGCGGCATGATCGGCAGACGAGCGTTTGCGAGCATGAAGCGGGGGGCGTTCCTCATCAACGTTGCGCGCGGCCCCGTGGTCGAGCGCGAAGCGCTCGTCGCGGCGCTCGAGTCGGGCCAGCTCGCCGGAGCGGGGCTCGACGTCTTCTGGGAGGAGCCGCCGGACCCCGCCGACCCGATATTCGGCCTCGAGGTCGTCGCAACGCCGCACATCGGTGGCGCCACCGACATTTCCCTGCAAGAGATCGCGCGGGGAGTCGCGAGAAACGTGAGCCGACTTCGCCGGGGTGAGGTTCCCCGCAACTGCGTCAACACTTCGTCCGTCGATGCGGTGGCGTTGGCGGCAAAGCGGAATCGTCGACCCATGGCGCGCAACGGCTCCGGTACCGAGTAGTTTGCTCCGGTGGACCGGGCGCGGGTTGCCAGCCCGGCGACCGACGCGTTAGAAGCCGACCCTCGCATGAGCCTGGTGGTGATATCGCGGGAGATGGGAAGCGGAGGGACGCAGCTCGGCCGCGTCGTGGCGCAGCGTCTCGGCTATCGCTTCGCCGACCGCGAGCTGATGCTCGAGGCGGTCAAACGCTACCGTCTGCGGGAAGAACGGTTGAGCCACCTCGAGGAGGGACGGCCGAGCTTCTGGGAGCGCTTCGACCGCGATCGCGAGCAATACCTGGCCTACCTGCGAGCCGTGGTCTACGCATTCGCCGCGGGCGACGACGCGGTGCTCACGGGGCGCGCGGCGCCGTTTTTCTTCGGCGGGGTCAACCACGCGCTGCGGGTGCGGGTGACGGCGCCGCCGGCTGTTCGCGCAGCCCGGCTCGCCGAGGAAGCGAAGGTCTCGCTGGCCGAAGCCGAGGAGCGCATCGAGCGCTACGACCGCGACTCGGCCGCCCGTCTCGAGCAGGTCCTGGGGGTCGATTGCAACGCAGGGCACGGGTACGACGTCGTGTTGAACACCGAGCGAGGAACGCTCGACGGGTACGCGGCCGTGCTCGCCGAGTTCGTACGACACCCGCCGTTTCGATCGACACCCGAGTCGGTGCAGGCGCTGCGCGACCAAGCCATTGCCGCGCAGGTCCGAGCCGAGCTGATGCAGATTCCGGAGCTGGATACCCCGACGATCCGGGTGCGCTGCGAGGCGGGTCGAGTCCACCTCGAGGGCGCGGTGTTCGGGCCGCAGTGGGAGGCGCGGGCGATCGCGGCGGCGCGCACGGTGGGCGGCGTGCGTGACGTGGTGTGTCAGTCCCTCGATCCGGCCGCTGGCTACGTCGTCCCACGCTGATCCGCTCGGCCGCCGCACGTGGCGAGTGGCTCAGTGCCCGGCGGCCGCCGCGCCGCCGCGGCTTCGACCGAGCCAAACGAGCATCGGCACCATCGCCAGCGCCACGTAGGTGAGGATCACGAAGACGTCTGCGAACGCGAGCACGGCCGCTTGGCGCTGCACGAGCCCGTAGATCATCGCCGCGGCCTGCTGCTCGGCGTGGACCGGCGGAGCTCCGCCGGCAATGGCCACGTTGGCCGCGCCCTGGAACGCCAGCTGAGCAGCCGGGTTCGTCGGATTCACGTGCATGCCGAGGACCGCCTGGTGAAACTGCGACCGCCGAACGATGAACGTACCGGCGACGGCGATGCCCACGGAGGCGCCGGTGTTGCGCATCAAGTTGTACAACCCCGAGGCATTGCCGATCCGCGCCACGGGCACCGACGCTAGCGCGGTGGCCGAGAGCGGCACGAAAGTCAGGCCCATGCCGAGCCCGTGGACGAGCGACGGCCAGACCATGCCCCAGAAGCTCGACTCGACCGTGAAATGCGCCATCTGCCAGCTGCCGAGTCCGACCAAGAGAAAGCCGCTCATCAGGATCAGCCGCGTGTCGATCTTACCGTACAGCTGGCCGACGAAGAACATGCTGATCATCGTGGCGAAGCCGCGCGGGGCCATCGCCAGCCCCGCCTGGAGCGCGGGATAGCCCATCACCTGCTGGAGATAGAGCGGCCACGTGACGAGGCTCCCGTAGAGAGTGAACGCGAGAAGCGTGCTCATCCCCGCTCCTGCCGCGAATGGGCGATAGCGAAACAGCGAGAGGTCGACGACCGGGTGCTCGGTGCGAAGCTCCCAGACGATCAGCGTGACGAGCGCGAGCATCGATACGGCGGTCGCGATCCACACCCAGTTGGCCGCAAACCAATCCGCCCGCTCGCCGCGATCCAGAACCATCTGCCCCGCTCCGATCGCGAGCACGACGAGTAGCAGCCCCAGATAGTCGATCCGTTCGATCTTTCGCGTCTGGTGCGGGGATTCCGGAATGAAGGCGCCCTGCAGGAACAGCGCGACGATGCCGAACGGGAGGTTCACGTAGTAGATCCATCGCCAGCTGTAGTTGTCGGTGATCCACCCTCCGAGCGCTGGCCCCAGGATCGGCGCCGCCATCAGCCCCATGCCCCACACCGCCATCGCCAAGCCGTGCTGCGCGGGGGGAAAGGCCTCCATCAGCACGGCCTGCGACATCGGGATCATCGCCGCGCCGCCCATCCCCTGCATGATGCGGAAGAACACCATGCTCTTCAGGTCCCACGCCAAGCCGCAGAGCATCGAGCTCACGGTGAAGAGCACGGTCGAGCCCATGAAGAATCGCTTGCGGCCGAATAGCGTGGACAGCCAGCCCGTCAGCGGCACGACGATGCCGTTCGACACCAGGTAGGAGGTGAGCACCCACGTCACTTCGTCGACGGACGCCGAGAAGCTCGCCTGCATGTGCGGAAGCGCGACGTTGCCGATGGTGACGTCGAGCACCTCGAGGATTGTCGCCAGCATCGCCGCGAGGGCGACGAGCCACTTGTTCGGCGCAGCGGCGCTCACGGCGCGCGCGGCTCTGCCTCGGCCATCGAGCGTTTCGGCTCCGCCACCTCGCCGCTCACGTCGATCGTGGCGACGACGGAGAGGCTGACTCGCAGCGGGTGGTCGTCGTGAGGCGGCTCGTCGAGCGCGATCCGCACCGGCACGCGCTGCACGACCTTCACCCAGTTGCCGCTCGCGTTCTCGGGAGGGAGCAGCGCGAAGGCCGCGCCGCTGCCCGGAGCGAGGCTCTCGACATGGCCACGATAAACGAGTCCCGGATAGACGTCGGCGACGATTTGCGCTGGCTGGCCGACGCGCACGGCGGCGAGCTGGGTCTCCTTGAAGTTCGCCACCACGTACACGCGCGACAGCGGCACGATCATGGCCAGTGGCTGGCCCGACTCGATCCGCTGGCCGACCTCGATCGTGCGCCGGGCGACCACACCGGTGATCGGAGCAAGGATCTCCGTGTAGGAAAGCTGGAGGGCGGCGAGATCGCGCGCCGCCTGTGCCCGACGAACGCTCGCCTGCTCCGTTGCCGGAGCGTCGAGCGGCACGCCGAGCGCGGCGCGCGCCCGCGCCACCTCTCGGCGAGCGGCTTCGACGCGCGCCTCACCGGCGCGGAGCGCGTTGCGGGTGCGATCGAGTCGTTCCTTCGGCACCACGTCTCTGCCCGCCAACTGCTCGGCGCGCGCATGATCGAGGCGGAGCTGGGCGAATTCCGCCTCGGCCACCGCCAGCGTGCTTTCCGCGGTCAACACCGCGGCCTTCATCTCCTCGACGGCGTGGGTCGCGTTCGCCACCGCGGCGTCGGCCTCTTTCAGCTTGAGAGCGTACTCCTCGGGATCGAGCTTCAGGATCGGGTCGCCTTGGCGAACGTGAGCGTTCTCCTCCGCGAGGAGCTCGATGATGGTCCCGTTGATGCGCGCGGTCACTTGCGCGACGTCGGCATGCACGTAGGCGTCGTCGGTCGAGACGTGGGTTTGATAGTAGCGCCACAGTCGGACGCCGAAGATCGCACCGACCGCGAGCGCGGCCGCTACCCCTGCGATCAGCATCAGCCGCCGCCCGATCCTCACCTCTGCCCTCCGTGCGCGGGCTCTTCGCCGAGCACTCCCGCGGCCCGCTCGAGAGACGCGGCGGCCAGCGCGCGAGAATAGTGCACGACCGTCAGGTTGGCCTGCGCGGAATCTCGCGCGGTGAGCGCCTCGAGCACGTCGAGGCCCGTGGCGACTCCGCTCGTGTATTGCGCCGAGAGCAGTCGATAGGTCTCTGCGGCCAGCGAGGCTTGCCGCTGCGCCGCCTCTTCTTGCGCCGCAAACGTGGTCACGTTCACGAACGCCTGGCGCACGCCGAGCTCGACATCGCGGCCGAGGCCCTGCAACTCCGCTTCGGCGCGTGCGACGCGGGCGCGTTGCTCGCTCCAGTCGAGTAGAGATTTGCCGCCTGCCTCCAGGAGGGGGATGCGCACGGCGAAGATCACGTCCCAGAAGTTATTCTTCTCCGCGAACGCTTCGTTGTTGACGAGGCGGTAGTCGAACTGGAAGCCGACGGTCGGAAGCAGCGCGGCCCGCAGCCGGTCCTGTTCGTCCCGAGCCGACTGGACCGCCGCGGTCGCCTCCCGAAGCTCGGGGTTGTGGTCGCGCGCCAGCTCCACGAAGCGGTCGACGGACGAGGCGTCCAGCAACCGTGGCGGCGGCTCGGTGACCTCGAACGGACCACTGATGCCGGTCAAGCGGGCCAGGCGATCGGTGGCGATCTGGATCGCTCCCCGGCTCTCCACCACGCGCTGGGAGGCGCGCGCCACCTCGGCCTGCGCGCGGATCATGTCGCTCCTCACCGCCTCGCCGGCCGCGACCCGAGCCTCCGCGTTCGACACCTCCACCTGCGCAAGCTTCGCGGTCTCGTCGGCCACGGTCGACAGTGCGCGAGCGCGCAGCAGCTCGTAGTACGCCTCGATCACCGCGGCCACGACGTTCTCGCGGGCGAGGCGGCTCCCTTGCCGAGCCCGCTCCGCCTCGTGCCGGCCGAGCGAGCGCAGGGCCCAGAATTGATGCGTGTAGAGGGGCTGGCCGACCGACAATAGTCCGCGTGTCGCATAGTGCTGCAAGACCACCGGGTTGAAATCGGAGGTGTTCTGCCCGCTTTGTGGGGGGAAGGTGATACCTTCCTTCTCCTGGGTGTACGAGCCGTCCTGCACGATCGTCGGCCCCATGGCCGCCAGCGCACGACGGCCGGTGACCTCGGCGCGGCGCTCCTCCGCCGACGCCGCGCGCAGCGCCTCGTGGGATCCGAGGGCCGCGCTTATGGCTTCGTCGAGCGTGAGGGTGCGGGACTGAGCCAGCACAGAGCCCGCAAACAGGGCCAGGGCAGCGAAGAGGATCGGCCGGGTGAAGCTCGATCCACGAGCCGTCGGCGACGAACGCCGGGGCGGGCCTCTTCTCTGCGACGGATCCGTCATCTTTTGGAGCGCCTCCTCGCATCGCGGCCGCAATCAGGCCTCGGCGGGGTCCTACGAACTATCTCCAAGGCGAGAGGCAAACAACGGGGACCGGGCGCGAGCGCGCAGCGCGCAAGCCGAGAGGCTCGGCACTCGTAAACGCCAGCGCCGCGGCGTTCGTCGAAGCTAGAAGATCCCCACGGTGGCGCCGCAGCGCGCGACGACGAGCGGTTTCGCTCGCGCGCGGACTGGACGCGTCTCGGTCTCGCGGGACATTCGCTCGGACGTTACACGCTACTCGGGCTCGCGGGAGCGTGGCCCGGCTGGAAGCTCGAAGGCGTGAAGGCGGCGCTCGCGCTGTCGCCTTACAGCCCGCCCCTCGACATGCGGGGCACGCTCGGCGGTTTGGCGGCGCCCGTCATGTATCAAGGAGGCACCCGAGATTTTCGGCATCACGCCCGCGGTCGCCAAGTCGATGGGCAGCTACGAGCAATCCCCCGAGCCGAAATACCTCGTCGAGTTCGAAGGGGCGGCACACTTCGCTTGGACCGACCTCGGCTGGACGGCGCACGACCGGATCGTCGCGTACAGCCTCGCCTTCATGGAACACTACGCCAAGGCGAAGCGGCCCGCGACGTGCTCACGCGGATCCTTTCCGGCGTCGCCGAGGCTCGTTATCGATCGGAGCTCGGAACCGAAGGCTCCGCGACGAAACGACGCTGGGACGTGCTGCGACCGGAGCCAGTGCCTCTGACAGATGATCCTGGTGGGGCTCGATTTTCGCCATCGACCCGTCGGTCATGAAGCCCGCCTCAAAAAGCACTTCGCGCCGAGGACAAGTTGTGGCATGACTCCGACATCGCGGGCCATCGGCGCCGCAAGAACCCGCGACTCGCGAGGTAGCCATGCGCTGGCAGGTCGGCAGACGGAGCGACAACGTCGAGGACGCGAGGGGGGCCCGCGGCATAGGGCTCGGCGGGCTTTCTGCCGGGGGTATCCTCGTTGCCGTCGTCGCCTCGTACTTTCTCGGCATCGACCCGTTGCAGATGCTGAACGTCATGACGCAGATCCAGGGCGATCTTCCCGTCGACTCGCGCCAAGCCGGTGCGCCCCCGGCGGACGACGAGGGAGCGGACTTCGTGCGCGCGATCCTCGGCGACACCGAAGATACCTGGAGCGCCCTCTTCGAGAGCCGGGGCGGCGTGTACGAGCCGCCGCGCCTCGTCCTCTTCAGCGGCATGGTGGGGTCCGGTTGCGGCGGCGCGAGCGCGTCGTCCGGCCCCTTCTATTGTCCGAGCGACCACAGGGTCTACCTCGACCTGAGCTTCTTCGACGAGATGCGCGCTCGATTGGGAGGTGGAGGAGACTTCGCTCAGGCCTACGTGATCGCACACGAGATCGGGCATCACGTCCAGACGCTCCTCGGCCTCAGCCGCGACGTGGACGAAGCGCGCCGTCGAGGCCTCGACATCAGAGGCGACGAAGGGCTGCTGGTGCGCCAGGAGCTCCAAGCCGACTGCTTTGCGGGCGTCTGGGCGAATCGGGCGCAAGCCCGCCTCCAGTGGCTCGATCCCGGCGACGCCGAGCAAGCGCTCGCGACGGCAACCGCGATCGGCGACGACCGGCTGCAGCGGAAGAGTCAGGGCGCCGTCGTCCCGGACGCGTTCTCGCACGGCACGTCGAGACAGCGCGTGCGGTGGTTCACGCGCGGATTCGAAAGCGGCGAAATGGACCACTGCGATACGTTCGCAGCGGCGCCGCTGTAGGCGTTCGCGACCCCAGACAGTGCGCTCGATTTCCCGGGCGCTCGAGGCCCATGGGCCGATGCGTCCACGGTACGAGGCCGTGTTCTTCGCCCGGTTCGAATCGGAGCGGGTAGCAGTCGAGCGACGGCACCGAGCTGCCGGCGAGGAGACGAAAGTGGGAACAGGAACGCAGACCGATCAACGTCAGGCCGCCTTCGATGTGCGGGCGTATCGCGCCGGATTGGTCTTCGGGGCCGTTGCCCTCGTCATGCTTCTCGGCGTCATCAAAGACGTGTGGGCTCTGCTCAAGCCGAGTGGGGAGGGCCTGTTGGTGTTCGGATTCCTGATGATCCGCTATTCCAGCGCCTATCGCGTGTGGTTCGGCTACGCGTTCACCGGCACCGCGGCATGGTACGCCACGATTCCCCACGTCGTCTTGTACGCAGCGGGCATCTACGGCTTGATCGCGCGCCGTCGCTGGGGATGGATGTTGATCTCCGCGTACCTCCTCTACATCCCCGTCTCCGAGGTCCTCTATGCTCTCCTCGGTAGCTTTGGCTACTTGGCAGGGCGGACGATTCCGGCGGACATTCTTCAGGCGCACATACCGTACTACCTGGTTCTTGCGGGGCTGATCGGGCTCATCGAATGGAGCCTATGGAAGTGTCGCGACATCTTCGTACCCTGAGGCCCCACGGGACGCGGCGCTAGCGGTGCTCCGCTCTGCGCGTTCGGCTCGAGCCCGGGATCGGTCGCGGTCGAGGAGTCGCAGTCGAGGAAGCTCGCCGCGACGCGAATCGCCCGAGGCGTGCGCGGTGGTCGCGCGCGGCGAACCAACTCTCGCAACGCCGTTCAGGACCGATAGTGCGGGAGAACCTGCTCCCCGAACGTGCGAAGCTGCTGCTTCACGACGTCGAGCGGTAGCATTCCCTGATCCGACAACCAGGCGAAGTACTCCGGATTGCCCGCTTCGACGAGCGTATCCATCCCCTTGCGGACGTCCTTCACCGATCCCCCGTACACGTAGTGGAACTTCCTCAAGCGATCGATCGTCCATTCGCTCGGCGGTAGAAGCCTCCCGGACTCCTGCTCCTCCGGACTCTTGAAGGCCTCCCAGAACCCGAAGTGGCCCCAGAAGCGCTTCCATAGGAGCCCGACGGCACCGGTTTCGGACAGCCGAAAGACCTCCTCGTCACTGCCGAAATAGATCTGGCGAAGCACGCCGACCGACGTGCCGCGCTCGACCTTCCGTCCCGCCTTCGCCGCCGAATCCACGTACGCGCTGACGAGCCCGCGCAGGACGTCCGGATGGGACATCAGGATCATGGGAACGATGTCTTCCTTCGCGCACCAACGGATCGTCGCCTCGCTCACCGAGAACGCCTGGAAGATCTTCGGATGCGGCTTCTGATACGGCTTCGGCACGACGGAGATCTTGTGCAGGCGTCCGTCCTTGCCGACCTCGCCGGGATCGCCGAACTCGGTCGTCCAGCCGGTCGGCGGCCACGGCGTGCCTTCCTCGTAGGGATAGGGATACTGGTAGAACTCTCCCTTGAAGCGGAACGCCTCGTCCTTCCACGCGAGCTTGAGGATGTGGAAGACCTCCTCGAAGGCACGCCGGTTGGCTTGGTCGACCTCGCTCTGGTCGGAGACCGTCGCGCCGACGTGGAGGAACTGGCCCATCTGGTTCAGCCACCGAGTTTGGTAGCCGCGCGCCATGCCCACGATCGTCCGCCCCTTCGTGAGCTGGTCGAGCCAGCCGATCTCGACCGCCAGGCGCAAGGGATCCCAGCCCGGGAGCACGTAGCCGACAGGACCGACCTTGATCGTCTTCGTGTGCATGGCGACGTAGAGGGTGAGAAGCGGAATGGAGCCGATCTCCAGGCCCTCGGTCGCGAGATGATGCTCCGGAAACGTGATGGACTCGAATCCGAGATCTTCGGCCATCCGCGCCAGCTCGACGACCTCGTCGAACATCTTCTGCCACCGCTCCGTCCGGTAGGCGATCGGCCGTTCGCGGCGGCGGTCCTCCAGCGTGGCGGGAAGCGCGGGAAGCGGGAAGTACATGAACTTCATGGTCGACCTCCTATTCGAATCGCCTGACCCCCGGCGACCCCTCCTCGATCGTCCTTCAAGATCTTGCTGTCAAGCCGAACGTGATCACTGACCGCGCTCCCTCTCCTCGTGCCATCGGCAGGCCGGCGTCAGCGCGACGATCACGTGGTCCCCGGCCTTCAGGTGAGTCACTCGGCGCCTACCGCCTTGACGACACCCCCCGCCTCGTGACCGAGGACCACGGGCAACGGCGCCCGCACGATGCCGTGGATGCAGGAGTAGTCGCTGTGACAGAGGCCACACGCCACGACGCGGATCGCGACTTCATTCGCGCTCGGCTCTTCGATGTCGAGCTCCGCGAGCTGCAGCGACCCCGCGGTGGCCTCGAGCACGGCCGCCTTCGTCCTCTTCATGATATGTGCCTCCTCCTTGGAGTCATGGGCCGGTCTTTCATATGGTCACGCGGAATTTCGGGTCGGGCCCGTGACTGCAGCCATAACCGATGGGGGAGCGCATGACGATCACATTCGCCGAGATCAAGGCCCGGTTCGAGGAAGAGCGGAAGGCGCAGAGGCAACCCACGACCGTAGAGGACCTTCCCTTCACTTACGAAGCGATCACGCCGCAGTGGCTGACGGCGGTGCTCGGCCGCAGCATTCCGGGGGCGGCCGTTGCGTCGCACACGCTCGGGCCGCGCGACGACGGCACGTCGAACCGGCGCCGGATCGAGATCGCCTGGAACGACGCCGGCCGAGCCGCCGGACTGCCGGCCAGCGTGTTCTGCAAGGGTACGCAGTCCCTCGAAAGTCGCTACATGCTCGGCATGAACGAAGGCGTGCAGGCCGAGGTCAACTTCTACAACCTGGTGCGGCCGAGCCTCGCGGTGAACGCCCCCGATCCGCTGTTCGCGCGCTACGACCCGCGCACGCTCAACTCGATCATCATCCTGCGCGACCTGCGCGACGAGGTCGAGTTCTGTAAGATCGACACGCGGTTGTCGATCGAGCTGGCACGAAGTCAGATGCGGCTGCTCGCCACCCTGCACGGCCGCTACTACCAGAGCCCGGAGCTCGATACGACTTTGTCGGTGTTCTCGAACTGGGAGACGTTCTTCACCGTTACGGCCGAGGACGCGGGATTCGGCGACGCCTGCAAGCGCGGATTCACGCAGGCCGAAGCCGTGATCCCGCCACGTCTGTTCCGGCGCGAAATGGAAGTGTGGCCGGCCACGCTCCGGTGCGTGGCGCTGCACAAGACCCTGCCTCGCGGGATGGTCCATTCCGACGTGCACTTGAAGAATTGGTACATCACGCGAGCTGGAGAAATGGGCGTCAACGACTGGCAGAACTCGTCCAAGGGCAACTGGAGCCGCGACCTCGCCTACTGCATCTCGACCGGCGCCGATCCGGAGACGCGCCGAGCATGGGAGCGCGACCTATTGAAGTACTACCTGGAGGAGCTGGCGCGTGCGGGCGGCCCGCGGCTCGACTTCGAGGAGGCCTGGCTGCGCTACCGCCAACAGCTGTTCGCCGCGCTCGCATGGTGGACGGGAACCCTCGGCCAACCGCCGGATGCGCCCGCCATGCAGCCGCCGGAGACCTCCCTCGAATTCATCCGGCGCATGTCCTGCGCGATCGACGACCTCGACGCGCTGGATAGCTTCTAGGGTCCGACGGCTCTCACGAGGTCGCTTCCCGCCGGCGGAAACTCTGCTATGAGCCGGTCGAGGACGTCGGCGCGAAGCGCTGCGGCGCGGCGACGCCTCGTGAAGCGAATCTCGAGGAGGGTACCATGGCAAGCTCCGCTCCGCACGATCCGCCCTTCCGCGCCGAGCACGTCGGCTCGCTGCTGAGGCCGCCCGAGCTCTTGAAGGCCCGCGCAGACCACGAAGCCGGACGTCTTTCGGCCGCCGATCTGCACCACGTCGAGGACGACCTCGTTCGCAAGGCGGTGGCCATGCAGGAAGAGATCGGACTTCGGTCGATCACCGACGGCGAGTTTCGCCGCGGCGTGTTCTACGCCGACTTCATCTGCCGCGGTCTCGGCGGCGCGTCCATCTACTACGAAGCCGAGCGCATGTTCTTCGTCGACGACGAGGGGAAGCACATTCCCGTGCCGCTGCTGAAGATCCACGATCGCCTGAAGTGGCGTGGCCCGGTGCACGTCGACGATTTCCGCTTCGTGCAATCGCTCACCGGGCGAACCGTCAAGATCACGCTGCCGTCGCCGACGATCGCCTGCTCGGCGAACCCGGCTCACCTCGATGCCCGCGCCTATCCGGATCCGGACCGGCTGCGCGAGGACGTCGTCGAGGCGTACCGCAGCGAGCTCCGCGCGCTCGCCGATGCCGGCTGCCGCTATGTGCAGCTCGACGAGGTGCCTCTCGCTCTCTATTGCGATCCGAGTCGGCGCACGGGAACCAGCTCGGGCGCCGTGGATTCGCGTCGCCTGTACGAGATGTTTCCGAGCCTCGTCGGCGAGGCCCTCGCGAACCGGCCGCCGTCGCTGCACGTCGCGATGCATCTCTGCCGCGGCAACAACCAGAGCGGCTGGCTCACCGAGGGCGGCTACGATCCGGTCGCCGAGATGCTCTTCAACGAAATCCCGATCGACTCGTACTTCCTGGAGTACGACACCGAGCGAGCCGGGACGTTCGAGCCTCTGCGCTTCGTTCCCAAGAACAAGTCCGTCGTGCTCGGCCTGGTTTCGAGCAAGCGAGCCGGTCTCGAGTCCAAGGATGCGCTCAAGCGGCGGATCGACGAAGCGGCGAGATACGTCGACCTCGACCAGCTCGCGCTGAGCCCCCAATGCGGCTTCGCCAGCACGGCACCCGGCAACCGGTTGAGCGTCGAGCAGCAGAATGCGAAGCTCCGGCGGATCGTCGAGGTGGCCTCCGAAGTTTGGGGTTGACGGCTGCTCGGCCTCGACCGAGAAGTCGGCCATGTGCCGCGAGCATCGCACGTCTCACCATTCGCTCATCCGCGTCGCGCCGCGCGAAGCACCCGCCGCAGGTGAAGCGGGCGAAAGAATCCCGCTCGCCCCGGTGGACTCCGTCACGATCACCACGCTCTGCGACAACGTGACGGACATGCTGCTGACGGACCAGGGCCCGGCCAAGCGCCCCCTCCTCGCCGGCGCGAAGGTCCCCAGGGTCGAGGTGCAGACGCTCGAAACCCGCTCGGGAATCGACGCGCTGCGCGCCGAGCACGGATTCTCCGCTCTCGTCACCGTGCGCTCCGGGGATCACGCTCATCGCTTCCTGTTCGACACCGGCGTCTCGCCCGACGGGATGATCGAGAACATGAGACGGCTCGATCTGTCGCCGAAGGACGTCGAGGTGATCGTTCTCTCTCACGGCCACTTCGACCACACCGCAGGATTGGATGGATTCATCCGCTCCGTGGGGCGCCCCAACCTTCCGGTGCTGATTCATCCGGAGTTCTGGACCAAGCGCCGACTCAACATCCCGGGACGCACCCCGATCGAGCTGCCTTCGACGAGCCGCCGGGCGCTCGAAGGGGCCGGCTTCGAGATCATCGAGGAACGGCGGCCCTCGTTTCTCTTCGAGGGCATGGTCCTCATCACCGGCGAGGTCGACCGTACCACTCCCTTCGAGACCGGCTTCGCCGTTCACGAGGCGGAGCGCGACGGCCAGTGGATGCCCGATCCGCTGATCCTCGACGACCAGGCCATGATCGTGAACGTGCGCGACGAGGGTCTCGTGGTGCTGACGGGCTGCGGGCACGCCGGCGCGGTGAACATCCTGCGCTACGCGAAGCGCTTGACCGGCGTCGAGCGCATTCACGCGGTGATCGGTGGATTCCACCTGAGCGGTCCGATCTTCGAGCCGATCATCCGACCGACCTGCGACGGGCTCGCGGCGCTCGCGCCCGACGTGATCGTGCCGGCTCACTGCACGGGCTGGCGCGCCACACACGCCCTGGCCGCGCGATTCCCCGACGCGTTCGTTCCCAACAGCGTCGGGACGCGGTTCGAGCTCTAGCGGAACCCACTCGCCGCCGCTTGGGTGTACGGCTGGTCTCGCTCAGGCGGACAGCGGAGGCCGGCGGCTCGCCCAGGGCGCGGCGCTCTCGATCTGTGAAGCGACGCGGATGAGCACGTCCTCACGAGCGTAGGGGGCGACAAGATGGACGCCGACTGGCAGCCCCTGCGGCGTCCAGTGGAGCGGCAGAGAGATCCCCGGTTGGCCGCTGACGTTGAACGCGGGCGTGAAGGGAATGACTTCGAGATTGCGCAGCCACTTCTTCCGCGGCTCGCCGCCCGGACCTCCGAGATCGCCGAGCACGGGGGGCGGCTCGGAGATCGTCGGGGTCACCAAGAGATCGTGCCCCTCCGCCCACCACGACGCCATCCGGCGGCTCCAGCTTTGGAGCCATTCCGCGGCGGTGATGTACTGTCGCGCCGTCACCCGCCGGCCGTCCTCGACGAACCGCCACGTGTACGGTTCGGTTTCCTCGGGCTTCATCTCCTGGCCGACGAGCGCTCCGATCATGTCGATCGCTTGCGCGGAATGCGCGTCGACGAGCGTCATGAAGTGGGTCATGAACTCCGTCTCGTCGTACGCCGCGGGGTGGGAGGGCTCTACGTGGTGGCCCAGCGACGCGAGAAGCCGGCCAGCATTCTCCACGGCCTTCACGCACTCGGGATGAAGCGGCCTGCGGTTGTTGGGCTCGCGGGTCATGAGCCCGATGCGGAGCTTTCCCGGGCTCTGCCCCACCTCGGCCGCGAACGGCCGCTCCGGCGGCGGCGCGAAATACGGGTCGCCCGGCGTGGAGCCAGCGACGGCGTCGAGGAGCGCCGCGGAATCGCGAACCGAGAGGCTCACCACGCCCTCGGTCGCGAACCCGTGCCAAAACTCGCCTGCCAGCGGACCGAAGGAGATTCGACCGCGAGTCGGCTTCAAGCCGACGATGCCGCACTCGCTCGCGGGAATGCGGATCGAGCCGCCTCCGTCGCTCGCGCTCGCCGCAGGCACCAGGCGCGCGGCCACAGCGGCCGCGCTCCCACCGCTCGAGCCCCCAGTTGAATGCGCCGGATTCCAGGGATTGTGCGCCGGCCCATAGGCGAGGGGCTCGGTCGTCCCGGCGAGCCCGAGCTCGGGCGTGTTCGTCCGCCCGACGATGACGAGACCTGCGGTGCGAAACCGCGCGATGATCGTGGTGTCTGCAGGGCCGATGAAGCCGCGCTTCTTCAAGAACTGCATGCCGTTGTGATTCGGATCGCCGGCGCTAGTGGACACGAGGTCCTTCAGCAGGAAGGGAACGCCGCGGAACGGTCCGTCGGGAAGGTCTCGCGAATTCGCGAGCGCGCGCGCCTTCTCGAAGAGAGGGATGATGACGGCGTTGAGCTCGGGATTGAGCTTCTCGATGCGCGCGATCGCGGCGTCGACGAGCTCGCGAGGCGACGCCTTCTTCTTGCGGACGAGGTCGGCCTGACCGGTGGCGTCGAGGTCGGAATACGCATCGCTCATGGTGGACTTTCTCCTTTCGCGTTGCACGGCTCCATCGGGCGCCATACGTCGACCCCCGGCGGCCGTCAATCTTCAATCCTCTTGGGACTACGGCGAAGCGTCGGACGAGACGGCGTAGAGAGGCCATTCCCCCGGGACGCCCTTCAGGGCGTGCACGCCTCGGGCGTCGAAGACAATCCCCGATCCGGCCACGAGATCCTTCACGGTCGCGGAGACGAGGACCTCGTTCGGCTTCGCCGCGGCCGCAACGCGGGCGCCGATGTGAACTGCGATGCCGCCGACCTTGTCGCCGATGATCGCGCATTCGCCCGTATGCAGCCCCGCGCGAACCTCGATGCCGAGCTGGGAAACGCCGGCGCGGATCGCGCAGGCGCAGCGGATGGCGCGCGCGGGTCCGTCGAAAGAGGCGAGCATACCGTCCCCCGTCGTGTCGACCTCTCGCCCGCGAAACTGACTGAGCTGGCGCCGAACGAGGGATAGATAGCTTTCGAGCACCTCGCGCCAGCGGCGGTCGCCGATCTTCGCGGCATGCTCGGTCGACGCCACGATGTCGGAAAACAGCACGGTGGCGAGCACGCGGTCGGACTCCACCGCGTGGCGAGTGCCGGTCAGGAACTCTTCGACTTCGTCGGCCATCGCATCGTCACCCACCCAAGGAAAATGGTCGTTGCCAGGGAGCTCGACGTACTTCGCCCCCGCGATGCGCTCGGCCAGGAACCGCGCTTGCCCGACGCGAACGACCAGATCGCCCGCGCGGTGCAGGATCAGCGTCGGGACCCGAATCACCGGGAGGATGCCGCGCGCGTCGGTCTCGCTGAGGACGCGCATCAACGCCTCGAATCCCGCCGGACTCACCGCGACCCGCTCCATGCGAGCCCAGGTCTCGCGAAAGTGCGGGTCACCCGCGAGGCTCGGAGCAAACCCGTCGACGGTTGCCCCTTGGCCCCATGATTCCCGCATCCGCTGGATGAACAGCTCGAATATCTCGGTCGGGACGCCGATCGGATAGTCCGCGGCCTGGGTGAGCCGGACGAACGTCGCGCACAAGACCAGCGCGGAAACCCGTTCGGGATGCGTGGCCGCGAACATCATGGCCATCGGGCCGCCCTCGGATATGCCGAGGATCGCAGCCCGCTTGGATCCCGCCGCGTCCATCACCGCGCGCACGTCGTCCATCCGTTGTTCGAGCGAGGGCAGCGCCGACACGCGATCGGAAAGGCCGGTTCCGCGGCGGTCGAGCAGAATGAGTCGGGAGAAGGAGGCGAGGCGGCGCAGGAAGCGGGCAAACAGCGGCTCCTCCCACTCGTACTCGAGGTGAGAAACCCAACCGGGCACCAGGACGAGATCGCGGGGCCCGTCGCCGACGACTTGGTAGGCGATGTGGACGGCGCCGCTCTTGGCGTATCGTGTTTCCGGTGTCGTCATCACCGTCTCCCGCGAGCGAAAGATCGCCTCAGTGACGGCAGACGAAGATCGTGTTCTGAGGTCCTGGCGCGGGCACCGCCTCGACCGAGCCGAAGCCCGCTTCGGCGAGAAGTCGCCGCGCCGTCTGCTCTCCCCACACGGTGCCCAGCCCCGCGCCACCCATCGCCAGCGAGACCGTCATGCAATGGAGAACGCTCACGCCGTACATCCAGGGTGCGAACGGGTTCTGGACGTTCTCCTCCAGCTTGCTCGACGCGCGGGGCTCGATCGCGAGATAGACCCCGCCGGGCGCGAGCGCCGCCGCCGCGTTGCGCAGAACCGCGGCCGGATCTCGCTGGTCGTGAATCGAGTCGAACGAAGTGATGAGGTCGAACTTGCCCTCCAGCAAGCTCGCCACATCGGCGACTTCGAATCGAGCGTTCGAGAGGCTCATTCCCCTGGCCTCCGCCCTTGCTCGCTCGACCGCATCCGCGGCGATGTCGTAGCCGACGAAATCAGACCGCGGGTACTCGCGCGCCATCAAGTTGATCGCGTGTCCCGTCCCGCAGCCGAGGTCGGCGACGCGAATGCCCGCGGTCAAGCGCTCCGGTAGGCCCTTGACGACGGGCAGGAACCCCTTGATGAGCAGCCCGTCGTAGAGAAGCCGCCAGGATGCGTCCATGTAGTCGGTGAAGTCGGGCCGAAATTCCGAGTACGGCACTCCTCCGCCGCTCTTGAAGCAATCGACGACGGCCGGCAGCCGCTTGGCGAGCATCGCCAGTAGCTGACTGTTGGCGGCGAGGTTTCGGCTCGACGTGCCCGTGAGACAAACCGCGTGCTCGGCAGGGAGGACAAACGCCCGGGTGCTCGGCTCGTAGTCGATGATGCCACCCGTCACCATCGCGCCGAGCCACTCGCGAACGTAGCGCTCGTCGAGACCGGCTCGATCCGCCAACTCCTGGCTCGTGGCCGCTCCTTTCGCCGCCGCCTCGAAGAGGCCGGTCCGGTGACCGATGTCCACCATCAGCGCCAGCATGCCGCTGGTGTAGTGGCCGAACAGCCGGCGAGCGAAGTCCTGAACCCGTTGCCGATCCAGCGTCTGTTCCATGCGACCTCCTCGAAGCAATCTCCCGGAATCCTTCTCTCACGCGCTCGGCGTCGAATCACGCGATGGGACCAGTCTGCGCAAGCCGGCGTTGTCGAGACGGTAGACGGTCCACTTTTCGCGCGGCTCGGCGCCGAGAGAACGGTAGAACTCGATGGCCGGAGCGTTCCACTCCAGGACGGCCCACTCGAGGCGATCGCAACCTCGTTCGAGCGCTGTCGCCGCAACGTGCGCGAAGAGTCGTTTGCCGAGCCCCCGGCCGCGCCATCCCGGTTCGACGAAGATGTCCTCGAGATACAGGCTCGGAGCTGCGAGAAACGTCGAGAAAGTCGGAAAGAAGACCGCGAACGCCACAGGCTCCCGACCGACGTACCCGAGGACGGCCTCGGCGACCGGCTTGACGCCGAATAGCGCCTCGTGGAGCGCCGCTTCCGTCGCGACCACCTCCTGAGAGAGATTCTCGTACTCGGCCAGCGCCCGGATCATTCGCAACAGCACCCCGACGTCGGTCGCCGTCGCGCTGCGAATGGTAAACTCGATCGATTCGCTCACGTCGGATCGAGGGGCTCGCGTCCCGTCGCGCCGCCCATCCGTGGAAGCCCGTCGTTCACCGGCATCCAATCCACGCGATCGTCGAAATAGAAGTGAAACTGCGGACGGAGATCGATCGGTGCGTCCATGTTCGCGAGGACGACGTCGACGACGTCGGGATGGTGGGTGGATTCGCAGAAGAGCGAGCTCCCACAGCGCCCACAGAACGATCGCGTGCCGTGATCCGAGGAGCGAAACCGCACGAGGCTCGCCGCACCCGAATCGATCGAAAACCGGCCTCGGTCCACTCCGAACCAAGTTACGTAGCCGGCGCCGTGGTTACGGCGACACATCGAACAATGGCAGTGGCCGCAGAACAAGGTCGGGGGGCGAATGGAAAAACGTACTGCACCGCAGAAGCACGATCCCGACACTTTCGACTCTGGCATCGCTCGATCCCTCCTCCGATGCTACCGCCGATTCCCGCCTATTTTCGCGGAACTCTCCCCAACGAATAGAACTCTTCGTTCGGCCGCATGCTCGTCAAGCCCGCGATGCGATTGGACAATGAAAAAAACGCAGCAATGGCTCCGATGTCCCAAATGTCCTCGGCAGAGAACCCGTGCCGGCCAAGGTCCTCGATGTCGGAGTCACCTATCTCGTGCGCGCGCAGCGACACCTTCGCTGCGAAATCCAGCATCCCCTTTTGCCGCGGCGTGATCTCCGCGATTCGATAGT
>JBEVNX010000133.1:0-7644 GCA_040507895.1 Binatia bacterium | reverse complement strand
GCGAAGCGCCCCCACGCGACGTCGTCGCGCGCGGCATCGAGCGACTGCGAGGTCCCGAGATCGCGCCAATATCCCCGGTGCTCGAAACCGAAGATCGGCTCGCCGCGCCGCACGAGTGGCGCGTAGACGTCTCGAGTGATGCTGAACACAGCGCGAGCGGGCATCTGCGCAAAGATCTGCGGCGACACCAGGTGCACGCCACAGAACATGAGCCGTTTGAGCGATCCGGCGACGTGCTCCGGCTGACCGAGAAATCGCTTCACACGCCCGCTCCCATCGAGATCGAGCGCTCCGTAGCGCTCGACCTCGGGATCCTCACGAACCACGAGCGTGGCAAGCGCACGCTCTCTCTCGTGCAGGGCCCAGGTGGCCGGGAGATCCGGGTCGATCAGCGCGTCGCAGTTGACGACGGCGAAGGGCTCGTCGCCGAGAAACGGCCGGACACGGGCGATCGCTCCTCCCGTGTCGAGGATGGGGTCCTCGGCGGAATAGAGGAAACGCATTCCGTAGCGTGTGCCGTCCCCGAGAGCCGCGCGCACCTGCCCCCCCAAGTGATGCAGGTTGACCACCACCTCGGTGACGCCCGCTCGCAGGAGCATGCGCAGCGGGTACTCGATCATCGGGCGGCCGCCGATCTCGAGAAGCGCCTTGGGCGTCGTGTCGGTGAGCGGCCGGAGTCGCGTGCCGAGGCCCGCGGCGAGCACCACCGCTCTGCGCGGAAAGCGCATCAACGAATCTCGGGGAACGCGCGGGCTAGCAGGACGTGAAGGTCGCCGACCCCCGGCAGGTTGGCGAAGCAACGCCGCAGCGTGGCGAAGGTGTGCGGCAGCATCGCCAGATAACCGGGCTTGCCTTTGACTTCCTCGAGGTAGTGGAACCGGCCGACGATCTTCAGCGACTTCTGCAGCACGAACAAATAGTAGCGGACCTTGAAGCTCTCGGCATCCAGCCCAGTGCCGAACGCCTCCGCCCGCCGCGCGCAGAAGTAGGCGAGGAGCGCGTCTTCGTGCGCGGGTGTGACGATCGTCGGCGTTGCTCGATCGTTGAGAAGCGTGGCGAGATCGTAAGCCAGGGGTGCAAGCAGCGCATCCTGGAAGTCGATGACGCGGATCGCGCCGTGGTGATCGAACAAGTTCCAACTGTGGTAGTCGCGGTGGGTGAGCACGAGCGGCTCGTCGGCGAGCTCGTGAGCGAGGTCCTCGAAGCGGCGGCGAAGTCGCGCGCGCTCGGGCTCGGCGAGCCCGCGGCCGGTGAGCCCGTACTCGAGGAAGTGGTCGAACTCCCAAGCGAAGAGACGTGCGTCGAAGCGCTGGCCGAAGGCGATGCATCGAGGGTCGGGCTCTTCGGCGCCGGCACGCTGGAGCGCAATGAGCTCGTCGATGGCGGAGCGGTAGAGGGCAGCCGGATCCGTCGTGGCCTGCGCGGCATCCCAGAGCGTCGTGTCGCCCACGTCTTCGAGCAGCGCGAGCCCGCGCTCGGAACTCGCGCCGTACACGGCGGGCACGGCGATGCCGCGGCTTGCGAGATAGCGTTGCACGTTGAGGAACGGCATCTCGGCCGGTGGTGCCTCGAGGGTCGAGAGCTCGTCGGAGGAGATCGACAGCCCCGAGCCCGATTGCACCATCAAGACCGCCGTCGGCGGCGCGGTTCCCGTGAGGCGCAGGCGGAAATACCGCCGCGACGACGCGTCACCCGCGAGCGGCAGCATGTCGACGGTCGCCGCCGCTTGTCCCCAAGCATCGCGGAGCAGCGCTTCCACCTCCGCGCGAAGCTCGCCGAGCTCCATTCCGAGCGGGTTACCAGAGATCCACCGGGCCCGTCAAAAGCAGCGCTCGACCGCGCCAATCCTGCTTCAGACGGTTGTTTGAAATGATTTCTCTTTGTGCCATAAGCGACGAGCTTCCTCATGAGCCCGTACGTCGCCGTCGTGATCCTCGCCGTTCTCTCCGCGGTCGTCGTGGGCGCGATGGTGTCGCTCAACACTCTGCTCGGCCCGCGGGGCACCAACCCCGTCAAGCTGTCACCGTTCGAGTGCGGCAATCCGCCGACGGGGCCGGCGACCGGCCGGTTCAGCGTGCGGTTCTACATGACGGCGATCCTGTTCATCCTCTTCGACGTCGAGGTCGTCTTCCTCTACCCATGGGCGGTGCTGTTTCGTGACCTCGGCCTGTTCGGCTTCGTCGAGATGCTGACGTTCCTGCTCGTGCTCGGTGTCGGCCTCTTGTACGCGTGGCGCAAGGGCGCGCTGGAGTGGGACTGAGCGCGTGGGACGGCTCACGGAAGCGTTGCGCGCCCGATTCGGTGACGGGATCGTCGACGCCCACGATCGGTCGGGGGACGAGACCGTTCTCGTGATGCGCGAGAAGGCTCCGGAGCTGTTCCGCTTCTTGCGCGACGACCCCGAAATGGCCTTCGACTTCCTGATCGACCTCACCGCAGTCGACTACCTCGGCAAGGCGCCGAGATTCGAGGTCGTGTGCCATCTGTTCTCGCTCTCCAAGGGCCACCGCCTGCGCATCAAGATCCCCGTGCCCGAAGACGATTGCTGGACGCATTCCCTGACCCCCTTGTGGAAGAGCGCGAACTGGCTCGAGCGTGAGGCCTTCGACATGTTCGGGATCCGCTTCGAGGGGCACCCGGACCTACGCCGCATCCTCATGTACCCCGAATTCGAGGGCTACCCGCTGCGCAAGGACTACCCCCACAATCGCCGCCAGCCGATCATCCCCGAGCGCGATCCGGTGGAGAATCCCTGGCCCGCGCGGGGGCTCGGACCGGCGCGATGACGCTCGCCGCGCGCAAGCCGGACGCGCCCGTCACGGATCCGATCCACGAGATCATGGAGCTGCAGATGGGCCCATCCCATCCGGCTTCGCACGGTACGATCAAGTTCAACCTGAAGCTCGACGGCGAGACGATCGTCGACTGCGACGTCGAGATCGGCTACCTGCACCGCGGCTTCGAAAAGATGTGCGAGCAGGGAACATGGAATCACGTGTTCCCCTACGCGGACCGCCTGAACTACGCCTCCCCGCTGATCAACAACGTGGGCTTCGCGCTCACCGCCGAAAAGCTCGCGGGCATCGAGGCGCCCGAGCGCGCGCAGTGGATCCGCATGCTGACTTCCGAGATCTCGCGGATCACTGATCACCTCACCTGCCTCGGCATGGCCGGGATGGAAGTCGGCGCGTTCACGGTCGGGCTCTACACCAACGAGGCCCGCGAGTACCTCTACGACCTCGTCGAGGCCGTCACGGGCGCGCGACTGACGGTCAGCTACTGCCGGCTCGGCGGCGTGATCAACGACCTTCCCGCCCATTTCGCCGACGTCCTCGCGGACCGCTTCGCCAAGATCCGCGCGGTGCTCGCCGACTGCGACAAGCTGCTCACCCGCAATCGCATTTTCGTCGATCGCATGTCCGGAGTGGGCCGCATGTCCGGCCGGGATGCGATCTCCTATGGCGTGACCGGCCCGCTGCTGCGCGCCACGGGCGTTGGCTACGACGTGCGCAAGCAGTCGCCGTATCTGTTTTACGATCAGGTCGATTTCGAGGTGCCCGTCGGAACGCAGGGCGACAACTACGACCGTTTCCTGGTTCGCTTCCACGAGATGGAGCAATCGATGCGTATCGCCGAGCAATGCCTGGCGAAGATGCCGCCGGGTCCGGTGATGATCAGCGACTCGCGCTTCGCGCTGCCGCCGAAGCACGACGTCTACAATTCGATCGAAGGCCTGATGAATCACTTCAAGATCGTCATGGAAGGCGTCCGGGTCCCGCCCGGAGAAGCGTATCAGGCCGTGGAAGGGGCCAACGGCGAGCTCGGCTTCTATTTGGTGAGCGACGGCAGCGGCAGGCCCTATCGTGTGCGCGTCCGGCCGCCCTGCTTCTTCGGCATGGCGGCCCTCGGTGATGTGCTCAAGGGTCTGATGGTCGCCGACATCGTCACCACCTTCGGCATGGTGAACATGATCGGCGGCGAGTGCGACCGCTGAACGAGTAGGCACGAAGCGCATGGCCGTCCAATTCTCCAGCGGCGCGCTCGAGGAGTATCAGCGCATCGTGCGCAGCTATCCCGCCAAGCGGGCAGCGATGATGCCGGTGCTCTGGCTCGCGCAGAAGGAGTTCGGCCACCTTTCCGCCGAGGTGCAGCAGTACGTCGCCGACCTGATGGGATTTCCGATCGCCTGGGTGAGCGGTCTCGCGTCCTTCTACACCATGTACTACAAGAAGCCGATCGGGAGATACCACCTGCAGGTCTGCACGAACGTCTCGTGTATGCTGCGCGGCTCGGACGACATCCTCCGGGTGATCGAGGAGCGGCTGAAGGTGGGTCTCGGTGAGACCACGGCGGACGGCAAGTTTTCGCTCGACGAGGTCGAGTGTCTCGCCTCGTGCGGCACGGCGCCGATGATGCAGGTGAACGAGGACTTCCACGAGAACCTGACCCCGCACAGCACGCTGGAGCTGATCGAGCGTCTGGCGCGCGACTGAGCGGCAAATCCCCGACCGAGCGCGGAAGGAAGCGGATGGGACCCGAGATCGGCATCGCGGCGATCAAGGCGCTGGTCGTGCTGTTGATCGTGCTGCATCTCACCGTCTTTCTCCTGTGGGTGGAGCGTAAGGGCTCTGCCCTCATCCAGAACCGGATCGGCGCGAACCGCGCGTCGATCTTCGGCGTGTTGCCGTGGAACACCGGGATCGTGAACACGCTCATGGCCGACCCGGTGAAGATGTTCACGAAGGAGGACTTCGTCCCGGAGGGCGCGGACCGGCTGCTGCACTTCGTCGCTCCGTTTCTCTCCGTGTTTCCGATCTTCGTGACGTTCGCGTGCGTTCCGTTCGGCGACGAGATCCAGATCGGCGGAAGGTCGGTCTCGCTGCAGGTCGCCGACCTGAACGTCGGCATCCTCTACATCCTCGCGGTGGTTTCGATCGCCGTCTACGGCGTCGTGCTCGCCGGCTGGGCATCGAACAACCGCTGGGCGATGCTCGGAGGGTTGCGCGGCTCTGCGCAGATGATCTCGTACGAGCTCGCGATGGGGCTCGGGCTGGTGTCGATGGTGATGGCCTACGGCACGCTCGACCTGCAGGCGATGGCACGCGCGCAAGGCGCGGGCCTCGGAACGTTCCTCGGGTTCGGCCGGCCGGTCCTCGACTGGCTGCCCGCGTGGGGAATCTTCTTCCAACCGCTCGCCTTCCTGATCTTGTTCGCGGCGGGGATCGCCGAGAGCAAGCGCATCCCGTTCGATTTGCCGGAGAGCGAGTCGGAGCTGATCAGCGGCTACTACACCGAATACTCGGGCGGCAAGCAGGCGACGTTCATGTTCTCGGACTTCGCAGAGGTGGTGCTCGTCTCAGCGCTCATCACCACGATGTTCTTCGGCGGCTGGCAGATCCCGTTTCTCGGGCGCGAGGGCTTCGCGTTCCCGTGGGGCGGTCACGTGGCGATGCCCCGTTTGCTGGTCGTGGTCGCGCAGGTCGGGGCGTTCCTCGCCAAGGTGTTCTTCTTCTGCTGGTTCCAGATCCTGATCCGCTGGACGCTCCCACGGTTCCGCTACGACCAGCTGATGCGCCTCGGCTGGAAGGTGCTGCTGCCGCTGGCGCTTGCCAACGTGCTGGTGACCAGCGTCGTCATCCTGCTCGCGCAATGATCATGGGGATCGGGGAGATCATCTTCTTCATCGTCGGCGCCGTCGCTATCGCTTCCGCGTTCGGCGTGATCCTCCATCCTCATCCGGTGTATTCGGCGCTCTTCCTGGTGGTGGCGCTCTTCCAGATCGCCGTGCTGTTCATCCTGCTCGACGCGGAGATGGTGGCGTTCCTCCAAGTGCTCGTCTATGCGGGCGCGATCATGGTGCTCTTCCTCTTCGTGATCATGTTGCTCAACCTCGGTCGCGACCCCGAGGCGGCCCCGGCCTCGTGGAAGCTCGTGACGCTCGGGCTGGGCGGGGTGCTCGGTGCCGAGCTGGGCTGGTTCTTCCTGCGCCGCGCCGTGCCACCGGCGGCGATCGGGGCGATCGATCCGGCATACGGCTCGGTCACCGCACTGGCGCGCACGCTGTTCGTCGATCACGCGCTTTCCTTCGAGATCACCTCGATCCTGCTGCTCGTGGCGATGGTCGGCGCGATCGTCCTCGGGCGCCGGGGGGTCGACTAGCCATGGTGCCGGTGCAGTACTATCTCGCGCTCGCGGGAGCCTTGTTCGCGATCGGCACGGTCGGCGTGGCGCTGCGGCGCAACGTGATCGTCATGTTCATGTCGATCGAGCTGATGCTCAACGCCGCGAACCTGGCCTTCGTCGCGCTCGCTCGCGCGCTCCACTCGATGGACGGTCAGGTGATCGTGTTCTTCGTCATGACGGTGGCCGCGGCCGAAGCGGCGGTCGGCCTGGCCATCATCCTCGCCTCGTTTCGCAACCGCATGACGCTCGACGCCGCGCAGCTGAGCTCCCTCAAATGGTGAACGACTCGCTGCTCCGCTGGATCGTCCTGCTGCCGCTCGCGGGCGTGCTGTTCCACACGTTCGTGGCGCCGCGGCTTTCGCGGAAGTCGTCCTCGCTGGTCGGGCCTGCCGTAGTCGGTGCCGCGTTCGCGGTCGCGCTCGCCGCGTTCTGGCGGCTCCATGCGCTCGACGAGGGCGGCGGCGCGCTCGTCGATCGGATGTTCTCGTGGATCGCGGTGGGGCACGTCCAGGTGACCGCCGGTCTACGCTTCGACGCCCTGTCCGCCGTGATGACGCTCATCGTCACCGGCGTCGGGTTCCTGATTCACGTCTATTCGGCGGGCTACATGGAGCACGACGAGGATTCGGTGCGGTACTTCCTGTACCTGAACCTCTTCATGCTCTCGATGCTGCTCCTCGTGCTCGGCGACTCGATCCTGTTGTTCTTCGTCGGCTGGGAGGGCGTCGGCCTTTGCTCGTACCTGTTGATCGGCTTCTGGTACGAGAAGAACGAGAACGCCGACGCCGGCAAGAAGGCGTTCATCGTCAACCGTATCGGCGACGCCGGCTTTCTGCTCGGCGTGATGCTGCTGTTCTGGAGCTTCGGTGAGAAGGGCGTGTGGACGCTCGATTTCGCCGAGTTCCGCGCTCACGCCGACGCGATCTCGCCGGCGGTCGCCACTGCGGCCGCGCTCCTGCTGTTCGTCGGCGCGACCGGCAAGTCGGCGCAGATTCCGCTCTACGTCTGGCTCCCCGATGCCATGGCGGGTCCGACGCCCGTTTCGGCGCTGATCCACGCCGCGACGATGGTCACCGCGGGCGTCTACATGATCGCCCGGATGAGCTTCCTCTACATGATATCGCCCACGGCGTTGCATGTGGTGGCGGCGATCGGCGCGACCACCGCGGTCTTCGCCGCCACGATCGGGCTCGTCCAGAACGACATCAAGAAGGTGCTCGCGTACTCGACGGTGAGCCAGCTCGGCTACATGTTTCTCGCGATGGGGGTAGGGGCCTTTGCCGTCGGCATCTTCCACTTGATGACCCACGCTTTCTTCAAGGGTCTCTTGTTCCTCGGCGCGGGCTCCGTGATCCACGGCATGGGCGGCGAGCAGGACATCCGCAAGATGGGCGGGCTACGCGCCAAGATGCCGATCACCTTCTGGACGTTCGCCGTGGCGTGTTGCGCGATCGCCGGCCT
>JBEVNX010000105.1:0-10204 GCA_040507895.1 Binatia bacterium | reverse complement strand
CCTAAGCCACCCGCCCGAATCGAACCGGCGACCTGCTGATCACGAATTCTCTACAAGACCCAACTGACAGCAACCAGGAGCAACCAATTCCACCTACGGACGAGGATTCGGAGTGAGACGAGGTGCTCCTGGTTCGGGCTGGATGGGTCGGAGAGCCAGAGGGTTTCACGGGCTTCGGCGGCGGATAGGCGCACCGACATATTCATGTGTCCTTCGCCGGGAGAGAACATTGCCCGAAGCTCCCTCGGTCCGTTCCGTTCTCCGTGGCGTTACATGCGTCCCAGCACTTTGCGCGTGGCCGCGGGTCGCCACCTCGACTTTCGAGCGATCCTCGTGGTTCACTCCGGCAGACCGAAAAGGTTCATCGTGATCGCCACGCCCGTCTTGGCCTCGAAAAAAACCGCTTTGTCCGCGCGGCTGCGTGCGATAGACCACGGCATGCTTCGGGGAAAGACCGCGGTCATCGGCGCGGGATTGTCTCAGGTCGGCCGGGTTCCCGGCCGAAGCCCGCTCTTGCTCGCCGCCGACGCGGCCCGGCGGGCGCTCGGCGACGCTGGCATCGGCAAGCAAGAAGTCGACGGCGTGCTCGCGGGAAGCGCGTTCGCGTCGCCGTTCCATCGCTTCAGCGTCGCCTTCAGCGAGTACCTCGGAATCCAACCGACGTTCTCGAATACTCTGCAGGCTTCGGGGGCGACCGCGGCTACGATGTTCAACGTCGCGGCCGCTGCGATCGCGGGCGGACTCGCGGAAACGATCCTCGTCGTGGGCGGCGACAGCCTGCTCACGGGTTTGTCGCCGGACCTCGCGCTGCGATCCATGGCGGAGAGTCGCGACCAGCAGTACGAGATGCCGTTTGGTATCCCCGTGTCGAATACGTTCGCGATGACGGCGCATCGGCACATGAGGGAGTTCGGAACGACGTCCGAGCAGATGGCGATGGTGGCCGTCGTCGAGCGCGAGCACGCGCGCCGCACGCCGGGCGCTCAGATGACGAAGCCGATCACCATCGACGACGTGCTCGGGTCCGGCATGGTCACGTCGCCTTACCACAAGCTCGATTGCTCGCTGATCTCCGACGGAGGCGCGGCGTTCGTGATCACCTCGGCGGAGCGAGCGCGATCGCTCCGTATCAAGACGCCGATCTACATTCTCGGCGGCGGCGAGTGCTACACGCACGAGCACATCTTCTTGATGCCGTCGTTGACGACGACCGGTGCGGTGCAGTCGAGCCGCAAAGCGTACGAGATGGCGGGCTGCGCTCCCACCGACATCGACGTCGCGGGAATCTACGACTGTTTCACGGGCACGGTGATCATGATGCTCGAGGATCTCGGCTTCTGCGCCAAAGGCGAAGGCGGCCCGTTCGTCGCGGACGGTCAGACGACGTACGGCGGAGCGATCCCGTGCAACACACACGGCGGCTTGCTCTCGTTCGCCCATTCCGGCGTGCCGGGCGGGCTCTTCCATTTCTACGAAACGATCCGGCAGCTTCGCGGCGAGTGCGGCGAGCGGCAGGTCGCGGGCGCGAGCCTCGGGCTCGTACACAGCCTCGGCGCGGGCTTCGCGACGAACGCGACGACGATCCTCGGCACCGAGGCGACGTTGTGATCACCGCCGAAGAGGCGTTGGCGAAGCCGCTGCCGATCCCGGACGCCGACAGCGACAAGCTCTGGAAGGGATTGGTGCGTGGCGAGCTCTTGCTGCAGCATTGCCTCGATTGCGCTGCGGTCCACTACTATCAGCAGGGACTCTGCCGGCTCTGCGGCTCGGAGCGCCTCGAGCACCGTCCGGCTAGCGGCCGCGGGCGAGTATACTCGTACAGCGTCGTCCATCGAGCTCCGGGGCCCGCGTTCAAGGACGACACGCCCTACGCCGTGCTGCTTGTCGAGCTCGAAGAAGGCCCGCGAATGGTCAGCTCGCTCGTCGGCGGCGATCCCGCGAAGGTGACGATCGACATGCCGGTCCAACTCGTGTGCGAGCGAATCAACGACGAGATCACGCTGCCACGATTCAAACCGGCTTGATCGGCGTCACTTGCCTCGCCAGAGGGGCTTCCGCTTCTCGGCAAAGGCGCGCGGACCTTCCTCGGCGTCCGCGCTGGCGTAAACCGGTGCGTAGATCGCCATCGCGCGCTCGAACGCTTCGTCGCTACCGAGGTTCATCGCTGCGAGCACGGCCTGCTTGGCGGCCATCACGGAGAGCGGCGCGTTGTCGCGGATCGATGCGGCGAGCGCTCGAGCGCGCTCGCGTACAGCGTCCGGCGTCGCTTCGACGTAGTTGACGAATCCCAACGCTTGGAACCGCTCGATCGGCATCAGCTCGCCGGTGAGCACGAGTTCCATCAGGATCGGCTGCGGCATCATGGAAACCAGCGGCACCGCCCACGGAGAGCCGCGTCCCATCTTGGCTTCGGTGATGCCCAGGCGCGTTCCGGCGAGACCTACCCGAAGATCGGCATTCAGCGACAGCAGCACGCCGCCGGCGGTCGCATGCCCGGTCATCGCCGCGACGATCGGCTGCCGCACGCGGCGCATGCGTTGATGCATCGGATCCTTGATCAGCGTGAGGACGTCCTCGCCGCGCTGCTGCTTGATGCGCGCCGCCTCCTTGAGATCCATCCCCGCGCAGAACGTACCGCAGTCCGCGGAGGTCAGGATGACCGCACGGATCGAAGCGGATCGGTCGATCGCTTCCCAGATTTCGTGTAGCCGATTGGAAGCACCGACTGAGAGCGCATTGCGGGCTTCGGGACGGTTGAGCGTGATCGTGGCGATGCCATCCGCCTCTTCGAACAGGATGTCGTCGGCCATGCCCGTTCCTTAGCCCAACTCGCGAGCACTCCACCATCGACACGCGGCCCGGTGTGCTGGCTCGGCGTCGACGACGCAGACCGGCTGCTCTCCCCGGAGGCGTCGTGACGCGCGCGGTGCGGAAAGGACCAGGGCGCGGCTGAAGGCCGGGAACGCGGTCCGGCTGGAGTTCGTTCCCGCAAAGCGGGAGGGGCCCCCGCTTCGGATCGGGGCGCTGGTGAGGCGGGTTGATGCTCACGTCCACGCTCCCTTGACGACGTTCCCGTCCCGAGAGCACGATCATCGCCGCAAGCGCCGGAACCGAGCCGGGCGGTTCCAGGGAGAACTCCGGGCCCGGCGCCTCAACGACGCTACGGTCTTTCTGGGGGTCTTGGAGCCGTGGTCAAGTTCGTCGTGGTCTGCTACCGCCGCCGGGATTGGTCTCGCGAACAGTTCCGTCGCTACTTCCGGGACGTGCACGGGCCCCTCGCGATGGCCATGCCCGGAGTGCGGCGCTACGTCCAAAACTTCGTCGAGGCCGACGAGCGACTGGACCCGCCGTGGGACGCCGTGATCGAGTTCTGGTTCGATGACCGGGCATCCATGGAGGCCGCCTGGCAGTCCGAGGCCGGGCAGCGGGCCAGCGGGGACAACGCCAACCTGATGGACCTGGAGCGCACCCGCTGGGGAGTGGTCGAGGAGATCGTCGTGCGCGACGGGGCGGCCGGCAATCCGTGACCACCCAGATGGCCGAGTTGGGGAATTTCTTAGGAGCCTTTTTCAAGCCACCCGCCGGAATCGAACCGGCGGCCTGCTGACTACGAATCAATTCTCGGGGCGTGATCTCCGGACGACGGCGTACAATTCGTCCGCAGGGGCCACGTAGTTTCAGCGTTTTTTGTGGTTCTGACGGACGGGACGGACGCCGAAATCCGCCGCGGATGGCACACGACTTGTTTCCGAGCGGCAGAACTCGTTCAGCGTCCGCGTCGGCTCGGGCCGCGCGACCGTCACCTCCGCTGGCTCGATCATCCGCTCCTGCAGATGGACAACGGCTTCACCCTTGCCATCGATGCCGAGTGAGCTGCTCGACAGCCGCGTGGCGGGAGGTTGCAGCGCGCGGGCTTGACGGCTCCGCTCGACGCAGTGACTGTGTCGGGGTGGCGAATGCTCACCGCGAAAAAGGGCTCGCGTCCGTTCGCTCCTCTCGTCCGAGCTGGGAGCGCTGCCAACAGGCTATCGCTCTCGGAGCAAATAGTACAAACAAAGCTGACCGGTGCCGAGCGTGCTCGCTAGACTCGGCCGCGCCTTCGATGTGGCGCGCCTCTTCGACGCACCGAATGCGATAGGCGAGCGCAGACGGAAATGATTTCGAAGACGGGCATGACGACGGAACGGGGCTCCATGAGGCGCCTTTGCCCTGGGCTATCGGTCTCCGTCCATCGGATGTGGACTTCGTGAACGGCGACATCTGGTCTCGTTCGTGATCGGGATGACTTGAGCGCCGGCTTGAAGGTTCTCCGCCTCGTGCCGCCGCCTCATTTGGACGTGGGCGACGTGCCGGCGGTCGCGCCGCTCTATGGGTTCAAACCGCCTCAGTGTAGGCGGGTGGTCGTTGCCACCTCGACCTCGCGCACCCCCGGTGTAGTGCGGAGCTTTTCCAGATGGCGTTGATCGATCGTGGCCACGAGCTTGTCGCCGATGATGCGGCGGACGTGGAGCGCGACGGCGTCCTTCAGCTCGCGCAGCCACGCGTCGTCGGGTTCGCGGTCGAGCGCGATCAGGACGTCGAGCACGCCACCAGGCTTCTGCGAGCGCCCGAACGATTTGCGAGATTCGCTCATCTGGCGTGCTACGGCTCGATGGCGAGAAACCTCTCGATCGAGAGCTTACCGTTACCCCAGCGATCGTTCCAGCACGGCCGTGAGAAATGATCCTTCCGCGTCGACGCGACCAACCGTCGCTTGATCTCGGCCCAGTGCATGGTCGGGTGGCGCTCGAAGAGCAGGGCCACCGCACCGGTGACGTAGGGAGCCGCCATGCTGGTGCCGGCCAACGCTGCATATGGGGCGTTCGGCAGGCGCAAGTTGTCGGGGATGGTCTCCGCAGAGGCCTTCGACGACAGAGTCGATACGATCCATTGGCCGGGCGCAGCGACGTCCGGCTTGTTGTGACCGGTGCGCGTTGGGCCGGGACTGCTGAAGTACGCGATCTCGTCGAGCTTGATGGCGGGAAAGGTGGTGGTGGCCGATTGCGGTTCCCGCGACGGCCACTCGCGCCGGGTCGCGTAGGCTGCCACCGTGATCGCGGCCGCCGCCGTTCCAGGCGGCCCGACGAGATGCGACCGGGCGAAGCCGTTGGTGAAGCCCCCCATCTGTTCGTCCTGGATCCACGCGTGCACTGCGCCGACCTCGACGCCGTTTTTGCCCGCGCTGCGGTCCTCTTCGACCATGATGCTCCAGCCCGACAACCAGGGGGCCTGTGGCACCGTGTGAATGCCGAAGCTCGTCACTTGGTCGCCGCTGTAGTGTGCCACCTGATGCGTCATCTCGACCGCGAACTGGTCGCGCCCCTGCTCGTCGCGAGCCTTGCGCGGCGGCGTGAAGAGCTCGCCGTTCGGGCTTCGCAACGTCACACGGAGGTTGTCCTCGTTGGCCGTCCACACCTCGATCCAGGCGAAGCCGACCAACGTGTTCTCGATGATCTGCGCCTTGAGCTCGATATCGGCCGTCCAGTGTGCGGGTTTGGGACTACCGCAGTCCAGCACCGTGCTCGCATGGATGCGCGCCATGCCTTCGTTGCCCGCCGAGACGACGACCGCGCGACCCCGCTCTTCGCACAACGTGTCGATCGCCCGCTCGAGGATCGACGAGCCGTCGTGTCCCCCCGCGTGGCCCCCCAGGCTCAGGTTGATGACGCAGGGTTGCTTGCGTTGAGCTGCGAGCTCGAAGATCTCGGCCACCCCGTCGGCGATGTCCGCCGTGCTGAGGCTCGACTTGACGATGGCGAGATCTGCGCCCGGGGCGACGCCGGCACCCCGGGCGTTCGGTGTCTTGGCACCGTTGCCCGCCGCGATCCCCGCGACGTGCGTTCCGTGCCCGTACGTATCGGGCGAGCGTTTCGCATGGCCGGCGGCGATGGCGGCTTGATCGTAGAGGTCGCCGGTCACCTGGTCGCGGTAGTGGACGATGCGCGGCGTGCGGGCATTCCAAAACGCCGGGTGGCTCGCGTCGATCCCCGAGTCGACGATGCCGATGAGCACGCCCTTGCCCGTCTCCGCGACACGCCGCTTCCCGTCGGCGGCGACGAGATCCGATCGCACGTGGGCGAGCTCGCAGTGCGATCGCAGGCGGACGCTTGCTTCGACGAAGCGCACGGCGGCGTTGGCGGCCAACCCCTCGAGCCGTCCGCGCGGGACCCTGGCGATGAAGAGCCCGGGCGACACGGCGCGCACGCGCTCGATCCCGGGCCGCGCAAGGAGGTGGCCGACTGCGTCGGCTCGCGACGGCTCGGCCTCCACGAGCACCGAGACGCGGTCGCAGGTCGCGAGCCGTCGAACGCTCGACTCCGAGACCAGGGCCAGCAACCCCAGCCGGGTCAGCGGGAGGTCACGCAGCGTCGCCGGCACGGCGATCAGCCCTTCGAGCGCCTGCCCGGGACGCTGCATGGCGGGCGCGAGCAGGTCCCGGCGGCCGGCGGAGGCGGCGCCCCGACCGCGTGTGCCCGCCACGCGTCGTCCCGAAGGCGGGATCTCGCGGGCACTTTCGCTCACCAGTGCCACCCGCGCCAGACGCGCGTCGAGGCATCGAAACGCCTCCGACTTCCGGTCACGAATCGGCATATCCGCCAGCGGCTTGAAACGAGTCTTGGCCCGTTGACGTCGTCGCTTCATGGTTCCCCTCATGCGACGCCGATCGCCTCGGCGACGAAGCCGACGTTCATTCGCAGGATTTCGACCGCAAGCTGCACGTCGACGTGGGCGAGCGTGTCGCGGGCGGTGTGGACCCGTTCGTTCGAGCTGTCGGCTCCCTCGATCGTGAGGACGCCGGGGATGCCTTTTTCGATGAACGAGACGTGATCGCTGTTGAAGGGATGGAGCGACCGCTCGACGGCGAGCCCCGTGTAGGTCTCCGCCGCCGCCTCGAGCGCGTCCATCATGGCTACGGAGATCGGCGACCCCTCGAGCAGCACGGTGCGTGCGGCCGTGTTAGTGCTGCCGATCATGTCCATGTTCAGCGCGGTCCGAATGCGCGTCCGATCGGCCGCGGTGATATTCGCGACGAGGTGCTTGCTACCGAAGAGTCCCTGCTCCTCGCCTCCGAAGAGCACGAAGCGCAGGTCGAGCTTCGAGCCGATCCCGGCGAAGACGTGCGCCATCTCGAGGATGCCGGCGGCGCCGCTGCCGTTGTCGTCGGCGCCGGGTGCTGCGGCGGCCGGGCCGTCCTCCCAGTTGATCGAGTCGAGGTGCGCCGTCACGACGATCTGCCGACGCGGCGCAGGGTCCGTGCCCGCCCGATCGGCGATCACGTTGTAACTGGGCTTGCCGTTCACGCTGACGCGCTGTTTGCGCACGACGTAGCCGAGGGCATCGAGCGTCGTCGAGGTAATCTTCACCGCGGCGCGGTAATCTGCGCTGGTCGACAGGCGCGAGTGCATGCCGGCGAGAGCCGTGAGATCGGTCGAGAAGCGGTTGGCCGACACCCGATCGACGAGCGTCTTCACCGACGGGGTCGCCGCGCGTCGCGCAACCACGCCGCCAAGGGCGAAGACGACGTCGCCGGCCGCGATCGGATAGAGTCCGTAGCAGGTCGGGTGGCGTTTGCCGATGCGCCGCGCCTGGCGCGGGTCGAGATCGACCAGGAGGAAACGTCCCCGGTCGTGCAGCACGCGGACCTTTGGATGATGCGCCTGAAAGAGCCGGCCCTGCTGCACCACGACGTGCAGTCGGTCAGGTGACAGCCCACGCGCGTGCACGACGCGCGCGCCGGCATCCGCAGTTGCGTCGCGATAACGCTTCCACGCCGCCCCGGCGCCGCCGGCGACGACTTCGTCGCCGAACTGCGCCCACACCACGCCGGCCGGGACGGCCGGCGTGATCCGGGCGACCGCCGCCGCGGCGGTGGCCCGAACGACGATGAGCTCCATGTCGCCTCCTATCGGCGAACGACCAAGCGGTCGGCGGTGACCGAGATGACGTCGAGCACTTGCTCCGGCGCCCCGTCCGGACGTAGGGCTACACGGCCGTCGGGCCGCAGCTCCCACGTTCCGGTGCGCCGCACCGTGCGGTCAGTAGGCCCGATCGCGCGCTCGATCATCGTCCCGTCCGCCTTGAGCTCGAACGAGGCACGGCCACGCGAGGGAGGAAGCGCATGCGACGGTGGGCGATAGACCCGAGTGTCGGCTGTGTCTTCCTCATGTGAGTGCGTCCATCGTCCGCACAAGGCATCGCGTGAAACCGTGCCCACGAGCCCCCTCTACAGGCCGCTTCGGGGTCCCGCCATCGTTGCCTGCATTCGCATGACCTGCTGCGCCGAGAACATGACCATCGTGTCGTCGTCGACGTAGTCCATGTAGTTCATGAACATGTCGCCGTTCGGGCCGTTCTGGCAGGACACGTGCGGGAAGCTCGGCTTGTCGTAGTTCGGACCTTCCTGGTTTGGCGTGTCGGCAGCGTAGTCGGAGTCGGCGCAGCTGATGCCAACATCGCCCCAGATGTGATGCAGGTTGAGGTAGTGGCCGACCTCGTGTGTCGTCGTGCGCCCGAGGTTGAACTTGGGAGCCAAGTTGCCGACCGTGCCGAAGGCCGTGTTCAGGATGACGACACCGTCGGTCTTGATCGGTCCGCCTGGGAACTGAGCATATCCGAGCAGGCCGTCCCCGAGCGTACAGACCCAGATGTTGAGGAACTTCTTGGGATCCACTGGGGGGGCCACCCGCTTGACGGTGTCGTCGTCGCCGAACTCGGTCTCCGTCGTATGGATGCGGTGAATGCCCTGCGGCGCGAGCTTGAAGCGGATCCGCGAGTCTCCAACGAGACCCGACCAGACGGTCGGGATCTTCGACTTGTCCTTGTTCTTAGCGGAGTAGTCTCGGTTGAGCACCTTGATCTGGCTCTTCACCTGCGCGTCGCTCACGTTCTCGGCGGCCGTGTTGTAGACGACGTGCACGTGCACCTTGATCGTCCGTATCTTGGGCGCCCCCAGCTTCTTCTGCTGGAGGCGCTTCGCGGTCTGGGTCTCGAGCGCCATGAGGCGCATCCGAAACCCGGGGTCCCGCTCGAGCAGCCGCTGGTGCGCGATCATGGTTCCGCACTGGCGCTTGTTCGGTTTCTTCGGCATGGCTTCCTCCTACCGGTGTGGGGGCGAGTCCGAGGCGCGTGGACGCGAAGATCGTGCCGCGTGCGAGGCCACGAGCGGCGGGGAGCGATGACGCCGGTTGTCCTGTGTGCGCGACAGCGTGCCCGATCCGGAAGACGCGCGGCTGCCCGGGCGGACTCCACATCTCTATCGCTCCTCGATCACAAGCTAACCTCATCAAGGTCAATTCTTGGGGATTCCTTCAGAAATTGGCGAGCCACCAGCGCACTTATGGTAGCAATAAGAGGAAAAAGAATCAGCCTGAAGAGCTTCTCGACGCAGACGGTACGCTCGTCGCCCGAGATGCTGCGCCGCGTGATCGCTAGACTTGGCCACGCCCTCGACCTGGCGCGGCTCTTTGACCTACCCGACCGGCACTTGATCGGATGATCGGACGCGCAGGTCGTGCTATACGTCGGGTTGGCCATCGTCATCGCCGCCACGTTCTGGAACCATTGGAAGGCAGCTCACTCACCCATGAACAGACCGGTGCCCAGGCCTTCCACATCTCCGTATCTCCGTCGCTGCCGTTGCAACCGCGAGGCAGAGCATGTCACTCTTGCGTTCCTTGATTGCCTTGGATCGCATCCGACGGTTCCCACTCGCACCGACTTGTATGGCGTGCTCGGTGCTGTGCTTCCTGTCGGGCTGCATCGATCACTCATTCGGACGACCGTACTCCGGTACCGCATCGTTGCTTAGGACCGGCGGAAACCCGCCTTGGTCCTGCCACGGTGGTGCGCCGACCAAAACTTCGGCGTTTGTCGAAGACGTAGGCTATTCCACCGCCTTTGCATGTGTCGTTGTTGCGAACGCGATCGGAGAGACGTTGATACTGCCAGTGGATCTCGTCGCGAAGCCCAGCGAGGCGCGCCCCTTGCCCCCGCAACCGTCATGCCGTGCGCAGCCACTCCACCCGCAGCCGACCCATGAGCAGGAAACACCGCTCCCGCCGCCTTCTTCTGGTGCGCGTGATGCGTCCGCGCATGAATTGGAGGCTGTACCACTCTCGTCAGGTCGATGCGAAACGAGAGCAGTGGCATCTTGACCGGGTCCGCG